>NZ_JBFRCN010000011.1:0-157639 GCF_040965835.1 Paraburkholderia sp. BR10872
ACATAGGTTGCATAGCCGACGATATCGGTGGCGCTGTCGAGCGCGGCGCGCGCGGCAGGCGTAAGCAGGTCGGCGCGGCCGGGGCCGAGGCCCACCACCGTGAGCTTGCCGCGCGCGCGGCCCAACGTGAGCGGGTCGAGCGGCACGGCCGCGCAGGCGAGGGCGACGCCGTCGTCGTTCGGCGTGTAGCGCTCGACGTCCGCCGCGAAGTCGAGGGCGGCGAGCGTAGCTTGCGCCGTGTTCTCCTCGCTATCGACGAAGCGCAGCGGTACGCCGAGTTCCGCTGCCGCCTGCGCGAGCGACGCATCGCGCATGTGCGCAGCAGGGGCGACGAGCGCCGCGAGCGCAAGCGGCGCGAGGCCGTGCGCATCGAGCGCGCGGCGCACGTTATCGGCAAGCGCCTCGCGTGGCGCACCCACGGCCGCGACGATGCTGCGCGGATGAATGACGAGGTCGTCGGGACTGCCGTCCCAGACATGCGCGCTCACGCGGATGGCATGGCGCGCCGCGGCCTCGCGTGGCAGATCGACATTTTCGAGCCACGGTGCGTGGCCGTCCACGCGTGTCGCTGCGCCCGCAAGCAGATCGGAGACGAAGCGCTTGCCTTGCGCGAGGCTCGCGAGCGCATAGCCCGCAGGCGGATTGAGCAGGCAGGTGCCGAAGCGCAATTCGCCGCTCGTGGTGATGGCGGGAGCAACCGCGAGCGCCGCGCCGATTTCGCGTGCCATGACGTTCACGCCCGTGAGTCCACCGAGCAGCGGCACGACGGCGCTGCCGTCCTCGGCGAGCGCGAGCACCGGCGGCTCTGCGCCCTTGTTGGCAAGGAGCGGCGCGAGGCAGCGGATCACGATGCCCGCCGCACACAGCGCGACGATGGGCAGGCCGCGCGTATAGCATTCGCGCAAATGCGCGCCAAGCTCGCTGAACGCGACATCGCCTGCCACGCGGCCCTCCAGCGCATGGACCTGCGCGCCTGGGTAAAGCGTCTGCACGCGCCGCGCCGTGGCGAGCGCGCCGGGCCCGAGAATGACGATGGCGGGCGGCGTCACGACTGCCATTTCACCCCCGGCACGACGAGCAGCGAGAAGTACGGCGAAGCCATCGGATCGACGTCGTCGAGCGGGACGATGCGCTGGTTCGCCATGGTTGCGCGCTCGACATACAGCGCGCGATGCGCGAGGTCCAGTTCGCCCAGCACGCGGCGCACCTTGTCGAAATTGCGGCCCAGCTTCATGATCACGGCGGCATCCGCGTCGGCCAGGCGCCGGCGCAATTCGTCCTCGGGCAGCACGCCCGAGAGTACGGCGAGGCTCTGGTTGCGGTAGACGAGCGGCACGCCCAGCACCGCCGCGCCGCCCAGCATCGAGCACACGCCCGGCACGACTTCGGCCTCGTAGTGTGCGGCGAGCCGGTCGTGCAGATACATGTACGAGCCGTAGAAGAACGGATCGCCTTCGCAGATCACGGCCACGTCGCGTCCGGCGTCGAGATGGCGCGAAAGCGTTTGCGCCGCGCCGTCGTAGAAGTCGGCGATGATCGCTTCGTACGAGAGCGGCGGTTCGAGCGCTTCGGTCGTCACGGGGTACACGAGCGGCAGGCGTTCCTGCTCCGCTTCGAGATGGGCCTCGACGATGCCGAACGCATTGCCTTTCTTGCCCTTCGCGACGAAATACGCGACCACGGGCGCGGCCTTGAGCAGGCGCAGCGCCTTGAGCGTGAGCAGTTCGGGGTCGCCGGGGCCGACGCCAATGCCGTGCAGACGTCCTTTGCGGATCATTTATTCGGTCTCCGAAGCGAGTGCGTTGACGGCGGCGGCGGCCATCGCGCTGCCGCCGCGGCGGCCGTGCACGACGACGAAGGGTACGCCGTGGCTTTCGGCTGCAAGCTGCGCCTTGGACTCGGCCGCGCCGACGAAGCCGACGGGAAAGCCGAGGATGAGCGCGGGGCGCGGAGCGCCGGCGGCAATCATATCGAGCAGATAAAAGAGTGCGGTGGGCGCATTGCCGATCGCCACGACGCTGCCTGCGAGATGCGGCCGCCACAGTTCGAGCGCGGCTGCCGAGCGCGTGTTGCCGATCTCGCGCGCGAGATCCGGTACAGCGGGACCGTCGAGCGTGCAGATCACGGCGTTGTTCGCCGGCAAGCGCGCGCGCGTCACGCCATAAGCGACCATTTTCGCGTCGCAGAGAATCGGCGCGCCGCCCGCGAGCGCGTTGCGGCCCGCTGTGCCCGCGCCTGCGGAAAATGCGAGGTCGGCGGCCACATCCACCATGCCGGATGCGTGAATCACGCGCACGGCAAGTTTTTCGAGGTCGGCGGGAATGCGCGAGAGGTCGGCTTCGGCGCGGATCGTCGCGAACGACTCGCGATAGATCGCCTGGCCGTCGCGAATGTAATCAGACATCTTGGTTACTCCGGGGCCGCTGCGCGAGTGCAAGCGCAGCGGCTTCGATCGTCAGGTTGCGCGCGATGAGTTGGCCAAAGCGCTGGACGAAGCCGCTTTGCGTGTCGTCGCGCTGGTACAGGTCGTAGTGGTCCGGGGTGCTGGCGAGCAACGTGAACGGCGCGCAATGCGCGGCCGCGCAGGAGCGCTCGCAGCCGCTCAGGTGGGCTTCGGCGTCGGGCGGCAGCATTGCGGCGAGGCGCTGTGCGTCTGCCTTCGTGTCCGCGCGGCTTTTTGCACATCCCGTCGAGCCCGTGCACGCGACGAGGCGCGCGAGCGGGTCGGCGCGGGAGGCGATGAGACCGAGCGCGTCCAGGCGTTCGAGCGCGGCGTGCATGGCGTGCGCGGGCACATTCGGCAGCAGGACGCCTTGCCAGGGCGTCACGCGCAATGTCGCGTCGCCCGAGTCTTCCGCGAGCGCGGCAAGTGCGCGCAGCGTTGGCGCGTCGATACGGCCGAGAGCGGGCTGCGCGCCCACGTAGCCGCTGCCGTCGGCGTGCAGCGCGTATGCGCCGAGGCGCAAGCCGGCGGGGCTCGCCGCGCGGCGCCAAGCGGGCAGCGTGGCGTCGTCGCGCGTCAACGTGAAGTCGCCATGCTGTTGCGCGCGCTGTAGCAGCGCGTCGAGCGAATGAGTGGCGAGGACGTCGCGCATGCGTGTGGCGGCCGCGCCCGCGAGATCGAGGAACGCATGCAACAGCGCGCGCATCGATGCGCAAACGTCTTCGGCCGCGAGCGTGCCGACTGGCCGCGCCGTGGGGCGACCTGCGAGGCCCACTGCGAAGCGCACCGTTGCGCCATCATGCAGCGCGGCGAGCCAGATGTCGTGCGGATGCTCGAGCGTCGCCACACGTTCACCGCCGTCGAGTAGCAACGCGAACTTGGGCGAGAGTGCGGCGAAGCGTGGCTCGCGCTGCATCATGTCGATGAGCGCAGCGGCGAGTTCCGTCGTGTCCCACAACGCGTCAGGGTCGAGGCCCGCGAGCGGGCTCAGCATCACGTTGCGCAATTCGTCGGCGGCGCATGCACGCTCGACCGGGCTCGCGGCGTCGATGCCGGCAGGGCCGAGGCCTGCGTCGATCAGCGCGGCGCTCAATGCCGCTTCTTCGCCGGCGCGCACGCCGCGAATCTGCACGTTCGCGCGATTGGTCAGTTCGAGTACGCCGTTCGCGTGCGTCGACGCTGCGTCGGCGAGGGCCCGCGCACGCGCGGCGCTCAGCGCGCCGCCAGGCAGGCGGATGCGGCACAGGCCGCCGTCGCGCGCCGCGACCACGCGCAGGAGCCCCGGGCACGCCGAGGGGCGGAGCACGGCCAATGCGGCAGCGGGCGAGACAGGCTTCGTTTCGTGTTTCAAGGCATTACCGGGTAAGCATCACGCTGGAGCGGCGCGTTGCCCGCACGGCAGGCGGGAAACGGCAGCGGTATCGGTACACCCCGTCCGATATGGGTTCGCGCGAACAGTCGGCCGGCAGGTCTCCTGGCTCGCAGGTCGTGAGCCGCATCGGCCTTCCCGGTAAAACCAGTGGCTCGGGTGGATGCGGTCTCGCTGCTCACAGTCGCGGGGCGGCCACAGCTTGCTGTGTTCCCTTTTTGCGATCCGGAGTTGGCGCTTCAGCGCTTGCTCCGGTCTCATGCAAAGCTGCCTTAACGGCACCGGCGGACACGGTATTATGCCCGTTTTCACGCGTGCTCCACCCCACGATCGGGCTGCGGGCCGTGGCGGTGTAGGGAAACAGGCAACCAAACAGGCAACGGCGGGAGAGCGAATGCAGGGCACGCAGGCATGGCTGACGGTGGTGGGCATCGGCGACGATGGATACGCGGGGCTCGGGCGCGACGCGCGGCGCGTGCTGTTCGACGCGGCCATCGTGACGGGTGGCGAACGCCATCTGGCGATGCTGCCCTCGCGCGTGCGTGCACGGCGCGAAGCGTGGCCCCAGCCGTTTAGCGTCGAGGCGCTGCTTGCGTACCGCGAGTCGAATCAGTCCGTATGCGTGCTCGCGAGCGGCGACCCCATGCTGTTCGGCGTGGGCGCGACGCTCGCGCGCCGCGTGGTGCCCGGTGAAATGCGCGTGCTGCCCGCGCCGTCGTCGCTCTCGCTCGCGGCGGCGCGCAAGGGGTGGGCGCTGCAAGATACGGCGATGGTCTCGCTCGTCGGTCGTCCGCTCGATGCGCTGCGCCGCCATCTCTACGCGCGCTCGCGCGTGCTCGCGTTGAGCGCGGATGGGCGCACGCCCGCGGCGCTTGCCGCGTTGCTCGCCGAAGCGGGCTTCGGCGCCACGCGTCTTGCCGTGTTCGAGCATCTGGGCGGCCCGCTCGAACGCCGCATAGAAGGCCGCGCCGATGCGTGGCACGTTGAAGAAGCCGCGGCGCTCAATCTGGTCGCGTTCGAATGCGAAAGCGATAGTGCGCAGACGCCCGCGCGCGGCTGGACGCTCACGCCAGGCCTCCCCGACGACGCCTACCGACACGACGGTCAGATCACGAAGCGCGACGTGCGCGCGCTCACGCTCGCGCGTCTCGCACCCACGCCCGGCGCGTTGCTGTGGGACGTGGGCGCGGGCAGCGGCTCGATCGGCATCGAATGGATGCGTTCGCACGCCGCTTGCCGCGCGATCGCGATCGAGGCGAACGCCGAGCGTCAACGCTTCATCGAGCACAATCGCGCGGCGTTGGGCGTGCCGGGTTTGCAACTCGTTGCGGGCCGCGCGCCCGACGCGCTCGCAGGGCTCGCCGCGCCAGACGCGGTCTTTATCGGCGGCGGCGTGACCGTACCCGGCGTGCTGGACGCGTGCTGGGCGGCGCTCGCGAGCGGCGGGCGGCTCGTCGCGAACGCGGTGACGTTGCAGAGCGAAGCGGCACTCGTGGCATGGCGCGCGCAGCACGGCGGCGCGCTCACGCGCGTCGGCATCGGCGAGGCGCAGCCGCTGGGCGGCTTCGACACCTGGCGTCAGGCCTTGCCCGTCACGCTTTACGAGGCCGTCAAGCCATGACGGCGCGCATCCTGCTGCTCGGCGGCACCGGCGATGCGCTGGCGATCGCGCGCACGCTCGGCCCCCAGCACGTCTACTCGCTCGCGGGCCTTGGCCGCGTGCCCGCCGATCTCGCCTGCGCGGTGCGGGTGGGCGGCTTTGGCGGAGCCGAAGGGCTCGCGCGCTTTCTCGCGGACGAAAACATCACACTGGTTTTCGACGCCACGCATCCCTATGCCGCGCAAATCAGCGCCAACGCGGCGCGTGCGTGCGAAGCGGCGCACGTGCCGTACTGGGCGCTGCGGCGTGCGCCGTGGCAGCCGCAGCCCGGCGACGACTGGCGCATGGTGAGCGGCTGGGCCGGCGTGGTCGAAGCGGTCATGCCGTTCGCGCGCCCGCTCTTCACGCTCGGGCGCGAGCCGCTTGCGCATCTGAACGAGGTGCCGGAGCATCAGCACTGGACGGTCCGTTGCCTCGAAGCGCATCCTGGCCACGCCCGTGCGCGCATCATCGACGCGCGCGGGCCGTTCACGGCCGTTGGCGAGCGCACGCTCTTTACCGAAGCGCGCATCGACGTCGTGGTCAGCAAGAACAGCGGCGGCGCGGCGACCGAAGCGAAGCTCGCCGTCGCGCGCGAAATGGGCTTGCCCGTGGTGATGATGCAGCGCCCGCCGCTGCCCGACGCGCAACGTGAATTCACGTCGGCGCAAGCGGCAATCGACGCGCTCGCGAACCCTATTCAGCGGAGTTTCCACGCATGACCGTTTTCTTCATCGGCGCGGGGCCGGGCGATCCTGAACTGATCACCGTGAAAGGCCAGCGCCTCGTGCGCAATTGCCCCGTCATTCTCTACGCGGGCTCGCTCGTGCCGCCCGCCGTGCTGGAGGGCCACCGCGCGCACAAGGTGGTGGACACGGCGCCGCTCACGCTCGACGAGATCGTCGCGTTGCTCGAAAACGCGCATGCCCAGGGCTTCGACGTGGCGCGCGTGCATTCGGGCGACCCGTCGCTCTATGGCGCGATCGGCGAGCAGATCCGGCGGTTGCGTATGCTCGGTATTCCTTATGAAGTCGTGCCCGGCGTGACCGCGACCGCCGCGTGCGCGGCGGCGCTCGGCAGCGAACTCACGCTGCCCGGCATTTCGCAGACGCTCATTCTCACGCGCTACGCCACCAAAACGTCGATGCCCGAAGGCGAGCAGTTAGGCGACCTCGCGCGTCACCGAGCGACGCTCGCGATTCACCTGGGCGTGCGCCATATCGCGCGCATCGTCGAGGAATTGCTGCCGCACTACGGCGAAGATTGCCCGGTCGCGGTGATCTATCGCGCGAGCTGGCCCGACGAGGAACGCGTAACGGGCACGCTCGCGGATATCGCGCAGAAGGTGCTCGCTACGGATATCGAGCGTACCGCGCTCATTCTCGTAGGGCGCGTGCTCGCGGCGGAGGGGTTTGCGGAATCGACGCTGTATGGGGCGCAGAAGCGCCACGACTAGGAAAGCGCGCGCAAGTGCGCGCGCAGCTTGTCCACCTCGCCCTCGGCGAACTCCTTTTCGATCTCCTCATGCGTTTGCTGCCATAGCGGAAACGCAGCATTGAGCAGCCGATGCCCCTCGTCCGTGAGGCTCAGCAGACGGCTGCGCTTGTCTTCCGGGTCCTGCTCGATGACCACGAGACCGCGCCGCTCCAGCGGCTTGAGTGCGGCCGTGAGGGTGGTGCGGTCCATGGCGAGCAGCGACGCCACGTCTTTCATACCGGGCGGATGCGGCCGGTTCAGCGACATCAGCAGCGAAAACTGCCCGTTCGTGAGATCGAGCGGACGCAGCACGTCGTCGAAAATGCGCGCGAGATTGCGTGCCGCCCGCTGCATATGCAGACACAGGCAGCAATCGCGCACCAATAGCGTGGTTTCGAAGGGAAGTTTCTTTGCGCGTGCCATGTTGCAATTATGTTGATATCAACCTATGCTGTCAAGGCCGGATGGGCGACATACCGTTGCTCCCGTTTTCAGACCAGCAACCAGACCAGCAGTTGGAGGACACATGAGCGATCAGAAACTGTTTCTCGCTGTTTTTCTCGGTACCAAAGACAACGCGCGCATGAAGGGATGGGCGGCGCTTTCCGAAGCCGATCGGCACGCGAAGGAAAAGGAGGGCATTGCGGCCTGGCACGCGTGGGTCGAAAAGCACAAGGCATCGATCGTCGATATGGGCGGCCCGCTCGGCAAGACGAAATCGATTGGCGAGCATGGCATCGCAGACACATCTAACGCGCTAACCGGCTATACCGTTTTCCGTGCTGCATCGCACGAAGAGGCTGCGAAGCTGTTCGAAGGCCACCCGCACTTTTCGATTTTTCCGGGCGAGGCCGTCGAGGTGATGCCCGTTCTGCCGATTCCCGGTGTGTGAACGGAGGCGCGTCATGAAACTCTATGGTTTTGCCGGCACGCGTTCGCAGCGCGCGCTATGGGGCCTCAAGGAAGTCGACGCCGATTTTGAATTCATCTCGGTCAATCTGCTCGCAGGCGAGCACAAGCGGCCTGAATACCTGCGCATCAATCCCGCAGGCAAGGTGCCCGTGCTGATCGACGGCGACCGCGTGATTCCCGAATCGGCTGCAATCGTGCTGTATCTCGCGGATAAATATCCAGAGAAGGCGCTGTTGCCCGCGGATCTCGACGAGCGCGCGCAGGCGTATCGCTGGACCCTGTTCGCGGTCACCGAACTGGAGCAGCCGCTCTGGAGAATCACGCGGCATTCGTTTCTGTATCCACCGGAAAAGCGCAGTACCGCCGATATCGAACTCGCGCGGGAGGACTTCAGCAGCATGGCCGCGGTGCTCGAAAGGCACCTCGAAGGACGCGAGTTCATCGTCGGCAACAAGCTTTCGGTCGCCGACTGCGTGACGGTGTATCTGATGGACTGGGCCCACGAAGTGCAACTGCTGGAGGGCTTCCCGCGCTTGCAGGCGTATCTCGAACGCCTCTACGCGCGTCCCGAGGCGCCGCAGCGCATCGCCGAAGCGCGCAAGGCGGCATAAATGGAAAACGGCCCAATCGGATCTCGCCGATTGGGCCGCCTCGCTACCGCGTTACGCCAACTCAATGCGCCCGCGCATGCTCATGATCCACATGCGTGCGCGGCTGCGTTACCGTACTCACCACCACTAGCACGATCACGTTCACGAACAGCGCAAGGAAGCCGATGTTGACGTCCTTGAGTGCGTCCGGCGCGAACGGAATCAGCTGAGCCACGCTCACATGCGTGAGCGTCGTGACGATCACCACCAGCACGCCCGCCACGATGCCGCAGAATGCGCCTTGCTTCGTTACGCGATTGCGCGCGGAGAGGCTGCACACCATCGCCGGGAACAGCTGCGTGACGAAGTTGTAGCCCATCAGGAGCAGCGCGACGATGGTGTCCCCGCCATTGAGCGTGAAGCCGACTGCCACGAGCGCGATCACCGGCACGAAGGCGCGCGCGAGCTTCGCGACTTGCGCGTCGTCCGCGCTCTTCGCGAGGCCGCCGCGATAGATGTCGTTCGCGAGCAGCGTCGAAGCCGTGGTGAGGATCATCGAGCCCGGCACGAGTGCGGTCAGCACGCCGGCCGCGCCGATCACGCCCACGAACCATGGATCGAACGTCTGCAGGGCGAGACGGAACAGCGAGAGGTCGATGTCGCCGCCCTTGAGGCCCGGCACCTTGAGCACGGCTGCGAAGCCGCAGAAGAAGACGAACAGCAAAATAAGCTGATAGAGCGGCAGGATCATCGCGTTGCGGCGGAAGATGCGCTCGTTCTTCGCGGTGTAGACCGACATGAACGTATGCGGCCACATGAAGAAGCCTAGTGCCGTGAGCAGCACGGTGGACTGGAACCACGTCACGCTCTGGCCGCGTGCCGGGAAGGTGAGGAAGCCGGGCTTGGCGGCGTCGATGGCGCGGAACATCTCGCTCAGGCTGCCATAGTGGTGAATCGGCAGGTAAATGCCGAGGAACACGGCGATGGCGAGAATCATCGTGTCCTTCACGACCGAGTTCCACGCGCAGCCGCGCACGCCCGAAACAATCACGTAAGCCGTGACCACGGCCGCGCCGATCCAGATCGCCGCCGTGGAGGAGATCGCGCCATACGAGGCCGTCGTCACGATGATGCCGAGGCCCTTGAGCTGCAGAACGAGATACGGCACGAGCGCGAGCACGCCCACGCAAGCCACCAGCACGCCCAGCGCGGGGCTCTGGTACTTGCGCGCGAAGAAGTGCGGCTGCGAGACGAGCCGGTGCTGCTTGGCGAAGCGCCACACGGGCGGCAGCATCCAGTACGAGAGGATGTATGCAAGCGTGCCGTAAGCCAGAATGTAGTAGACGGGCGCGCCCTTGCCATAGGCGAAGCCGCTGCCGCCGAGGAACGTGAAGGTGGTGTAGATCTCGCCCGCCATCAGCAGGAACACGAACGCGGTGCCGAAGCTGCGGCCGCCCACGGCCCACTGCTCGAGGTTCATGTCGTGCCCGCGGCGGGCGCGCATGCCGAGGTAGAGCGCGACGAAGGTCATCGCCGCGATGATGATGAGGGCGCTCATGATCGCACCTCCGCGTCCGCTTCGCCCGAGAGCCGGTTGACTGGGTCGAGCCGGTAGACGATCCCCATGATCACCGCGGCCAGCACCACCCACATGACGATCCACGCGAGCACGAGCGGCATGCCGAGCACGAGCGGCTCGGTGCGATTGACGAACGGCACCCCTAGCAGGATGCCGATAAAGGGCAAGGCAGCGAGCAACCGCAGTGACATGGCAACTCCTCTTTCATATGAGAAGAAAAGAAACGTCGCGTCGGGGTGCGAAGCCACCCACTCTATGCTTGTGAACGCGCCCCGTAAAGCCGCCAAAAATACTGAAGGGCTTGCCGTAAAGATTGGTGCAACGCGCCATTTTTCGCGGCATCGAGCGACATCGATCAGGCACGCCCGACGCCGATCCGGCTACACTTCTCGCAGCCCGGCGCGCTTTTTGCGCATGCCCTCAACGGATCGACTCCATGATCGAGAGCCTGATTTCAGACATCCTGTTCGGTTTCACCGGACTCATCAGCATCATCAATCCCTTGAGCGGTGCTTTTGTTTTTCTCGATCGCACCACAACGCTTACTGACGAAGAGCGGCGCCTGCTCGCCAAACGCGTGGCGATCAACGCGTTCTTCGTGCTGGTCGGGGCTTTTTTCGTCGGCACGCCCATCCTGCATTTCTTCGGTATTTCAATGGAAGCGCTGCGTATCGGCGGCGGCCTCGCCGTAGCCGTGGCCGGCTGGCAAATGCTCAACGCGCCCGAGCCGGAGCCCGCGGTCGATCATCCGGTCAAGCCCGTGAGCGCGAGTTCGGCTTCCGGAAAAGCCTTTTTTCCGCTGACCATTCCGCTCACCACCGGCCCGGGCTCCATCGCCACGGCCATTGCGCTGAATGCCAACCGCACGCACAAGCTTTCGGCGTGGCTGCTCTCGAGCTTCGCGTCGCTCGTGATCTCCGCGCTCGTCATGCTCGTGATCTATTACGTGTACAGCCGCGCCGCACGGCTTTCGCAGTACCTGGGTGTGGAAGGCACGCGCGTGGCCATGCGCGTGTCGTCGTTTCTGCTCCTGTGCATCGGGGTGCAGATCATACTGACTGGCCTGACCGGCTTTCTCACGCCGATCGCCGACCTGCGCGCCGCGAAGTAGCGGCGCCTGTAGCTCGTGAGCAGGCCGGCGTACACAAGCGTCCTCACGCGAAGGAGACCATCATGTGCCGCTGGCTCGCTTATAGCGGGAACCCCGTGCAACTCGAAACCGTGCTGTTTCACGCACGGCATTCGCTGATCGATCAAAGCCTGCATTCCACCAAAGGCGCGACCACCACGAATGGCGATGGCTTCGGCATGGGTTGGTATCAGGACCCGCACGACATTCCCTATCGTTACCGCAGCGTGCATCCCGCCTGGAACGACCGCAACCTGCGCGAACTGGCGCGCGCGGTGCGTGCGCCCATGTTCGTCGCGCACATTCGCGCGGCCACGCATACGCCGGTGCAGGAAACGAACTGCCATCCGTTTCGGCACCGGCGCTGGATCTTTGCGCACAACGGTCTGATCCGCAGCTATCCGCTGATGCGGCGCGACCTGCTGGTCGCGATCGATCCGGGGCGCTTCAATGCGCTCGAGGGGTCGACGGATTCGGAAACGATGTTCTATCTCGCGATGACGTTCGGCCTCGAAGTCGAGCCCGTTCTTGCGCTGGAACGCATGGCGGGTTTTGTGGAGGCAACCGCGCAAAAGCATGGCGTCGAGCCGGCGCTCAACATGACGGTTTGCGCATGCGACGGCGAGCAGATCGTCGCTGTGCGCTATTCGAGCGAGCGCAATTCCCGCTCGCTTTATCACACCACGGCGTTCCGGCATCTGCGCGAACTGTATCCCGACGACCCGCGCATCATCGCAGCCGGCGACGACGCGTATCTGCTCGTTTCCGAGCCACTTGGCGATGCGCCCGATGTATGGGCCGAAGTGCCGGAATCGACGGCCATTGTCGTGCGCGGGCCCGAGGTCGAATACCGGCCGTTCGCACCTATCTCACCTTAAGGCACCGTAACTCAAGGGCGCGACAAGTCGAACGTCACGCGCTGCGGCGCCTTTGCCTTGCCGCCGCAAGCGCGAGCACCTCGTCGAACAGCGTGACGTCCACGGGCTTCACGAGATGCATCTCGAAGCCCGCTTCGTGCGTGAGCTCGATGTCGGCAGCCTGGCCGAAGCCGGTCATCGCGGCGAACAGCGTGTGCTTGAGTGGCGGCAGCGCGCGCAGGGCACGCAGCGTCGCGTAGCCGTCGATCTCGGGCATGGCGATGTCGATGAGCGCGGCGTCCGGCGTGAAGCCGTCCACTTCCTCGCGCGCGTGGGCGGCGCTGTAGGCCACGCGCACGTCGTGCCCTTTGAGTTCGAGCAGCATGGCGAGGCTGTCGGCCGAATCGCGGTTGTCGTCGACCACGAGCACGCGCAGCGGCGGCACGCCGGCTTCGGCCAGCGCGGCAAGCTCGGCCGTGTCCGGCGTGAGCGGCGGCGGCTGCACGGCATGCGTGGCCTCGCGCGCGAACGGCAGGCGGATCGTGAACGTGCTGCCTTTGCCGGGCCCGTCGCTTCTGGCGGAGATGGTGCCGCCATGCAGCTCGACGAGCGAGCGGCACAGCATGAGGCCGATGCCGAGCCCGTTTTCCGTGGGCCCCGGCGCCGAGCGGTCCTGGCTGAAGAGGCCGAAGATCGACTCGTATGTGCCGGGCCGCAGGCCGCGGCCTTCGTCGCGCACCTGGATCTGCACGGCGCGCGCGGCGGAACGCACGTCCACGACGATGCGGCTGCCGTCGGGCGAGAACTTCGAGGCGTTGTGCAGCAGGTTCTGCAGCACCTGCACGAGCCGCGTGTGGTCGCCCTTCATGGTGAGCGGCTCGTCGGGCATCTGCACGTCCACGTGCTGACCGCGTGCCGAGGTGAAGGGCTGCGCCGCGTCGATGGCGTGCGCGACCACTTCGTGCAGGTCGAGCGGCGCCTCGCGCAACTCGATCTTGCCCGACGTGATGCGCCCGACGTCGAGCAGGTCGTCCACGAGCCGGGTGAGGTGCACGATCTGACGGTCGATCATTTCGCTCGCTCGCTCGATCTCGGGGCTCGGCGCATCCATGAGGCGCATCGTGGCCACGGCGTTGCGCACCGGCGCGAGCGGGTTGCGCAGTTCGTGCGCGAGCAAGGCGAGGAACTGCTTCATCTGTTCGCTCGAATGCTCGAGTTCGTCGGTGCGGCGGCTTTCGGTCATGTCGCGCGTGACCTTCGCGAACCCCGTGAGGCGGCCTTGGCCGTCATGCACCGCGGTGAGCGTGACACTGGCCCAGAACATCGAGCCGTCCTTGCGCACGCGCCAGCCCTCGCTCACGACCCGGCCCAACTCCTTCGCGCGGCGCAGCTCGCGTTCGGGCTGACCGGCGGCGACCTCGTCGGGCGGATAGAACACGGAAAAATGCTGGCCGACGATCTCGGCCGGACGGTAGCCCTTCAGGTTGGTCGCGCCGGTGTTCCAGCTCACCACGTTGCCCTGCGGATCGAGCATGAACATCGCGTAGTCGCTCACGCTTTCCACGAGCAGGCGAAAGCGCTCTTCGGAAAGACGCAGCGCTTCGACCTGGCGGCGTTCGGCGGTGAGGTCGCGCGTGACCTTGGCAAAGCCGGAGAGCGAGCCGTCGCTCTCGTGCAGCGCGGTGATGACGACGTTGGCCCAGAACATCGAGCCGTCCTTGCGCACGCGCCAGCCTTCGTCGTTGAAGCGTCCGTGCAGCGCGGCCTGCTCCAGCTCGTGATCGGGCCAGCGGCGCGCGTTGGCTTCGTCGGTGTAAAAACGCGAGAAATGCTGGCCGATGATCTCGTGCGCTTCATAGCCCTTGATGCGGGCCGCGCCGCGATTCCAGCTCACGATGTAGCCGCGCGTATCGAGCAGGAAGATCGCGTAGTCCTCGATCGGCTCCACGAGCGCCTCGAAGCGGCGTTCGTGGTGGCTTTCGGCGACGGTGTTTTGCTGGGCGATGCCGGGGTCGGGCGTCGTCATGGTCCTCGGGTCTGTCATAGGGCCTGTTCACAAGATTGACAGGCTCCGGCCTCCTGAATGGACGGCCCGCACGCAGCGGGCGTCGCAGCTTACCACGCGCGCTGCCCTGAGCGGTCGTACTTTTCGGCCATTGCCGGAATGCCCGCGCGCACGTGGCGTTCCGCGCGGCGTACCTGGCGGGTGAGCAGCACGACGTGCGGCGGCACCACGCGGCGTGCGCGCAACGTCCAGAACGCGCCGCGCAGCAGCGCCACGCCCGCGGGCCCGAGCGAGCGCTGGCGCGCGAACACGGCGAGCGCACGGCCGGTCGCCGCGATCGCATCGCGCGCGGGCAATCGCATCCACGCCACCCAGGCGGTGTTGCGCGCGAGCGAGCATTGCTGCGCGCGCGTGAACCAGCGGTAAAGCGGCTCGCGATGCGCGAGCGCCTGCTCGCAATAAACGATCTGGTGGCCGGCCGACAGCATGTCGAGCGCGGCAAGCTCTTCGGCGCCGCCGTGTGACAGCCGCTCCTCGTAGCCGCCGAGCGCGTGGAACACGGCCGCGCGGAAAATGCACGCGCCGGCCATGAAGTTCGCGAGCGCAGGCCCGGCTTCGCCTTCCGTACCCGGCGACGTGGCGGCGAGCATCAGGCAGGCGGGGTGAATTTCGCGCTCGTCGCCGCTCACCACGCGCGCGTTGAGCACGGCCACCTGCGTGTGGGCGTCGAGCAGGTGCGCCGCACGCGCGAGCGCGCCGGGCGCGAACCAGGTGCTGTCGTCGCAGCACGCGACATAGTCGGTGCGCGCGAGCAGCACGGCGCGATTGAAACCGGCCATGCCGTGATCGCCCAGCGACTGGACGATGCGCACTTGCGGAAAGAGCGACGCCAGCAGGGAGACGGTGGAATCGGTGGAGCCGTTGTCGGCCACGATGACGTCCGGGTGTTCGGGAAGGGCGGTGAGGCGCGCGACGGTATCGACGGTTTGACGTACATGATTGCGCGTGAGGACGACCACCGTCACGCGCGGCGCGCTGGGAGTTCCGGGGGCAGGGGCGGAGTCGTTCATCGCAGCAGGCGGCGGGAGCCGGCCGGTGAGTTGTCGAATTGACCTATGTCAGCATACGCCGATGGCGCGCGACATGCAGTACATGACGTGCGCCAGAGGCGGGGCGGCGCAGCCGCGGTGCTGCACTGCACAGCCGAGAGCTGCGCAATTTTCGCGCCGCGTGCGGCGGCGCGCGCAATCAGTCCGAGCGGCGGCTCGATCAGCGGCTCAATCGCGAGCGCAGACTTCGTCGAGGTGGTCGAGCAGGTCGGCGGGATCTTCGTACACGCGTAGCGCGCCCGCGCGTTGCAGCTCCTCGGTGCCGTAGCCGCCCGACTGCAGGCCGATGCCGAGCGCGCGGCAGCGTTGGGCCGCTAGCATGTCCCAGACGCTGTCGCCCACCACGAGGCAGCGCTCGATCGGCACGTTCAGCCGCAGCGCCGCGGCGACGAAAAGATCGGGGTCGGGCTTGGCGTGGCGCACTTCGTCGCGCGTGACCACCGTCGTGACGGACGGGTCCACGCCGAGCGCCTGCAGGTTCACGGACGCCGTGGCGAGCCGCCCGCTCGTGGCGATCGCCCAGGGCACTTGCGCCGCGCTGAGGGTGTCGAGCAGCGCGCGGGCGCCGGGCAGCGGGCGCACCTGGTCGGCGTGGCGGCGGTAGGCGTCGGCGTGTAGTTTTTGCAAGCGCGCGATGCGCTCGGGGGCGATCGACTCGTGGGCCTCGTGGGTCTCGCGCAGCAACTGGTTCATGAAGAGACCGCCGCTCATGCCGATGCGCCGGTGAATGCGCCACACCGAGAGCTCGATGCCGTCCGCGTCGAGCGCTTCCTTCCATGCGAGCACATGCTGATACACGCTGTCGACGAGCGTACCGTCGAGGTCGAACAAAAAGGCCGTTTCGTTGCGCATGGGGGGCTCCTGGTTGCTATACGACGATTACGCTGCGGTGGCGCAAAAAGTGTACGCCGCGCGCCGCCGGCGTGCGGCGCGGCGGGCGCGCGGCGGCGCCTCAGGGCGTGCTGGCGGCGGCCGCGGCGGACGCCGCCGGTGCGCCTTGCGCGGCGCCCGTCTGCGGATACATCTGCAGCAGCACGCGCAGGACGCCGTTGGTCCATCCAAAGCCGTCCTGCAGCGGATATTCGCCGCCGCCTGCCGACGAGGCCTTCGTGGCCGACGCGCTCACGTCGTACTTCTCGACGAGCTTATGCGTGCGCGCGTAGTAGGCGAGATTCGTCGCGATCCAGCGCGTGGCGATTTCCTGCGCGAGGTCCTGTGCGCCGTAGCGGCGCAGCCCCATGACCGCGAGATATTGCAGCGGCGCCCAGCCGTTCGGCTCGTCCCATTGCTGGCCGGTCGCGACCTGGGTGGTGGCGAGGCCGCCGGGGCGCAGCAGCCCGGCGCGCACCGCGGCGGCCACTTCCTGCGCCTGGGCCTTCGTCGCCACGCCCGCATAGAGCGGATAGACGGTCGCCGCCGTGAGCCGGTGCGTGAGCGTGCGGTGCGCGAAGTCGTAGTCGCTGTAGGCATGCAGTTGCGGGTCCCAGAGCACGCGGTCGATGGCGTCGGCGCGTTGTTGCGCCCGCTTCGTCATCAGTTCGGCCTCGCGCGCGTCGCCCCTGAGGCCATAGGCCTTCGCGAGCGTGCGTTCGAGGATCACCATCAGCGAATTGAGGTCGACCGGCGCGAGCGAGGTCACATCGATAGTCGAGAGCGTTTGGCCGTCGGCGAGCCAGCGCGAGCTGTAGTCCCAGCCCGTTTCCGCGCCCGCGCGCAAGTTGCGCCAGAGGTCGGAGGCGTCGCGTTGCGGCGTGGCGCGCGCGGTCAGGATGTCCTCGCGGTACGACTCGTCGCGCGGGCGGTTGCGCGCGTCCCAGTAGCGGTTGAGCAGCGTGCCGTCGGGCAGGCGCACGAGGTGGCGCGCGGCGTGACCGGGCTTGAGCGTCTGCGCGCCGGCCATCCAGTAGTCGTATTCCTTGCGCAATTGCGGCAGGTAGTGGAGGTACACGGCGTCGCCGTCTTTTTCCGCAACGAGGCTCACCATCTGCGCGAAAAACGGCGGCTGCGAGCGGCTCAGGTAGTACGTGCGATTGCCGTTCGCGATGTGGCCGTATCGGTCGATCAGCGCGCCGAAGTTGCTCAGCTCGTCGAGCGCGAGTTCGTGGCGGCCGCTCGCTTCCAGGCCGAGCATGATGAAGTACTAATCCCAGTAGTAGATTTCGTTGAAGCGCCCGCCCGGCACGATGTACGCATAGGGCAGCGGCAGCAGCGACGAATACGGATTCGGCTTTGCGTCGGGGCGGCGGCTCAGCACGTTCCAGAGCGTGTCGATATGGCCGACGACATCCTGGTTCGGATCGGAAACGTAGTGATCTTCGGTTTGCGCCGGGGCCGTGAAGTACCGGTTCACGAACTGCGCGAGCGCGGCCTTGCGCGCGGCGCTGTCGTGCAGCCCCGCGTGTTGCTGGCGCCAGCGCTCGTAGGCGGCCGTGATCTGGCTCGGGCGCTCGTTGGGCAGTATGTCGGCAAACGTCTTGCCGTCGGGGAAGATCTGCGCGAGCTGCACGTCGTGATAGAGGCGGCCATAGAGGTCGGCGGGCGTGGCGGGCCGGCTCTCTTTTGCGGCGTCATGCTGCGCCGGCGAGCGAACCGGCATTGCCGCTCGCGCGGGCGTTTGTAATTCCTGCGCGTTGGCGGGTGCGCTAGCGGAGGCTGCGACGTCGGCTTGTGCGTCGGCGGCATGGGCGGTTTGCGCGAGCGGCCAGGCGAGGCACAGCGCAGCGGCGAGCGTGGCGGCAAACGGGACGGGGCGGGATGTCGTGGCGGATGTGGGCGTGCGGGAGCGGAACGGGAAGGACATGGCCTTAATGTTTTTGAGGGGCGACGAGCGCGCCAGTGCGCAAACCTGGGGCGCAGGCGAAGCGTGGCAATAAGCAATTTCCGTTCCGCACAATGGCGGTGCGAGACGGCTGGCGACTGCAGCACTATTCAAAATAGAGATAGTCCATATTCTCCATATCGCGTTGCGCGATAACGCGTGCTGCGGCGAAACTTGCCAAAAATCAATTCAAGCAACGCCGCATCAGGAGACATCTCATGCGCACCCAGGTTGGCATCATTGGCGCCGGGCCCGCGGGCCTGCTTCTTTCCCATCTTCTGCATTTGCGTGGCATCGACTCGGTCGTGATCGAGCTGCGTGGCCGCGAGCAGATCGAATCGACCATACGCGCCGGCGTGCTCGAGCAAGGCACGATGGACGTGCTCACCGAAGCGGGCGTCGGCGAGCGCATGAAGGCCGAAGGCGCGCTGCATCACGGCTTCGAACTGGCGTTCGAAGGCAAGCGCCGCCGCATCGATCTCACCGGCCTCACGGGCAAAGCCATCACCGTCTACGCGCAGCACGAAGTGCTCAAGGACCTCGTGGCGGCGCGCGTGGCCGCGGACGGCAAGCTCTTCTTCAATGTCTCGAACACGTCGATTCACGGCGTCGAAACCAGCACGCCGTCGATCCGCTTCACGCACGAAGGCGAAGAGCACGAGCTGCACTGCGACTACGTGATCGGCTGTGACGGTTTCCACGGCGTGTCGCGCGCCTCGATTCCGGCGGCGCTGCGCCAGGACTACGAGCGCGTGTTCCCGTTCGGCTGGTTCGGTATTCTCGTCGAGGCGCCGCCCACTTCCGACGAGCTGATCTACGCGCGGCACGATCGCGGCTTCGCGCTCGTCAGCACGCGCTCGCCGAACGTGCAGCGCATGTACTTCCAGTGCGATCCGACGGACAACGTCGACAACTGGTCCGACGACCGCATCTGGGCCGAGCTGCACGCGCGCGTCGATTCGCGCGAAGGCCACCAGGTGGTGGAAGGCAAGATCTTCCAGAAGAACATCGTGGGCATGCGCAGCTTCGTCACGACCACGATGCAGCACGGCCGCCTCTTTCTCGCGGGCGATGCGGCGCACATCGTGCCGCCGACCGGCGCGAAGGGCCTCAATCTCGCGGTGGCGGACGTGCGCGTGCTGACCGCGGCGCTCGTGGCGTTCTACCAGGAAGGCCGCACCGATCTGCTCGATGGCTATAGCGAAACGGCGCTGCGCCGCATCTGGCGCGCCGAACACTTCTCGTACTGGATGACGCGCATGATGCACCGCCTTGACGACGCCACGCCGTTCGAGCAGCGCCTGCAGGTTGCCGAACTGGAACATGTCACCACGTCCCGCCCCGCCGCGACGGCGATGGCCGAGAACTACGTGGGCGCGGTTGCCGTGTGAGGTAAGCTCAACGCATGAAACGGCCGCGCGAGTCCCGCAGGGTTCGCGCGGTTTTTTGTTTACAGCGTCGCGTTGGATCGCCTCAAATCGCCGTAAGCGGCGCAATGCCCAGTTCGGTGGCGATGTCGGCGAACGGCTTTCTCACGGAGTCGGGCAGCGTGATCGTCTGCATGTGCCGCGCACGATTTTCCGCTTCGTACTGGCCGGGGTACTGCACCGGCTGCGACGGATCCTGCGGCGGGCAGCTGAGCAGATAGTCGAGGAACGATTCGACCTCCTGCGAGCGCCACGTCGTGTTGAAGTCCACCTGCGGATCGAGCACCAGCGCGAACAGATTGTTGGTCGCGACGCCATTGCGCGGGTTGTCCGGATGGATCGTGCCGCCGCCCGAGAGCACCCCCGCGAGCAGTTCCGCCACGAGACCCAGCGCATAGCCCTTGTGCAGACCGAACGGCAGCAGCGCGCTTGGCGGGTCGGCGAACAACACGTTGGGGTCGGTGCTCGGCTGGCCGTTCGCGTCGATCACCGAGCCGTCAGGCGCCGGCAGGCCGTTTTCGGCGAGCACGCGCGCTTTGTTCACGGCGATGGCGCTCGTGGCGATATCCACGACGAAGGGCGGCCGCCCGCCCGGCAGCGGACCCGCGAAGCACAGCGGGTTGGTCGTGAGCCGGGGCTCGCGTCCGCCGAACGGCGCGACGGTCGGCGCGCGATTGACCACGTTGGTGAAGGCGAGCAGCACGTAGCCCTGCGCCGCGACCATTTCGCCGTAGTGGCCCATGCGCCCCAGGTGATGGCTATGACGCAGCGTTACGATGCACTGCCCATGTTCGCGCGCGCGAGCGATCGCGTCTTCCATCACGACCTTGCCAATGTGCTGCCCGAAGCCGCTGTGGCCGTCATAGCCGATCAGGCTGCCGCGGTCGACGACGCGCTCGGCGCGGCCGTCTGCGGTGACGAAGCCCGCGGCCAGCACGCGCTTGTAGTTAGGCAGGATCGACAGGCCGTGGCTCGCGTAGCCCACGCGGTCGGATTCGATCAGATGGTCGGCCACGTCGGCGGCGATGTCTTCGGGCACCGAGACGTTCGTGAGCACGGCCGTGGCGAAGCGGCGTGCGTCGTCGATCCTGACTTCCATGAGCGGCTCCTTGCTAACCGTGCAGCGTTCGGGTGCAGTGTTCAGATCCAGCCCAGCCAGCGCCACCACGTCGCGGCGAACAGCAGCAACAACACATAGCCGACGACGGTCAGCACGATGCCCACGCGCGCAAACTGCTTCGCCGTGAACGTTTCGGTGGCGAGGCACACCATGTTTTGCGGCGCGTTGATCGGCAGGATGAAGCCGAAGCTCACCACGTAGCCGAGCAGCATGGTGAGACCGAGCCGGTTGAAGTCGCCCTGCATGGACTGCAGCACCGACACGAGAATCGGCAGCATCGCGGAGGTGAGCGCCGTTGCGCTCGCAAAACCGAGGTGGATGAGGATGAGGAAGGCCGAGAGAATCGCGAAGGCCATGAACGGCGTGGCGGTGTCGAGCCCCGTGTGATGCGCGACGAGGTCGCCGAGCCATTGGCCCGCTTTCGTCGTGAGCAGCGCCGTGCCGAGGCTGATGCCCACGCCGAACACGATCACCGTGCCCCACGGAATGCGGCTTTGCACGGTCTTCCAGTCCATCACACCAAAGCGCGGCAACAGCAGCAGCACGAGCCCCACGTAAGTGACCGAAGTGGTGTCGAACGGGTGCAGCTTGCCTTCGGTCGCCCAGAAGAGCAGCAGGCCGATGGACACCCCGAGCAGGCGTTTCTGCGGGCCCGTCATGGGGCCGAGTTCGCGCAGCGAGGCTTCGACGGCTTCCTTGCCGCCCGCGATGGCATCGGCTTCGGGCGGCAGCATCTTCAGCACGATGAAGAGCAGCGCCGCCGACATCACGATCGCCCAGGGCGCGCCCGCAATGAGCCAGTCGAGCCACGTGACGCGCGCGCCGAGCATCTTGTCCATGAAGCCCACGGTCAGCAGATTCTGCGCGGCGGCGGTCTGGATGCCGACGTTCCAGATGCTCGTGGCTTGCGCGACCACGATCATGATGCCCGCCGCGATGTTCGAGCGCTTGTCGACGCCGAACGCCGAGATCACGCCCACCATGATCGGCACGACGCACGCGCTGCGCGCAGTGGCGCTCGGTACGACGAGCGAGAGCACGATGGTCACGGCGACCGCGCCGATCAGGATGCGCCGCGTGGTGGTGCCGATCAGCGAGAGCGTGACGAGCGCAATGCGCCGGTCGAGCCCGGTGACGGTCATCGCCGCGGAGATGAAGAGTGCGCCGGCCACGAGCGCGAGCGCGGAATTGGAGAAGCCCGCGAGCGCCATGCTGATGGCTTTGTTGGTGCCGTAATCGACAGCGGGGTTTTCGATGGTGGGCGCGGTGCCCACGAGAAACGCCATGAGCGACGTGATGATGATGGCGCTCGCTTCGTACGATACGGCTTCGGTGAGCCACACGACCACGGCGAACGCGAGGATGGCGAGCATGCGCTGGCCGGCGGGCGGGAGGCTATCGGGAAGGGGCAGCAGAAGCACGACGACGAGCGCGACCACGCCCGCGATCAGGCCCACAGGTATGCCCTTCTTCTGCGGCGCCGCGCTCGCGTTGGCGGCTGGCTGGGGTGCGTTCATGGCGATGACTCCCTGTTGGGCATGCACGCGGCATGGCTCGCGTGTCGCTTCTGGCAGAGCGCATGCAGCATCGAAAAGCGGCGGTGTGGCGGCTTGCGAACGAGTCAGCGCATTCGCTTCGCGGATGGTACTGCCATTCGACTGATGAAGCGTTTAGTGTGTACAGCGGGAGTGCGCGAGCGCGAAGGCGGGGGAAGCGCAGCGTTGCAGCATGCTGCGGGTGATGCGGGCACGTTGAGGGTGGAGGCGTTTTAACCGGCAAAACAGCCGGTTAAAACGACCGCTGACGCGAATTACTGGCTGGCGCCTGCAGCAGCGTTAGCTTTCTTCTGTGCGTCCTGCAGGTTCTGCGGATAGTTCGGGTCGTTCAGCGCCGGCTTGTAGCCTGCGTCTTCCAGCTTCTTCAACTCGGCATTGTTCTTCGCGCGGGCCTGTTTGCGTTCGGCCTTGCGCTGCGCTTTGGCTTGAGCTTTGGCCTGCGCCTTTTGTTCCTTGGTGAGCGGTTGCGAGGCCGTGGCGGCGGGTGCGCTGGCTTCCGTTTGCGCAAATGCCGGCGCGGCAACGCCGATCAGGAATGCGGCGGTCGCCGCGGCGAGAGTCAGCTTGCTGGTGGTGGAGCGCATTGATTCCCTTAATGGTTGATTTGAACGACTTACCCAGGTCTGGGAGGACGGGCGCAAACGACTGCGGCGCGCCCGTTGCTCAATGTAATCGATCCCCATCAAAGACGGTAGCAAGCGCTGACCCTGGCTTGCCGGTAATCGCAGTAGTTACCCCGGCGGCCTCAACGGGCGCTCAAGCACCGAGCTTCGCGGCCGCCGCCGCGACTACGCGTGCGCGTGCGGCGAGCGATGCGGCTGTCTGCGCGCGCAACCTTTCCACGATTGCACGCGGTGCGCTGGCGGGGTCGCCCGCATCGAACGGCGGCGCGGGCGCGTACTCGAGTTCGAGCTGGAGCGCCTGGGCGTCCTCGTCGCCGATCAGTTCGGCGGCGAGCGTCAATGCGAAATCGATACCCGCGGTGATGCCGCCGCCGGTCAGCACGTTCCCGTCGCGCACCACGCGCGCTTTCACGGGCAGCGCGCCGAGCGGCTCCAGCAGTTCGTGGAAGGCCCAGTGCGTGGTCGCGCGGCGTCCGCGCAGCAGCCCGGCCGCGCCGAGCACGAGCGCACCCGTGCAAACCGAAGTGACGTAGCGCGCCGTGCTCGCCTGGCGGCGCAGGAACGCGAGCGTCTCGTCGTCTGGAATCAGCTGGGAGACGCCGCTGCCGCCCGGCACGCAGATCACGTCGAGCGGCGGGCAGTCCTCGAAGGTCGTGTCGGGCGTGAGCATGAGGCCGGTGCTCGAGCGCACCGGGTCGAGCGTCTTCCAGATGAGCCGCGCGCGGGTGTCCGGCATCGAGGCGAGCACGTCGTATGGGCCGGTCAGGTCGAGCTG
Source organism: Paraburkholderia sp. BR10872 (assembly GCF_040965835.1). Taxonomy (NCBI): domain Bacteria; kingdom Pseudomonadati; phylum Pseudomonadota; class Betaproteobacteria; order Burkholderiales; family Burkholderiaceae; genus Paraburkholderia; species Paraburkholderia sp. BR10872. The sequence goes on from NZ_JBFRCN010000011.1 coordinate 23,428, forward strand.
TTGAACGTTGGGGAAGACGAGAAATCCGATCTGCAGTGCCATGTGGTGTTCCCGGTCAAGGTTTGGCTGTCGAAAAGGCCGACGCGGTGTGCCGATGATTCGGGAATCACTGTAATCTCGCGCCGCTCCACAACCATGCCAAAAACCGCGCAAAAACTGCCAGCGGCGCGCGAGCCGCAATCGGAAAGCACTCGGTGATCGACACCCGCGCCGCGTTCAGTCGCCGCTTAATTTGCGGCAGCTGAAGCAGCGCGCTTGCTGCTTGGACTCAAGCCGGCATCTTGCGGAACGTCACCGCGATGCGGTTCCAGCCGTTGATCGCGATGATCAGCGGCGTGAGGTCGGCGATCTCCTGATCGCTGAAATGCGGCTTCACGCGTTCCCACACTTCGTCGGGTACGTGCGTTTGCGCGAGCAGCGTGACTGATTCGGTCCATTCGAGCGCCGCGCGCTCGCGCTCGGTGAAGAACGGGGTTTCGCGCCACACCGATACCGTGGCGAGCCGGCGATCGGTTTCGCCGCCTTTACGCGCATCACCGGTGTGCATGTCCACGCAATAGGCGCAGCCGTTGATCTGCGAAGCGCGCAGGCGCACCGGTTCCGCGAGCGGCTTTTCAATCGAGCTTTTGCTCGCGCGCTCTACTCGGCGTTTCGCGCAAGACCACGCTCGACGTATTCGAACGGCTGCTCGCCGAAGGCTATCTGAAATCGCGGCGCGGCTCGGGCACTTTCGTGGCGCAGACGCTCGAACGCCTGCCCGCGCGCGAGCACGGTCATCCGAATCCGCAGATACGCGCGGCCACCGCGGCGATCACTTCTGCGCGTACCGGGAAGGTGCCGCGCGTGGCGCGCAGGCGCAAGCCGAGGCGCTGCACGGTTCGTTGCCGCGCCTCGATACGCGGCTCGCCTGCGATTTCGCGGGCGGTGTCACCGACAAGTCGCGCTTTCCCTTCGACGTCTGGCGGCGCTGCATCAACGACGCGCTGCGCGTGCAGGCGCGCGGTTTCGGCATGTATCGCGATCCGGCGGGCGAGGAGAAGCTGCGCCTTGCGGTGTCGCGCTATCTCGCTTTCAACCGCGCGGTGCAGGGCATCTGGCAGGACGTGATCGTCACGCAGGGCGCGCAGCAGGCGCTCGATCTGCTCGCGCGCAACATCTTTGCCGCATTGGGCGCGAAGGTCGTGCCGGTGCCGGTGGATCACGACGGGCTCGTCGTCGCGCGGCTGCCGAAAGCGGCGCGGCTCGTGTACGTGCTCGACGCTGCCGCGGTGGCGCAGGCCGCGCGCCGCGCGTCGATCGGCCTGCATCCGCTCGCGCCGTTTCATCTCGAAGCGCCTGTGCAGAGCGGTTTTCTTTTCGGTTACGGTGGGGTCGACGCCGAGCGTATCGACGCCGCGCTGACATCGCTCGCCACGCTGCTGCGCACGCTTTGACTGCATTTTGCCGTCGCGGCGACACCGGCATGGCAGCCGAAATCGCGAGAAAACGCCATACGTGTGGCGCTTTCCTGTCGAACGCGCCGTGCGCTGCGCCCCACCGAAGCGTATCGTCCGTCGGTGATCCGGCTGCGCCAGGTGCACGTTTACCCCTGTAAACAGGCGTCAAAATGTGTTCGAGAGTCAGCGCTGCGCAACAAAATCGTAACGACAATGCAAAAGCTTCACGCAAAACGCTTGCGCGTATGTAGAATCCGCCGTTGAAGCACGTGCATTCCGCAGTGCTTCTTCGATTCACTGACCAACACTGGTAGGAGAAACATGCCGACTTCCGCAAAGAAAGTGGCCGCAAAAAAGGCAGCTGCCCCGGCCAAGAAGGTTGCCGCAAAGAAAGCGCCCGCCACCAAGACGGCCGCAGCTAAGAAGGTCGCCGTGAAGGCGTCCGGCGTACCGACGCCGATCAAGGACACCTTCACGAAGGCCTCGCTGGCTACCCACGTCGCTGAACGTGCAGGCGTCGAGCCGAAGGCTGCCAAGGCCGTGCTCGCCGCGCTGGAAGACACGATCCTCGGTTCGGTCCACAAGAAGGGCGCTGGCGAATTCACGCTGTCGGGCCTTCTGAAGATCGTCGTCCAGGCCGTGCCGGCGAAGAAGAAGCGCTTCGGCAAGGATCCGTTCACGGGTGAAGAGCGCTGGTTCCCGGCGAAGCCCGCATCGGTCCGCATCAAGGCGCGCGCCCTGAAGAAGCTGAAGGACGCAGCAGCAGCCTGATTGCGCTGATTGCGCTTGAAGCCGCGACCTTCGGGTAGCGGTTACCTGTCAGTACCAAAAAATCCCCGTTGGCGTCGAGCTCACGGGGATTTTTCATTTGGTGCGTGCAATGCGCACAGAACATGCATATCTATGCTCTGATGTTATGGTCAGGTATCCGGTATGATGTCCCTGTGTTAGAGGCATCAGTGTCATTCATGTCGTACGAAAACGATGTCGTAGACCCGCTAATTTAAATTTCCATAGCATAGTGTTATGCAGGCAACCGACCTCAGTTTGCGGCAGGTGGAAGCGTTTCGCGCGCTGATGCACTGGGGTACCGTCACGCGCGCGGCACAGGCGCTCGGCATTTCTCAGCCTGCGGTGAGCCGTTTGCTTGCCGACTTCGAAGCCAGGATGGGGTTCGCGCTTTTCGAGCGGCGCCAGGGGCGTTTGCTGCCGACCGTCGAGGCCCATACGCTGCAAGATGAAGTCGAGCGCGCGTTCTTCGGCTTCGAGCGCGTGGCTCAGGCGGCCGCGCAGATTCGCGCACAACGGCGCGGGGTCGTGCGCGTTGCCGCTTCAGCGGATCTTTGCGCCGACTTCCTGCCGCGCGTGGCCGCCGCGTTTGCAAGCGAGCACGAAGGCGTCGATTTCGAACTGCTGACTGGCGAAGCCGCCGGGATTGCCGAGCGCGTGGCGGCGCAACGCTGCGATCTCGGTTTCGTCGCGCAAGCCGTCGCGCATCCTGGCGCGCGTCTCGAGTATCTGGGTGAATGGCCGCTGCGCTGCATCGTGCCGCGCGGACACCGGCTTGCGCGCAAACGCGTGATTCATGCGCAAGACTGCGCGGGCGAACGCTTCATTTCGTTTGCCGCGGCGAGCGAGGCGCGCCTCTCCATCGACCGGCTCTTTGCCGAATGCGGGGTGGTGCGCGAGCCCGGCGTCGAAGCGGCGCTCGCGCAATCGGTCGTGGCGATAGTGGAAGCGGGGATGGGCATCGCGCTCGTCGACGCGCTGACCGCCCAGCACGCGAGCGCACGGGTGAGCGTGAAACGCTTCACGCCCACGCTGTCGAGCGCGCTCCATGTCGTGCGCGGAGCGCAGCGCGCGGCGACGGCGCTCAGCGACGCGTTCGTGTGGCACGCCGGCGCCGCGCTGGCGCGACTGCGCTGAGTCTTGCGCTCGTGTAAATGGCGCGTAAACGGCGCAAGTTGTGGCGTTGCGTGAGAACACCCTGGAGGATCGCTTCTAAAACCCGGCGGCCATAAAAAAACCAGCCAGGGCTTGCGCCCGAGGCTGGTTTGTGCAGCGTGTAGGTTTTAGCTGCGCGGTCTCGCTCGCTTCGCCGGATTGGCTCGTCAGCCAGTTCCGGCGCCGGGCCGAAGCCCGGAGTAAAGCGTTGCTTAGAACTTGTGGCGGATGCCCAGGCTGACCAGGGTCTGCGAGCTCGAAGCCGAGTTGAAGCCGTACGAACCGATCGATGCGCCGGCTGCCGTGCCTGCCGGTTCGCCCGGTTGCTGGCCGTTGGCGTGCTGCCATGCGGCGACGCCGTACAGGTCGGTGCGCTTCGACAGATTGTAGTCCGCGCCGATCGAAACCTGGTTGTACGTGTTCGACGAGTCGCCAGCACCGTGCGTCCAAGTGTAGCCGAGGCCGAGCAGCAGGGCCGGGTTCAGCTGGTAGCCGAAGAAGCCAGCAGCGACGTTGTAACGCTGGGTCGAAGAGAACGTCGAGTAGCCGTCAGGACGGATTTGAACGTTGCTGTAACGTGCGCCGAACGTGAACGGGCCAGCGACGTATTGCGCAGCGATCGCAGCGGTGCCAACCGACTTGGCCGACGCGTAGGCTTCGTTGATCTGGCTGTCGAACATGGCGCCCGAGGTTGCGCCCGAAGCCCAGCCCACCGTGCTCACGCCGTTGGACGTCGTCGTACGCGCAGCGAGCGACGACGCGTTGTCCATGCGGAAGTAGCCAGCAGCGACGTTGAACGAACCGATGCCGTACGTAGCCGCTGCGCCCCAGCTCTGACCCGAGCCCGTTGCGCCAGCCACGCCGCCCAGAGCGTACATGCCTTCGAACTGGAAGCCTTGGAGAACCGGCGAGACGTACTTGATGCCGCTGTTCGTACGCGAGCTGTTATCGTTGTTGTCGACGTCGCCCGGCGTTGTGAACGTGCTGCCGAAATAGTTGTCCGCGGTCAGCGGCTGAACCATGTCGACCAGCGGGTCGTACTGGCGGCCGAGAGTGATCGTGCCGAACTGCTCGTGCGTCAGGCCGACATAGGCTTGACGGCCGAACATCAGGCCACCCTGACCGAGCTTGCCGTTGTTGATGTCAAAGCCGTTTTCCAATTGGAAAATCGCCTTCAGGCCGCCGCCCAGATCTTCCGTACCCTTCAGGCCCCAGCGGTTGCCCGACAGGTTGCCACCGGCGAGGCCGACCAGGTTTGCATTCTTGTTGTTGGCGTCCATCGTGTTGTGGGCCCACTGGATCGATTCGTCGATCACCCCATAGAGGGTCACGCTGCTTTGAGCGTGCGCGGTGCCTGCTGCGGCCAAGAGGGCCAGCGAGAGGGTCGAGAGAGCGACTCGTTTCATTCTGTTTTCTCCACGCAGAAATTGTGTAGTTGTTGCGCGTTGGAGAATAACGCAGCAGGCCAGGCGACCTGAACTGAAAAAATAAAGATTGTCGCGAAAACCTGACACCGGCCAGAATCCCTTGTCAGGCGGGGACTCCGTCCATTATGCCGTTTCAAGAAATATTGGATTGTTGATCGAGCATTATTGTTGGTTTTGATAAAAGTTCCGTAAACAGCCGTTATTTTTGCGCCTTGTTGCGACCTTTGGTAGCAGCCTTAATTGGCGCGGCGGCATGGGGGTGGCGGCGCCTGCCGGCGGTTGTCATGGCGAGCGCCGCGCTCGCGACGAACAGCACCGAACCCCACGGATGGCGCTTCACATAGCGGTCGGCGGCGGCGACCGTGCGGCCCGCGTGAACCAGCGTGAGCGCGGCCGCGTAGGTGGCGCTGTCTTCCATGCGCACGACCGAACGGCGGATATGCAATCCCGATTTCAGCCTCCCGAATGGGCCACCGTGCGCGCTCGCGCGCCGAATCGCGCCGAGCGGGGTTTCCGATAGTGTCGATTTGTCTGCCGAAACAGCTGCCGCCAGGGCCGCAGGCATTGCCGGGGCGGCTGCGCCGCCGTTTCCGATCGGCACGGCCTGCGGCGCCGACGCAGCGGGGCGGTCCGCACGCTTCGTGTCGTGCCGCGCGACGATGGTGGAGGCGGCGAGCACCGAGGCCAGCTTGGCGCGGCTGCCGGGCGGCGTTTCCTCGAGGAAACCCCACGCGCCGCGCGGATCGTGCATACGCCCGCGCGCGGCCGAGAATTCCGCGCCCAGCAGGAGCACGGCCGCTGAAAAATAGAGCCACATGAGCAGCACCGCGAGAGAGCCGGCGGCGCCGAAGGCCGTTGCCATGCCCGCGTGCGCGAGATAGAGCGCGAACAACTTCTTGCCCGCCGAGAACAGCACCGCCGCGACGACGCCGCCCACCATCGCGTCGCGCCAGCGCACGTCGGCGTCTGGCAGGAAGCGCAGCAGGGCGCCGAAGGCGACGGCCAGCACTACGAGGCCCACGGCAAGCTGCATCAGGTTGCCGATGATCACATAAGGGGAATTGCCCCAGATCCACTGACCGACGAACGTAATAGCCGTGTCGAGCACGAGCGAGACGATCAGCAGGAACGCGACGCCCAGCACGAGGCTGAACGAAATGAGCCGCACGCGCACGAGCGCCATCACGCTGGAGGGACGCTGCCCGTCCGGCGGCCAGACGATGTTCAGCGCGGAATTGAGCGAGGAGAAGGTTGCGGACGCGCCGATCACGAGCAGGGCGAGCGAGATGATCGCCGCGACGCCGCCCTTGCCGCCCGCCCGATGCGCGTTCTGCACGATGGTGGTGATGCCCGCGGCCGCGTCGTCGCCGAGCACGTTGTGGACCTGGCGGAAGAGTTCGCCGCGCGCGGCATCGACGCCGTAGAACCAGCCCGCCACGGCAATCACCATCACGAGCGTCGGCGCGAGCGAAAACGCCGAATAGAACGCGATGCTCGCCGCGAGCGACGGGCAGCGATTGGCGATGAACTGGCGCAACGCGCCCACCACCCACGACGCTTCCTTGCGTGCGGCGGACTGCAGTCGTTCGGTGGAAAGCGTTGACATGATGGTGCGCCCCGCGGTGGTGCTTCAGTGGTTCGTTTTCGTCACAAAGATGGTTCATTCGCCATTCGATATTAGCAAGCGCGGTTCCCGGGCGAGCTCGCGCTGTACGTGCGTAACGCTCGCGAGCATCCAGCGCGATCCGTCTCCCAAAACGTCTTATACTGAAAAAACCCACAATCAAGCCGAGGACGAATCATGCTGCAGATGTCCCGGCGCCAGTTCCTCAAGGTCACGGCAACATCGCTGGCGGGTTCCAGCCTCGCGTTGATGGGTTTCGCGCCCGACAACGCACTTGCCGAGGTCCGACAATACAAACTGGCGCGCACCACTGAAACCCGCAATACCTGCCCGTACTGCTCGGTTGGCTGCGGGATCCTCATGTACGGTCTCGGCGATGGCGCGAAGAATGCTACGACGAGCATCATCCATATCGAGGGCGATCCCGATCACCCCGTCAATCGCGGCACGCTGTGCCCGAAGGGCGCGAGTCTGATCGATTTCATTCATAGCGAGAGCCGCCTCAAGTATCCCGAGTACCGGGCGGCCGGCTCGAACGAGTGGAAGCGCATTTCGTGGGATGACGCGCTCGACCGGATCGCGAAGCTGTTGAAGGAAGATCGCGACGCGAACTTCGTCGAGAAGACCGCCGACGGCAAGACCGTGAACCGCTGGTTGACCACGGGCATGCTGGCCGCATCGGCAGGCAGCAACGAAGTCGGCTATCTCACGCACAAAGTGGCCCGCAGCATGGGCCTGCTCGCATTCGACAACCAGGCGCGTGTCTGACACGGCCCGACGGTGGCAGGTCTTGCCCCGACGTTTGGCCGTGGAGCGATGACGAACCATTGGGTCGACATTCGCAATGCGGACGTGATTCTGGTGATGGGCGGCAATGCGGCCGAGGCGCATCCGTGCGGCTTCAAGTGGGTCACGGAGGCAAAGGCGCACCGCGGTGCACGGCTCATCGTGGTGGATCCGCGCTTCACGCGCACCGCATCGGTCGCAGACTTCTACGCGCCGATCCGCACCGGCACGGACGTCGCGTTCCTCGGCGCGGTGATCAACTATTTGCTCACCAACGACAAGATCCAGCACGAGTACGTGAAGAACTACACGGACTTCTCGTTCATCGTGCGCGAAGACTACGCGTTCAACGACGGCATTTTTTCGGGCTACGATCCGCAAAAGCATTCGTACCCGGACAAGTCGTCGTGGAACTACGAGCTCGGCGACGACGGCTTCGTGAAGACCGACGACACGCTGCAGAATCCGCGCTGCGTGTACCAGCTGCTCAAGCAGCATTACTCGCGCTACACGCCGGAAATGGTCGAGAAAGTGTGCGGCACGCCGAAGGACAAATTCCTCAAGGTGTGCGAAATGCTCGCGACCACCGCCGTGCCGGGCCGCGCGGGCACGATCCTGTACGCGCTCGGCTGGACCCATCACTCGATCGGCTCGCAGAATATTCGCACCGGCGCGATGGTGCAGCTCCTGCTCGGCAACATCGGCATTGCGGGCGGCGGCATGAACGCGCTGCGCGGCCACTCGAACATCCAGGGGCTGACGGACCTCGGGCTCATGTCGAACCTGCTCACGGGTTACATGACGCTGCCGTCCGAAGCGGAGCAGGACTACGACGACTACATCAAGAAGCGCGCGTCGCAGCCCATGCGGCCGAACCAGCTCAGTTACTGGCAGCATTACGGCGCGTTCTTCGTGAGCTTCATGAAGTCGTGGTGGGGCGACGCGGCGACGAAGGACAACAACTGGGGCTACGACTGGCTGCCCAAGCTCGACAAGCCGTACGACCTGCTGCAGACCATCGAGCTGATGAATCAGGGCAAGGTCAACGGCTATATCTGCCAGGGCTTCAACGTCCTCGCTTCTTCCCCGAACAAGGCCAAGACCGTCTCGGCGCTCAGCAAGCTCAAGTGGCTCGTGATCATGGACCCGCTCGCCATCGAGACTGCCGAGTTCTGGAAGAAGTACGGCGACTATAACGATGTCGATCCGACTTCGATTCAGACCGAAGTGTTCCGTTTGCCCACCACGTGCTTTGCGGAAGAAAACGGCTCGCTCGTGAGTTCGAGCCGCGTGCTCCAGTGGCACTGGAAGGGTGCGGAGCCGCCGGGCGAGGCGAAGAGCGACCTCGAGATCATGTCGGGCCTGTTCCTGCGCGTACGCGCCGCGTATCAGAAGGACGGCGGCAAGCTGCCCGATCCGATAGTCAAGCTCGACTGGCCGTATTCGGATCCCGCGAGCCCCACGCCGGAGGAACTGGCGAGGGAGTACAACGGCCGCGCGCTCGCCGACCAGACCGACGCGAAAGATCCGACCAAGGTGCTCGTGAAGAAGGGCGAGCAGCTCTCGGCGTTCGCGCAGTTGAAGGACGATGGCACGACCGCGAGCGGCTGCTGGATTTTCTGTGGCGCGTGGACCCAGGCGGGCAACCAGATGGGTCGCCGCGACAATGACGACCCCACGGGTATCGGGCAGACGCTCAACTGGGCCTGGGCGTGGCCGGCGAACCGGCGCGTGCTGTACAACCGTGCCTCATGCGACGTGGCGGGCAAGCCCTTCGATCCCACCCGCAAGCTGATTGCCTGGAACGGCAGCGCATGGAGGGGTGCGGACATACCCGACTTCAAAGCCGATGAGGCACCCGATCAGGGCATGGGGCCGTTCATCATGAACCCCGAGGGCGTGGCGCGTTTCTTCGCCCGCGACGGCATGAACGAAGGTCCGTTCCCTGAGCATTACGAACCGTTCGAGAATCCGCTCGGCTATAACCCGTTCCACCCGAACAACCCGCTCGCCACGAGCAATCCGGCGGCGCGCGTGTTCCCCGACGACCGCAAGACGTTTGGAACCGCGCAGCAGTTCCCGCATGTGGCGACCACGTACCGGCTCACCGAGCACTTCCACTTCTGGACGAAGCACGCTCGGCTGAACGCGATCATTCAGCCGCAGCAGTTCGTCGAGATCGGCGAGGCGCTCGCGAAGGAGGTGGGCGTGGTGGCGGGCGAGCGCGTGAAGGTGTCGAGCAATCGCGGCTATCTGATCGCGGTGGCGGTCGTCACCAAGCGCATCAAGCCGTTGACCATCGAGGGCAAGACCGTGCATCAGGTTGGCGTACCGCTGCACTGGGGCTTCAAGGGGCTCACGCACCCGGGCTATCTGACGAATACACTCACGCCACCCGTGGGCGACGGCAATTCGCAGACGCCCGAGTTCAAGTCGTTCCTCGTGAAGGTCGAAAAGGCATAAGGGGGCGACGACATGGCATGGCAATCACTTGACGTCAAACGCCTCTCCGCGACCACCTCGGAGCCACCCGGCGTGCGCGAGCCGGTGACTGGCACGGTCGCGAAGCTCATCGACGTTTCCAAATGCATCGGCTGCAAGGCGTGTCAGACCGCGTGCATGGAGTGGAACGATCTGCGTGACGAAATCGGTATCAATACGGGCGTCTACGACAATCCGCACGATCTGACCGAGCACTCGTGGACCGTGATGCGCTTCACGGAATACGAGAACTCGCAGGGCAACCTCGAATGGCTGATCCGCAAGGACGGCTGCATGCATTGCGAGGACCCGGGCTGTTTGAAGGCGTGTCCCTCGCCGGGCGCGATCGTGCAATATACAAATGGCATCGTCGACTTCCACCAGGAAAACTGCATCGGCTGCGGCAATTGCATTACTGGCTGCCCGTTCAATATTCCTCGCATGTCGAGCGAACGCCGCGTCTACAAATGCACGCTCTGCTCGGACCGCGTGGCCGTGGGGCAGGAGCCCGCGTGCGTGAAGACCTGCCCGACCGGTGCGATCGTTTTCGGCACCAAGGAAGACATGAAGCAGCACGCGGCCGAGCGCATCGTGGACCTCAAGGAGCGCGGCTTCGAGAACGCCGGGCTTTATGATCCGCCGGGCGTGAGCGGCACGCACGTGATGTACGTGCTGCATCACGCGGACCGGCCGTCGCTCTATGCCGGACTGCCCCAGGATCCGCACATCAGCCCGATGGTGCGGATCTGGAAGGGCGTGGCCAAGCCGATTGGGCTCGCCATCATGGCGCTCACCGCACTGGCCGGTTTCTTCCATTACACGCGGGTCGGCCCGAACGAAGTGACGGCTGAAGACGAAGCCGCGGCGCGCGAAGAGGCGCGGCGCATGCGTGGCGAACCACCGGAGGAGCGCGGCGATGAAAGACGATGAACCGCAACTGATCGAGCGCTATACGCCCAACGAGCGCAGCAACCACTGGATCACCGCAATCTGCTTCATCCTGCTCGCGCTCTCGGGCCTCGCGATGTTTCACCCGGCCATGGCATTTTTGTACGCGGTGCTCGGCGGTGGCCAGTGGACGCGCATTCTGCACCCGTTCATCGGCGTGGTGATGTTCGTCTCGTTCCTGATCCTTGCGCTGCGCTTCTGGCATCACAACTATCTGGACAAGGACGACATCCAGTGGATGAAACAGATGGGCGACGTGCTCAACAACCGCGAAGACAGGCTGCCCGAGATCGGTCGCTACAATGCGGGCCAGAAGCTGTTATTCTTTGTGATGGTGGTTTGCCTCGTGCTGTTGCTCTTGAGCGGCATCGTGATCTGGCGGCGATGTTTTTCGGTCTACTTTCCGATCGAAATTATCCGGCTCTCAGCGTTGGTGCATGCGGTAGCGGCATTCGTGTTGATCTGCGGCATCATCATTCATATTTATGCAGCCATATGGGTGAAGGGGTCGATCGGCGCGATGACGCGCGGTTACGTCACCTGGGGCTGGGCGAGAAAGCATCATCCGCGCTGGTTCCGCGAGAGCATCAAGTAACGCACAGGCTGCGCGCCGCCTGCCGCGCCGTTTGGCGAAGGCAGTGGCGGCGCGAGCGGCAAACCGCCGGCGCCCGCGAGGGTACGGCGGTTTTTTCTTCGTGAAGCCGTTCTGGAGTCGACCCGTCGTGACGCAACGCATTCTCGACCCGCAGCAAATCGAATCGCTCGATCCTTCGGCCATTCCGCGCATTCGTCTGCCCGAACGGGTCGCCTTTTTCAGTACGCGCGCCGTGCGCCTGCGGCATCTCGCGGACCACAATCCCATTGGCGGCTACGTGCGGCTCATGGCGGCGCTCGTCGACGCGCAGCAGGAGGCGCTAGAACATTGCAGCGCCTCCATGCCTTCGCGTGAAGCGATTACGAACGCGCAGCATCACTCCATGCCGATCCTGCCGGCGCTTTCGGGCGAGCGTGATCCGCAATGGCGCGCCGTGCTATCGCGTCTTGCCGATCGGGTCGAAGCGGCAGGAGCGGTTGGGCCTGCGCTCGCGAAAGTGCTGGGCGACCTGCGCGCCATGAACGAAGGGCAACTCGATGCCCAGGCCGATGCGGTTCTCGCCCAGCGCTACACCGAAGTCGCGCCCGCCACCGCGCCGTTCATCATGGCCGCGCTGCAGGTGGTGTGGACCGACCTCGCGAGCCGCATCGACGTACGCGACGTGCCCTATGTCGACGCACCAGGTGCGTGCCCCGTGTGCGGATCGCCGCCTGTTGCCAGCATCGTGCGCATTGGCGGCGTGTATCAGGGCTACCGGTTTGCGCAATGCGGCCTGTGCGGCACCGAGGCTCACGTGGTGCGCGTGAAGTGCACGAACTGCGATTCGACCAAGGGCATTGCGTATCACGGCATCGAAGGCGGCAATGCCGCACTCAAGGCCGAATCGTGCGACGAATGCCATACGTACCGCAAGATCGGCTATCAGGAGAAGGACCTCGATTTCGAGCCGCTCGCGGACGACCTGGCGAGCCTCACGCTCGATCTGCTGATGAGCGACGCGGGCTACCGTCGCGCGAGCCCGAATCCGTTGCTATGGCCCGAAGTGCCGGGCGACCAGTAAGGAGCCGCGCACGCCATGAGTGAAGCCGTGGGACAAGCAGCGGAGCACGATGCGCACGCCCTGCATGTGCTGCTCGCGAAAATGCCGGCGGTCGAGCGCGTGATTGCCTCGGAGCAAGCGCAGCCGCTGATCGCGCAGTACGGACGCACCCAGGTGATCGACGCGATTCGCGCCACGCAGGACGGCTGGCGTCGCGATGTGCGAGCTGGCGTTCTGGCGCATGAAAACAAGGATGCCGAACCATTTTCATTGGAGCGCGTGATCGAGGCGACCACGCAACGGTTGGCCGAACGCGCGCAAAGCGGCCTGCGTTCCGTCTTCAATCTCACGGGCACGGTGCTGCACACGAATCTCGGCCGCGCGCTGCTGCCCGACGAGGCCGTGAAAGCGGTGGTGCAGGCGCTCACGCAACCCGCAAACCTCGAATTCGATCTCGCGAGCGGCAAGCGCGGCGACCGCGACGACCTGATCGACTCGCTGATCTGCGAACTGACGGGGGCAGAAGCCGCGACCGTCGTGAACAACAACGCGGCGGCCGTGTTGCTGCTGTTGAGCGCACTCGCCAATCGGAAGGAGGTCGTCGTTTCGCGCGGCGAACTGGTCGAGATCGGCGGGGCATTTCGCATTCCCGACATCATGAGCCGGGCGGGCGCACGCTTGCGCGAGATCGGCACGACGAACCGAACGCATCTCAAGGATTACGAAGCGGCGATCAACGCGCACACCGCGCTCCTGATGAAAGTCCATTGCAGCAACTACGCGATCAGTGGCTTTACAAAGAGTGTCGAACTCGATGAACTCGCGCCGCTGGCACGTCAGCACAGCCTGCCCGTAGCGGTCGATCTGGGCAGCGGAACGCTCGTCGATCTCGCGCAGTGGGGCTTGCCGGCCGAGCCCACGGTGCGCGCGACCGTGGAAGCGGGCGCGGACCTCGTGACCTTCAGCGGCGACAAGCTGCTGGGCGGCCCGCAGGCGGGACTGATCGTCGGCCGCAAGGAATTGATTGCGAAGATCAAGAAGCACCCGCTCAAGCGCGCGTTGCGGGTCGGCAAGCTCACGCTCGCTGCGCTCGAGCCCGTATTGCGGCTCTATCGAGCGCCCGAATTCCTGCAGGAACGGCTCACTACGCTGCGCCTGCTCACGCGGCCCGCCCTGCAAATGCAAGAGGCCGCGCAGCGCGCGCTGCCCCCGTTTCAGCGCGCCATAGGCGAAGCGTATGCGGCGAGCGTCGAGCCGATGTTCAGCCAGATCGGTAGCGGCGCACTGCCCGTAGACGTGCTGCCGAGCAGCGGGCTCGTCGTGCGCCATGCGGGGAAGGGCGGCAGTGGCCGTGCGCTGCTCAGGCTCGAACGCGCCTTGCGCGAACTGCCGCGTCCCGTGATCGGCCGTATTGCCGACGACGCCCTGCGCCTGGACCTGCGCTGCCTCGAACCCGCGGACGAAGCGGCGTTCGTGGCGCAACTCGCGGAGCTGCGTCTGTGATCGTCGGCACGGCGGGGCACATCGACCACGGCAAGACCACGCTGGTCCGCGCGTTGACCGGCGTCGATACCGACCGCCTGAAAGAAGAGAAGGCGCGCGGCATTTCGATCGAACTGGGTTATGCGTACCTGCCGCTCGCCAACGGCGACGTGCTGGGCTTCATCGACGTGCCCGGCCATGAGAAGCTCGTCCATACGATGGCGGCGGGTGCGTGCGGCATCGACTTGGCGCTGCTCGTGATTGCGGCCGACGACGGCGTGATGCCGCAAACGCGCGAGCATCTCGCCATTCTGCAACTGCTGGGCGTGCAGCAAGGCGCCATCGCGCTGACCAGGGGCGATCGCGTGGATGCGGCGCAGCTCGACGCCGTGCGTGCCGAAATCGCCGCGTGGCTCGCTGACACGATGCTTGCGGACGCACCCGTATTCGAGACCAATGCCACGCAGCTGCATGACCAAGGCGTGGCGCGCCTCGACGCCTGGTTGCGCGAGCGCGCGAGTACATGGCGGGCGCGACGAGACGATGGACTCTTTCGCCTCGCCGTGGATCGCGTATTTACGCTGACGGGCCAGGGGACGGTGGTGACGGGTACTGTATTCGCCGGGCGCGTACAGGCGGGCGACGCGCTCGTGCTCGCACCTGCCGGCACGCCTGTGCGCGTGCGTGGCCTGCATGCGCAGAACCGAGCGGTACAGGCGGGCGATTCAGGCCACGCCGGCCAGCGTTGCGCGCTCAATCTCGCGGGCATCGACAAAGAGCAGATTGAGCGCGGGGACTGGATCGTCGATGCGCGGCTGGCCGAGCCGGCCGTGCGTCTCGACGTCGAACTGCAGTTGCTCGACGACGCGGGTATCACGTTGCAGCACTGGTCGCCGCTGCATGTGCATCTCGGCACGACGCATCGCGTGGCGAACGTTGCGTTGCTCGAAGGCGAAACGCTCGCGCCGGGCGCGGCTGCCCGAGTGCAGCTCGTCTTCGAAGCGCCGTTGCACGCGTTGCCGGGGGACCGCTTCATTGTCCGCAACGCGCAGGCAAACCACACCATAGGTGGCGGGCGTGTGCTCGATCCATTCGGTCCGTCGCGGCGGCGCCGGACGCCAGAACAGCGTGCCTGGCTCGACGCGTTGTGCACATGGCTCGACGAAGCGAGCCTGGCGCCGCTGATCGAAGAAGCGCCGCGTGGCATTGCGCGCGCGACGTTGACGCAGTTGACCGGTTACGACGACGCTGCGCTCGCTTTGCCCGCCGATGCGATTTCCATCGCACCGCAAGGACGCGACGACGAAGGCGCGGTGATCGCACACGCGCACTGGTCGAGGCTCACCGAACGCATTGTCGAGGCGCTCGCCGAGTTTCATGCGCGCTCGCCCGATGAGCAGGGGCCGGACGCGGCACGGTTGCGCCGCATGGCGGCGCCGCTCGTGAGCGATGCGGTGTGGCGCGCCGCGATCGAAGCGCTCGAGCGCGAGGGGCGCGTGGCACGCAGCGGGCCGTGGCTGCATCTGCCGTCACACGCGGTGACGCTCGACGCCGAAGACGAAGCGCTCGCCGCGCGCCTCATGCCGCTGCTCGCACAAGGGCGTTTCGATCCGCCGTGGGTGCGGGATCTCGCACGTGAGACGCGGCAGCCGGAAGAGAAGGTGCGTGCGCTGCTGCGCAAGCTTGCGCGCCTGGGTATGGTGTATCAGGTCGTGCGCGATCTCTTCTACGATCGCGACATGGTGCAGACGCTCGCGCGTGCCGTCGCACAGATTGCCGCGGAGCAGGGCGGTGCGGTCAACGCCGCGGCGTTTCGCGACGCCACGGCATTGGGCCGCAAACGTGCGATCCAGATTCTGGAGTACTTCGACCGCGTTGGATATACTCGCTTTCAGCGCGATACGCATCTGCTACGGCACGACAGCCGGATGCGCGAATGGTTGTAGGCACATCGATATGTGCGTGTGGTTGCAGGTGGTTGGGTTTCACGAAGGAAGGCATTCGTATCCGGTGGTACGGCCGGGCTTCAAACCCGGTTGGGGGCGTCAGCCGCTCCCGGGTCAGTTCGACTCTGGCTGCCTTCCGCCATATGGGCCTTACGGCCTACTCCGATCTCTCTTCCGATGGCCCCCAGACGACCGCATTCTGTTCGAAGCCCTCTCGCCGCAATATGACGGATGCCTGGACGTCGGCGGAAAGATCGTGGACTTTCAATTTCGCCATCCGCCTTACGGCTGCCACGACGAATCGGCTATTGCCCAGAACGCGGCTTTCGGTTTCAGGTTCGCGTCGAATAGCAGCGGCAGATTGGTACGCGGCACCGGTATCGAGGTCAGCCACGTGTGCTTGTCCGAATAGCCCCAGAAGCTGACGGCCTTGATGCTTGGCTCGTGCTCGAACAGATCGAACACCGCGCGATACCGCTGCGCCTGCGCACGCATCACGTCGTTCGGCACCGGTTGGCCGAGATCGGGCAAGCACGCAGGCGGATGGCTCCAGCATGCGCCCGGGTCGCTGTAGAGACTGACATCGAGTTCCGTCACCTGGTTTTCGAGTCCGAGGGCGGCGACGTCGTCGAAAGCCTGCTTCATATTTTGCAGCGGCGGCCAGTTGATGCTGATATGCATTTGATGCCCGACGCCATCGATCGGCACGCCCTGAGCACGCAAATCGCGTATCACGGAGAGCAGCTT
Source organism: Paraburkholderia sp. BR10872 (assembly GCF_040965835.1). Classification (NCBI taxonomy): domain Bacteria; kingdom Pseudomonadati; phylum Pseudomonadota; class Betaproteobacteria; order Burkholderiales; family Burkholderiaceae; genus Paraburkholderia; species Paraburkholderia sp. BR10872. The sequence continues at coordinate 39,883 of NZ_JBFRCN010000011.1, forward strand.
CGCGCGCTTGGCCGCGTCGTCCGTGCTGTACTCGTTGATATAGAGCTTGACGTCAGGGTCGGCCGCACGCGCGGCGCGGAACGCAATTGCAATGTAGTCCTTGCCGAGCGCGCGATACCACGGGCTGTCTTCGCGATAGACCTGATGCGGGTCGTCGCTGATGACTTCGTTCACGACGTCCCATGCATAGACCTTGCCGCGAAAATGCGTGACGACATCGGTCACATAGCGTTGGAGCCGTGCCGCGACGATATCGTGATAATGCGGATCTTTGGCGTCGCCTGCAAAGAACCAGTCCGGCGCCTCGGTCCATTCGCCGCTCCTGTAATGCCACACCAGCGTGTGCCCACGCACGGCCAGGCCATGCGCCTGCGCGAACGCCACGATCTGGTCGGCCGGCGCGAAGTTGTACTCGCCTGCGGCCACGCCTATCGTGCCCGGCTTCATTTTGTTCTCGGCGGTCAGGCTCGAGAACTGGACGGCCAGCAGCGCGGCGTCGGCGGGACTGTCGATGGAATCGGGTTCAATCGCCGCGCCTACCTTGAAATGCGCGGCCATCACGCTTTTCAGTTGTGGCACGGCCTGCGTGGGAGCGGCTGCGAGCGGCAATCCATCGGGGGTGGCAGCCGTTTGGTTGTGCGCGCAACCTGAGATCGACGCAATCGTGAGCAATGTGACGCCTGCGTACAGTGCACGCACGGCGACTCCCGATGGACGCATTCCCGTCTCCTTATAGTGATGTGCCTCGCCAGAAAGCATGTTTGCGTACCATGCGACGTTACCGGTAACGTCGTGGGATGTTAAACACCGGACTTCAAGGCTGCCATGCGGGGTTTACCTGACGCGCGCGAGGTGCAGCGGCGGCTTTTGACGAGAGAACGAGAACTGCGCATCGATGTCGAGTACGCGCGACATAGACTGCGCCGCTCGACACGTCGCAGCGCTAGCTACAGCGTTACCTACCAAAGAAAGCGCACGCCGAGATCGCCCTCGACGCCACTGCGGCGGACATTGCTACTTCCACTTACGGCGAACTGGTAGCCGAACTGTCCGTAAAGGTTCAGCCGATCCTTGATCCTGGCGGTGACACCGCCGGCGAGCTCGAGCCGCGTGGCCTGCACATTCAGGGGCACCGGTTCATTGCCGAAGGTCGTGGTGGCCTGGGCATTGAAATCCCGCCACAGGTTGGCACGCATATAGGGCTGCCACACCGCTTCATGGCTGCCTTCGATGGTCCACTTCGCGCGCACGCCGAGACGGCCAGTCGCGCCCGACGTGGAGCCGAGGGACACGTCGCCCAGACCGTCGTTCGTGTCGGAGAACGACACATGCTGCCAGATGATTTGCGCCTGCGGCTCCAGCTCGAAACCCGGGCCGAGCGGCAGCGGGATCGGGTAGCCACCCTCGAGGGATGTCACGAAGCCCGTACCCTGAACCGGCAGATTCGCGAACTGCGTGGTCGCGGCGCCGTCGTAGTGCGTACCCTGCACGACTGCATCGAGATACCAGCCGCTGGGGCCGTAGTGCGTCCAGTAGCCACCGCCTGTGTAGGCATTCAGATGCATCGAGCCGGTGTGCTCCAGCACGTATCCGGTTGTCGCGGCGTTGGTGACGAGGCCATCGACATCGGCACTGCCGTAGCCGTATGCAAAGTAGACGCCTGCCGCATCGCGATGGCCGGGCAGGAAGCTTCCTCGCCATACGTCGAGACCCGTCTGCAAGCCTCCGACTCCGCCGCTCGCGCGCGGATCGGCGTAGGCCTCGTAGTGGTTGTCGATCTGGCCGCCGAACACGCGTCCCCATGCGGAGCTTGCCCAGCCCGAACCGCCCGCTGCGCCGCTCTGCGTCGTAAGCGTGTCGCCGATGCGCTCATGCAGCGTCCCGAGCATCTCGACACCCATCTGCCGGGCGACCGGTTGCACGACGCCGTAGGTGGCGAGTTCCGGCCCGATGATCGGGTAGATGCCAGGCGGCAGCGGATCCGGTGGGGGCCCGGTGCCGGTTCCCGGTTCCAGTTCCTCTTCGCCTCCCCCCGGTGGAGGCGGCACGACGAACGAGGAGCGCAGAAACCAGTCCTCGGGATTGCTGCTGTTGAGGCCACCGCGAAACAAACGATAGTCTTCCGCGCCACCGCGCGCCTCGCCAGCGAGCGTAAAGGCATCCGACGCCGTGGTGCCACCGTTGGTTGTCTCGACGACGAGAATGCCGTTGCCCGTCGTCAACCCACCGGAGCCGCCGGCGTTCGTGACGCGTACGGCTGAAGGGTCGGCGCGGCCGCCGTTGATGACGAGCTTGTCCGACGGCGAGCCATCCAGACCGAGGAACGTGCGCAGCGCGAGCGTGCCGCCGGCCCCCACATAATTTTTGACGGTCATCACACCGAATTGCCCCGCTGGGAGACCGAAGCCCGGCTCAACCGTTCCGGCATTGGTGACGGTATTCAAGTCCGTTCCTGCCCCGCCCAGGGTTCCGTTCGCTTCCACATTGACCGGCGACTGCAACGAGCCGGTCAGATTGAGCACGCCACCGCGAACGTTGGTCACACCGGTATAGGTGTTCTGGCCGGACAATGTGAGCACGCCGTTGCCGACCTTGGTCAGCGCGCCGCTTCCCGAGAGCACGCCGGACCATGTCGCGCCGATGCCGTTGGTGTCGATGGTCGATGTCGTGCCGCCGACCAGCGTTGCGTTGACGCCTGCGTTCAGCGCCGAACCCACCACCTGGATCGTTCCACCGCCGAGGTTGAATGCATACGTGCCGCCCAGATTGTTGAAGTCGCCGAACAGCGAATTCCCGCCAATCTGCAGTGTCCCGCCCAACAGCTTGTACGTACCGTTGCCGGCCGCCGCGAGGAACAGTCTCGACCCGCTGCCGATTGCCAGGGTGCCGCCGGTCTGGTTGATCGTACCGGTGCCCTCGCTACCCGTCGACGCGACGTTCGAGCCGAGGAACAGCGACCCGTTGGCCACGTTGAAGGTGCCGCCGCTCAGGTTGAGCGTGCCGTTGCTCGGGTTGCCTTGCGTATTGCGCCCGAGCGTCACGAAGTCGGTGACGCTGTTGCCGAACGTGACCGTTCCGCCCATCAGGTTGTAGGTGCCCGTTCCGCCCTGATTGCCGATATTCAGCGACACCGGCGTGCCCGGCGTACCGAAGACGACGTTGCCCGCGGTCTGCGTCACCGTGCCTGTGCCGCCGAAGTCGCCGACCTGAAGCGCGGAGTTGAACGTGAGCGTGCCGCCGCCCACGTTCAACGTGCCCGACGACGTCGATCCGGGCACCTGCGTCGCCAGCGCATTGCCGAGGCCCAGCGAAAGATAGTCGATCGCGGCGCTGCCGCTGGTGAGCGCCAGTCCGCCGCCCACGACAAAAGCCGAGCCGGCCTGAATCCGCGCGCCGTTGATCGTGAACGTCCCTGTGCCAGTCTTGACCAAGATGCCGTGCAGCGCGTCGTTCACCGTGCCGGTATTGACGATCGTGCCGGAGAAGGTGGTGTTCGTGTTATCGGTGCCAACCACCAGGATGTTCGTGCCATCGATCACGGTGCCGCTGCCGGACAGGTTCGGCAGCGGCACGACACCGGTCGGGATCCCCGGTATCGGCGTGGTCGTGACGCCCGAAATATCGAAGGTGCCGTTGTTCAACATCCCGCTGGTCAGATTGATGCTGCCGTTGCCGGTCAGCGCCAGCGTGCCGGCCGAGATGGTCGTCATGCCGGTATAGGTGTTCGCATTGGTCAGCGTGAGCACGCCGTTGCCGACCTTGGTCAGCGCGCCGCTTCCGGAAAGCACGCCGGACCATGTCGCGCCGATGCCGTTGGTGTCGATGGTCGACGTCGTGCCGCCGACCAGCGTTGCGTTGACGCCTGCGTTCAGCACCGAACCCACCACCTGTATCGTTCCGCCACCGAGGTTGAATGCATACGTGCCGCCCAGATTGTTGAAGTCGCCGAACAGCGAATTCCCGCCAATCTGCAGTGTGCCGCCCGACAGGTTGTACGTACCGTTGCCGGCGGCCGCGAGGAACAGTCTCGACCCGTTGCCGATTGCCAGGGTGCCGCCGGTCTGGTTGATCGTACCGGTGCCCTCGGTACCCGTTGACGCGACGTTCGAGCCGAGGAACAGCGACCCGTTGGCCACGTTGAAGGTGCCGCCGCTCAGGTTGAGCGTGCCGCTGCTCGGGTTGCCTTGCGTATTGCGCCCGAGCGTCACGAAGTCGGTGACGCTGTTGCCGAACGTGACCGTTCCGCCCAACAGGTTGTAGGTGCCCGTTCCGCCCTGATTGCCGATATTCAGCGACACCGGCGTGCCCGGCGTACCGAAGACGACGTTGCCCGCGGTCTGCGTCACCGTGCCTGTGCCGCCGAAGTCGCCGACCTGAAGCGCGGAGTTGAACGTGAGCGTGCCGCCGCTCACGTTCAACGTGCCCGAAGACGTCGATCCGGTGCCCAGCGAAAGATAGTCGATCGCGGTGCTGCCGTTGGTGAGCGCCAGTCCACCGCCCACCACGAACGCCGAGCCGCCCTGGATCGTCGCGCCGTTGATCGTAATCGTCCCGGCCCCGGTTTTGACAAACTGGCCTTGTAGCGACACGGGATCGCTCGCAACGCCAGCGTTGTTGATCGTGCCGGAGAAAGCGGTGTCGGTGCCGTCGGTGCCAACAATCAGGACGTGGTTGGGGGGAGTGTCGATGGTTCCGCTCCCGGAGAGATTGGGCAGTTCAGTGGGTATCTGCTGTGCCAGCGCCGACGCGGGTGACAGGCCCAGGAGCCAGACGGCATGGAGGATGTTGAGGGGGTTGAGCCGCTGATGCCGCGTCGTCAGCGATGTCGCCAATTGACTGGGCGCGACGCCCGCAAAAGTGTTTAACGATGCGCGACGAATCGATCTTGCAGCCATGCCAGCCCCTCCAATACCCGCCGGTGGAAGCTTGCCAGGTCAGAACGAACTCGACCTTGGGAGACCGACCCATCGACGATAAATGTTGGACAGCGAGGCCCCGAACAGTCATTGCCCTACTAGTTGTGCCCTGTCGGTTGAGTTGTAATTAAGCCTCGCTAATAATAGGTAGGCAGATCGAATTGTCAAGAAGAAACCCGGAAGGATTCGATTGCGAATATACCGTCTCCTAAACACACGTGAGCGCAACCAAAATGCATGTTATTCAATATGTTTGCATTCAGTAAATTGGATACCTAAATATAATTAGCGGTGGCGACGATTGGCCGCTTCGCCCTTTAAATGAACTGCCCTTCGAGAAACTCCTTTGACGCTGATTGCAGTGTCGTAACAGTTCGCTGACAATGATGCAGGCGTGCAATTACACCGCTTGATGCAGAATCGGCGCAATGGCCACAACGACACGACCTGAATACCATGGACGACCCAGAATCGCTTTCCCTGGCAGTGCCCGACGGCACCAAGGTCTCTGCGCTCCTCCGAGTGCCGGAGGACGCGCGAGCCCTGTATGTCTTCGCGCACGGTGCCGGGGCGGGCATGCAGCATGCCGGCATGTCGTCATTGGCCGACGCGCTTGCGTCGGCCAATGTCGCCACATTGCGCTACCAGTTTCCGTACATGGAGCGGGGCTCCAGGCGGGTGGACTCGCCGGCCGTGGCACATGCTGCCGTGCAGGCAGCAGTCGCAGAGGGCCGCCGGCGGCTGCCAGACCTGCCGCTCTTCGCGGGCGGCAGGTCGTTCGGCGGCCGCATGACGTCCCAGGCCCAAGCCATCGCACCGCTCGACGGCGTGCGTGGCCTCGCTTTCGTCGCATTCCCGCTGCACCCGGCGGGCGCGCCCGGCGTGGAGCGGGCACGGCACCTGGCGGACGTCACGGTGCCGATTCTCTTCCTGCAGGGCACACGCGACAAGCTGGCCGAGCTTCACCTGCTGAGGTCGGTCGTCGAGACGCTGGGGCCACGCGCCACGCTGCATGTGGTGGACGACGCAGATCATTCGTTCCACGTGCGCGCATCCTCCGGCCGGACCGACGCGGAAGTCGTGCTCGAACTGGCACGGACGATGTCGGCGTGGTTCTTCGCCGAAGGAGAGTTCGTGCCAGGTACCTGGTCCAGGAAATCAGGCGCGAGTCGATAAATCTACAAAGACTTCAACTGAACCGAAGACCGGGTAGAGCCCGATTGGGAGTGCGTGAACGTCCGTTCGTCGGGGCGACGCGGGGGTACGTTCCTACGGTTTAGATAGGAATACTTACTCATGAAGCCTGCGAGGAGTCGCGCAGATCGGGGCGCGGGTAACAGGCGAGGGCGCCGGAAGACCGTGTACTGTCCCGAGGCGTCCCGATTGGACGCTCCCATGCGGGCGGCGTGCGTCGCGGAGCCGCCTTGCCGTCCGAGATATTTCCCGGCGAGCTTGCACATACGGCTCGGAGGGGCGAGGACCCAGGCTGTGAGGAATGAACGTCGGTGTGCGCGCGAACAAACCGCAATGTTCGGCGAGATGGCATCACTTTCGCTCCCTGCCTGCTGGCGAGGCCAGGATCATATCCAGAAGCAGGGGCGGCTGCAACGGCTTCACGAAGTGGTGATCGAAGCCTGCGGCGCGGCTGCGCGCCCGGTCGCCGTCCTGCCCGTAGCCGGTCAGCGCCACGTACGTGCGCGCCCGCGAGACGAGTAGGGTGCGTAAGCGCCTGCACAGTTCGTAACCGTCCATGCCAGGAAGGCCGATATCGAGCACGACGACGTCAGGATCGATTGACGGCGCGCATTGCAGGGCTGCGACCGGATCATGAAGCGTCTCTACGATATGACCATGGATCCGCAGCCACTCGGCGAGCGCAAGGGCCGCATCTTCATTATCGTCGACCACGAGAACCCGCCGCCCCGCGGCTGCCGTCACAGTCGCCATACCGCCCTTCGCATCGGCAGGCAGCGGTTCGACGTTGCCGCGCGGAAGCTCGACGGTGAATTCGCTGCCGCATCCGGGCCCGTCGCTCGTCGCGCGCACCGAGCCGCCGTGCAGCTCGACGAGATTTTTCACGAGCGCCAGACCGAGCCCCAGTCCGCCTGCACCGCGTCCGTCGGCTGCGTTGCCGCGATAGAACGGCAAGAAGATTTGCGTGAGCGAGTCCGGTGCGATGCCCATGCCGTTATCGCGTACGCGGATCTGGACATGTTGACCGTCGCATGAAGCTCTTACGCTTATCTTGCCCGCCGCATCGGTATAACGTGCCGCGTTCGTAAGCAGATTGCTGATGATTTGCGCGAAGCGCACGGGATCTGCGTCGCAGATCATGTCGCTCCCGATATCGACCTCGAGGGCGTGTCCGCGCAGCTCGAGCAGCGGGCTTGCCATTTCTACTGCCTTCGCGATCGCCTCCCGAACATTGACGGCTTCCTTTTTCAGCACCACGTCGCCGCGTGTGATGCGGGAAACATCCATCAGGTCATCGACCAGACGGACGAGGTGGTCCACCTGGCGCTCGACGATCAAATGCTCGCGGGCCACTGCCGTTTCTCCGCGCAGCCGCATCAGCTGCAGCGCGGTGACAATGGGTGCCAGCGGGTTGCGCAGTTCGTGACCCAGCATGGCGAGGAATTCATCCTTGACGCGACCTGCCTGCTCGAGATCAGCGACCAGCGTGGCCCGTTCCGCATGCAGTCGCTCCAGCCGTTCACGCGTACGCACATGCTCCGTAACGTCAACGGCCGTCAGGATCAGGCTGTCGACAGGCTGGCCGCTTTCCGGATGCAGCGGATTGATGTGCACGGTGAACACGCGCCCAGCGCCAGCGGCTCCGTGACGGCGGTGTTCGTCGATGACGACCGCCTCGCCGCGCGCGAACGCGCGCCGCAACGCCTGTACGATCTCATGATCCCCGGGAAACACGTCGGCGTAGCGGCAACCGATGACGTCATCATGACCCGCCAGCGCCGCGTAGGCGAGATTCGCGAGGCGGAAGCAATGATCGGGACCGACGAGCAGTGCGGAGGCGACAGGTGAATTCATCAGCATGCCGTCACGCTGTCGCTCGGCGCGCTGCCGGCGCAGGATTTCCGCCTCCAGGGCGCCCGCTTTTTGCCGCCAGAGCGCAGTGTGCCGGAATGCCTCCGCTGGCGAATCGGCGGTGAAAATGTCGTCTGGCAGCACGCGCGTATGGGCGTCGCAGATGTGCCGGAAAACGCCAGTTTCTTCGCCAGTCGGAAAGAGGCGTTGCGGGTAGGCGCACATCAGCGAGAAGTGGTACCGGGTGCCCAGCGCGTTCCACAGGTGCTCGAGCCGCAGGGCTGCGTCATGCCGGCCCTGCGCGGACAACAGCGCGACCATCTCGCCAAACGCGTGCACGGGTCCGCTGCGTCGCGCAGCGCGGGCGACAATGGCACCGACCGTCGAATCGAACAGACGCTCGTCCGGCCAGCCGTCAACGCTCAGACCTGAGAGCGTCGTCTGCGCATCGAGCATGACGAGTGACGACTCGCGGGCCTCAGGATCGCCGCGGACGCTGCGACCGCTCAGGCGCGCCCGAAGCGCGGCAAGATGCGGCTCCGTTGCAATCAGGATCGCGCTGCCGCCGGCGTCCAGCCCTTCTTCCGCGAAGTCCGCGACGCGCCGGATCAGCGGCGCATCGTCTTCATAGAAGTGCACGCAGTGGTCGGCATGGCCGCCCGATCCTGCCGTCAATACGTCGGTAGTTTTCATCGATGACACCGGAGGTATGGATCGCCTGCGCCCTTGCGCATCGGAGCCCCGGCCGCCGAAAGACCAAAGCGGTGCGAGCAACGTTATGCCCAGCAAAAATCGTTCCGCTGCATACACTCCAGTTCCGTGCTGATCGGTTTCCAGTGACGCATCAGCCCGATGATTTCGGTGACCGCTATGACATGAAGCGAAGTTCCCGACGCTGGATATTTGGCTGTACGACGCCTGTGCTAGTTGCGCTGGAGCGAGCGACGCACTCGCGAATTCATGTCGCGGCCGACTGGCAGCCCAATAGCCGAAAGAAAGTATCGTGCCTGCGGGAAGCCGCTTTCGGGGTAGCGCTCGAAAATTCGGTTGAACGCCTCGACGAGTGGACGGGCACGCACCGGCACAGGGGCGTCAGGCCCCAGCATCAAGGCAGTTTGTCCAAACTTGACCGGTCCAGCCTTGATCAAGGCACGCAGCCCGGAATTCGCGCTGCCGCGCCCGAACAGCTCCATGCCGTATGCGCGGATCATGGCGCGCACGATCGCTTCCGCAGCGGGCGTAAGCGGCGGCATGGCCTCGACCAGGTGCAGATGCGGTGAGCGCACATTCGGCGTGGTGAAACGTCCGATGTCGTCGATGTCGGCTTGCAGACGCTGCACCGGCAGGTCAGCGCTGAAGAGCAGGAGCCGGATGCGTTCATAAAGCGCGTCTTCGTCGTCGGGATCGATGACTGCAATATCTGTCATTCTCTTTTCCTTGATGTGGCTTGTGCCCAAACGGTTCCGGAAGCACGGCGAACCGGACTCGGATCGACCCTCGAATCCGCCGTTGTTCACCCTGCGTCCGGACGGCAGTTGCTGATTGGCGGCTAGGTTCGTCGGACATACCGGTCCGAAACGACCGAGCGCTGCTGGATCCACGCGACGGCAAGCTCCAGCGCTTCATCGCGTGCCTCCTGGGCGTTGGCAAAATCTCCATCGACACCGAGCGTGCGTATTTCGCCCGCCCGGTCGGTGACGACGGCCGCGGCTGCGTAACGGCCACTCCCGGTGGCGGTGACCACCGGCCGGACCTCGCAGCCGTGATACTCGATGACTTTGTCCGTTTGCATATGACATCTCCAGCTGAGCATCATTTCCAAAACATGACCGGACACGCGGAATTCGCGTCCAGTCCGTCAAGCGCAGCACGTGTCATTCCCCGACCTGCACGCTCGGGTGGCCATCGGTTGGACGCCCGGCGACGACCTGTATCGCACCGGGGTTACCGGAGAATTTCACGATAACCTCGCGCCCACACGCGACCGCGGAGATGACAAGCCAGGCGTTGTGATCGCACACCCATTCAGCCTGCATGTCCCGGCAACACGATATCCGCCGGTTGGCTGCCCGGCACGAGGGACGGCTCCGGCCTCTCCCCACTGCCGTTGCCGGCGGTCTTCCGGCTTCGGCGGGCTGCGTCGCCCGGGTGAAGCGCGTCGAGGAACGTTCGGCCCTTCCCGGTCAGGTATGCGCGGCGTGCGCCCTCGGCGCAATGTTCCAGCATGACCAGCTGGCGTTCGAGCAGCGCGTCGAGTTCGGCGCGGTCCATGTCGAGCTGGTCCGGCGCCTGACGAACCAGCATCAGGGTCGCAAATTCGTGTGGACTGAGCATTTTCTTCTCCCGTAAGGCAGGGTCCCGAAAGCAGCGGTCCCCTGCAGAAAAACGAAACGTAGTGCAAGCCGGAAAGGGGCTGCGCTACCATGCAACGCGGCGCGCTCACGCGAGGAATCGCGCCGGCGAACCCGTGTCGTTCAGACAGCCTGCGTTGATGGCGCGTATCGCGTACTCGACCGTCTCCCGATGCGCCTCGTCCACGCTTGCCCAGTGCTGGGCGTAGCGCGGCAGATGCCAGTCCGCGACCATCTGCTCCGCGTGCCGGATGCGCACGACGGCCACGTACGTATCGCGGCCGGCATGAGGCAGCGCATAGTGCCGAACCGGAAACGCGCGGGTCTCGATCACGAAGCCCCTCCAGCATTCGCTGCGTACGTCGTCCATAAATACCTCCGCGTGACAGGTCACGCGGCGCGGGCCGCCCGGTCCACGCCGCATGACCGGCCTTGCCCCTGTGCATACGCCTAGCCAACGTTCACCTCAATGCGTCGCGGCTTTGCCTTCTCACGACGAGGAACGGTGAGCTTCAGGACGCCATCGCGCAACTGTGCGTCGATGCGCGAGGCGTCGAAATCGGGGCTGAGCGTGAAGGCGCGCCTGAAGTGCGGGTGGACCACCTCGCCATGCTGCAGGCGCAGTCCTGATGGAACGGGAATCACTGCCTCGCCCTCGATGTTCAGACTGCCGTCCTGCACGCGCACGTCGAGCTTTTCGCGCGGCACACCAGGCAGGTCGGCATATAGCGTGATGCCGCGGCTGTCCTCGAAGATGTCAACCGCAGGTGAGATCCGGGTCAGCTGCTTCGCAGGTTGCGCACCCTCGCGCGAGGCAACGTCAGTGCGCGACTCACGGGCGGCCAGGGTGCTGTCGTTCATGATGTCCTCCGTGCTTTCACGTACTCCATTTGCGCCGGGCTCACTGGACGGCGATGGCGCGTGGCTTCGACGCCTCGGAACGTCCGACGCTCACCGTCAGGCAGCCGTTCACATAGCGCGCACTGACCTTGTCGGGGTCCGCGTGCTGCGGCAGCTCGATCACGCGCCGGAATGCCCCCATGAAGCGTTCCGTGGCGTAGACGCGGGTCTGATCGTCCGCTTCAGGTCCGGGCGGCTTGCGCTCGCCACTGATCGCAAGCACCCCCTTGTCGATCGAAACGTTGATGGCGGCGGGATCGAGTCCTGGCGCGAACGCGACGATCTCGAGGCTGTCGTCGGTGCTGCCGATGTTGACGGGTGGAAAGGTTTCGCTGCGCGTGGCGCGCAGGCTCGCGGGCAAGCCCGCAAAGACGCTGGCCATCTGCCGTTGCAGGCGGTCGAATTCGCCCAGCAGATCGGTGCTGAAGAAAAGATCGCTCATGACTGGCTCCCTGAAACCGGGGCCGCGCACGAAAGACGAACGGAACCACGCGCTCCAGTCCGCCTGCCCGTGGGAAACCCCGCCGACAAACAAATCGAAACACGCAGCGCTTGATCGCGACTGCCTGAGCGATGCATAAAATAGCGCAAGGAACGGAAATTTCAAGTGGCCCTGCAACATGTCACCGGGGGCTTTATGGACCTTTTCGACAGGCTTCAGGAGCAGATCGATACCGTGCAACTGCCGCTCTACTTGCCTCCCGCGCCGCCGTTTATCTGCCGTCGACGGGCCTCCGCTGTCAGAGGGTGGCAGCCAGGCAGCCGCCACCCGGTGCTTCCTGCCGTTGTTGCCCGCGCGCCGACCTCAGCCCGTCCGCACTTCGATTCGTCGCGGGCGCGCCTCGTCGCGGCGCGGAATCGTGAGCTTCAGTACGCCGTCCTTCAGGCTCGCCTCGATCTTCGAGGTATCGAAGTCCGGGGAGAGCGTGAACGTGCGCGCAAAGCGCGGCTCACGAACCTCAGCATGCTGCAGCCGCAGATTTGCCGGTGTCGGCACAACCGCCTCAGCCTCGATGGCGAGATTGCCGTCGTGGACTCGCACATCGAGCTTGTCCCGGGTAACACCGGGGAGGTCCGCCCACAACGTGACGCCCTGGGTGTTCTCGTAGATATCGACAGCAGGAGTAATCGTCATCCGCCGTGCGGAGGGCCGGCTTTCGCTGCGCGCGACCGCTGACGGGTCGCGCCTGCTCAGTTCGGTGGTATCGCTCATTTTCAGCTCCCTGGATTACTGGACTGTGATGGCTCGAGGCTTCGACGATTCGCGCTTGCCGATGGCGATCGACAGGCAACCGTTCTCGTAGCGTGCCTGAACCTTGTCGGGGTCCGCGTTCTCCGGCAGTTCGATGACCCGCCGGAAAGCGCCAGTGAAGCGCTCCTGCGCATAAACGCGTGTGTCCTCACCGGTATCCGGTTGTGCCGGCTTGCGCTCACCGCTGATGGTCAGCAGTCCCTTGTCGATCGATACGTTGAGCTCCGCCGCATTGATGCCCGGTGCAAACGCGACAATCTCGATCGAGTCGTCGGTGGCGCCAATATTGACGGGCGGGAACGTGCCAAAGCGGCTCGCCCGGAGACTGGAGGGGAAAGTACCGAGGAGGCTCGCCATCTGCTGCTGCAGCCGGTCGAACTCGCTGAAGAGGTCGGATCCAGAATAGAGATCGCTCATGATGCAGTTCTCCTTGAACGACGCAAGGAGGCGAACGGGCCTACGCGCTCCAGCTCGCCTGCCAGCGTCTGGCAAACAATCGAAACACGCAGCGCACGGGACGCGGAAACCCGCGCGTCTGCCTGAGCGAATCCTAAGATAGGTACTCTGGCGAGGATTTCAAGGAGCAAAAGCAGCGTTGCACCTTGAAAAAATTTTGCCAGCTCATATCATCGCGGCGGAAACATGTAGCAAGCGGAGGACACGATGGAATTCGATACCGACTGGTTGACCCTGGGCCCGCACCGCGTGCGTCTGCGCTCGACCAAAGGTTTTCCGACGGAAGCAATGCGTAAGGCGGTGGACGTCATCCGGACTGCGGTCGACAACAACATGAGCGCCCGCGCGCGCCTGGTGGAGGTGGTCTGCCGACAGGAAAAAAACTATGAAGTCACGATCGGGACGACCGTCGCCAAGGACAAGGTATGCGCGCCGCAGCTCGAAACGTTTATCGCAGGCGTGCTTGGTCTCCTGCCGGACCAGATCACCCTGATCGTTACCGCAGTCGATCAGTCTGAAGTGGACCTGCACTTCGGCGTGTACGAGCGGATGCTGGCCGAAAAGCTGGGCACCGCACCGCCGATCCAGTGACAGGGCTGCAGACGGGCCGGTGGCAGCCGCCGGAGTGTGCCCCCGGCGCGACAAGGACGTGAGGCGTCGGCCGAAGGCCGTCCTGCGGAGCAGGTCGGGCTGGATCCGCGATATCGACCCCGCCGGGAACACTGACCGAAAGGCGCTCACCCTGCTTACATCCGTTCGGATCACGAGCCGGGCGGGCGCCGCGTCAGCCTCGCGGCTTCAGTTCGACCGGAAAGCGGATTTCGAAGGTCGTGCCTTGACCCTCGCGGGACTCGAAGTGGATCTCGCCCTCGAGTGCGTGGCACAGCTCCCTGACGATCGCCAGACCCAGGCCGGCGCCCGGGATGTCGTCGCTGGCGGCCCGCTCGAACTCCCTGAACACGCGCTCCGTATCTGACGGCGCAATGCCGACACCGGTATCGGCCACGCGCATGAACCACCGGCCGTCACCGCATCTCGCGATGACCAGTTCGATTCCCCCCTCGCGGGTATATTTCGTTGCATTCGACAGCAGGTTCAGCGCAACCTGCTTGAGCTTGATGCGGTTGGACTGCACACGGACCAGTCCGGCCTCAAGCGAGGCGGACAGACGCAGGCCTTTTCCTTCGATCGCTGGACGGGCGTTCGTGACCAGTTCGTCAAACAGCATGGGCAGATCAACCGGCTCGATGCAGATCTGGCTGCTGTCGCCGACGACAACCGAATATTCCACCATTTCGTCGACCAGCTGCTTCATGTCCTCCGCCTGCCGGGTCGCGAGCGCAAGTCCGGCCTCGGCTCGGGACGGAACGCGCGCAATCAGTTGCAGGTCGATCGAAAAGGCGTTCAGAAAGTTGCGCAGGTCGTGCACGAGGCCGCGCGTGACCTGCATGCGCGACCGGTACAGTTCGCCGACCTCGCGTTGCTGCTCACGCAGTTCCTTGTTAGCACGCTCCAGCTGGCTCGTGTATTCGGCGATGGTCCGGTCACGCTCGCCGATGACCTCGCGGATCGATGTCAGGGTGACAAAGCTGAGCGCCTCGTCGATCAGATGCAGGGCGCGGGATTCGTGGTCGCGTGTGAACGTGTCGTCGGACTCCGCGAATGCCCGGACGGCGGTGGCCAGTTCCTGCCGGAACAGCTCCAGTTCACGAACGAGTTCATCAACGCGGTACCCCTGCTGCCAGCGCACGTTCCCGTGCTGCCTCGCATTGCGTTCAATGGCCCGCTCGACCGGTTGGAGATCCTGCTCTTCGAGCGCGATGCAGATGCCGCCCAGGATAGCGGGCAGATGATCGGCCAGCTGCTCCCACGTCAGCCGGTCGGCTTCGATGAGGTCGGCATCCGCAGCGACGGCCTGCATCCATCTTTCCGTCAGGCGCGCCTGTTCCCGTCGTAGAAATCCGGCGAGGGCCTGCAGGGTAGTTCCCGTTTGAGAATCGGTCATGATCCGTACCAATGCGTGACACCATTTCGAAAGACCTGCGTGGGAGGACACATTATCGTTTCCTCGCACCGTCTATGGACAATGACCAGGATGGCAGCCGGGAACGCAATTTGCTCCGCCTGGCGGAAACAAGTCCACCGACCAGCAGAATACCTTCTATCCTGCCTGTCAACGACCCGCCTGAACTGCCCGACGCCTACTGCCTCATGTTCACCCTCGAACGGGTACGGCGTGCACTGCGCACACAAAGGCGTGGAGGCCCTCAACCATGCCCTGCGCCAGCCACCGATCTGATCATAACGGACTAGACGATGTCGCTGACCGGTGTGTGAGCTGTGCCGCCAGATCCGGGCGCATCCTGCGCTGGCACACATCCGGATTCTGCTTCCTACGGCGATGCCACCTTCGATGCCGGGGCCGCTGCAGTGGAACGACTGTCTTTATCAAGCCGGTCCCGGCTGCGCTCAGGCCCGCCACCGTGAAAAGGTGGTGTCCTCCGTGAGCCACGGGCGGATATCCTGACGCGATCCGTCCGACAGGCAACGCCGGCTTTCAGCGTCCGGTAATTCGGGATGTCGGGTCCAGGTGAGCGGGATCCATCGCGCCACCTTGAAAATTTTCATCAGTGAAACTAACTTATATCCAGCTCTGGCAGTGTGCCCGGTGATGGATCGGTTGCATGCTGCGTGTTTCGATTTGTTTGCCCCGCAGCATGGCAGGCGAACTGGAGCGCGCAAGCCCGTTCTCTTCCTTGCTGCGTCGAAGGAGAATACGATGAGCTGCCTTCATTTCCGCCCGGCTTCGACTACGTTGTTCGGGCACGTCCCCCGTACGATCGTCGCCGTGTCCGGCGTTTTCCAGCCGGTTGCGCAGCGTGCCCGGCGCACGCTGTCGGAGCGCATCGCCGCCGGGTAGCTGACGTTTCACCAGTTCACGTCGAGCCTGTGCCGCCGTTGGCAGGGCGGTTGCCCCGCGGGCACCGTTTGCCACGACGGTATGCCGTCGTTCGCGCCGTGCACCCGGTGCCGTCCCACGAAGCGTTCAGCGCCGCGTTCGGAGCGGTTTTCGCGCGAGCACCGCATGGAGGGTGCGATACCGGTACCCGCGCGAAGGGGAGTGCTTCAATGGAACGGCTGAGAGTCGAGATACGCAACGGACTGGAGATCCGTATGCACACGCTCGTCGTGAGGCACGTACGCACGGCGGCATGCTTCAGGGAAGTGAAAAGAAAACGTGACATGCAGGGGAGCGTCACTGGACGTCAAGAGGCTTGTACCATGAACAGACGATTGTGCGCCTTGGTCCCGGCAATTGTGATTGCCGGGTTATGGTCAGAGAACGCCATGTCAGCCAGCCCGCCGCTGCCGACGTTGCCCCTGCAACACGACATCTGGATCACCGGGACTGTCCAGCGTGGCAGCGGGGAGTATGCGCCGGGTGACTATACGACAATCATGCTGGATCGCCCCTCCACCTCGCCCTGCAACCACAAGGTGGTGTCCGACATCCTTCTTGGAGAGGGGGGCGAACCATCCCCCACGCTCCTGCTGCCGTATCTGAAACAGCGGGTTGCCGTCAGGGGACGCGTATCCTGCCCCGACTCGGGCATTGAATTTACGCCGCAACCAGACGTCGTGTTTCCGGTTTGGTAGAGGTGAGGGGAACCAGGTATTGGACGCCACGATGCTTCCGCAGATCGCCGACTGCAAATCCGTCCATCAAACCGGGCAATCTCAGTGCGCGATCGACAGAGGAAAGCGCCCAATGTTTCGCGAAAAAGCGTGCGGCGGACGTGGCCGTTCCGCCTCAGTACACCCTCACAACCATTTGTTTCGCTCACTCTGCGCCCACGAATCCATAAAGCCTCTCCGGGTTTTTGACGAAGATCTTCTCCTGCCAGTCCGCTCGTCCTATCCACGAAGCCATGACGTCGACCAGCAAGGCATCGTCCGGCTTGCGCGCTTTTTCCGTAGGATGCGGCCAATCGGTTCCCCACAGCATCCGGTCGGGCGCCATCGCAATCAAGGCCTTGGCGACCGGCGCCACGTCTGCATAGGCGGGAGCGCCGGCTTTTGTATCCACGTATGGTCCGGAGAGCGTGACCCACGTTTTCCCGTTGTCGACGAGGCGCTGCGCGGCCTTCATTGCCTCCGAGCCGAGGCCGTCCGGTTGCGGGATGTGCGCGATGTGGTCGATGACCAGCGGGCACGGCAAGGCGTTCAGGCGTGGTGCGAGTTCCGGCAGCCTGGCACCCTGGACGACAAGTTCGATGTGCCAGCCCAGCGGCGCAATACGCGCTGCGAGAGGCGCAAGCATGTCGATGGTCGTGGCACCTGGATAGCTCAGGTTGAAGCGGATGGCCCGCACGCCTGCCGTATTCATTTCATCGAGTTGCTCGCGGGTCACCGATGTGTCGACGACGGCTACGCCGCGCGCGTTGCCGTCGAACTGCCGAAGTGCGTCGATGAGACAGCGGTTGTCGGTTCCGTAAGTCGACGGTGTAACGACAACGTTGCGATGAATGCCGAGGCGCTTCTGCAGGCGTCGATACTGCTCGACTGTCGCATTTGGCGGCCGAAGCGAAGTGCCAGGCGCAACGGGGAAGCGGTCGTCGTAGATATGCATGTGGCAATCAATAGCACCTGCCGGCATTTTGAACGACGGCGGATTGACACCCGTCGACCAGACTTCTTCTTCAGCGCCGAACGCGCGCATGCTGGCCGTAATTCCAGCCGCGCCGATCGCGGCGAGAAACTTTCTGCGAGTGGTCTGCATCTCAGGCGATTTCGACTTTGTTCTTGTGGAGTTGCTTGCCCGAGCCGGGGCGCGTGAGCAACACGAGCGTGACGACGCTGACGAGGGTGAGTGCGCCGAGCGGCATCAGCGCGAGCGCGTAGCTTCCCGTTGCGCCCTTCACCCATCCATAGACGTTGACCATAAGGCCGCCGCCCAACAGGTTGGCGATGGCGTTGATGGTGGCCAGTCCAGCTGCGGCCGTGCTGTTCGAAAGCATGCTGGAGGCCAGTGCCCAGAACGGTCCCTTGAAGGCGTACGCGCCGACGAGAACCGCGCAGAGCATGACGATGGTTGGCCCGAGCGAGCCGCTCAGCGACGTGCCGAAGAGGCCGAGGCCGATCAGCAGCATGGGGATGACAGTGTGCCAGCGTCGCTCCTGGCGGCGGTCGGAGCTACGTCCCCAGTAGACCATCAGGACGGAGGAAAGCGCGTACGGAACCGCATTGAGGAGGCCGGTCTGCATGACCGTCAGCCCGAATGACTTCAGCAACTGTGGCTGCCATACCGAGAGCGTGCTCCCCGCACCCGACGCGCATACATCGACGAGCGCGAGGCAGAGGACGTAGCGGTTGCAGAACAGTTTCGCGAGGGACATCTGAGCGACTTTTTTGGGTTCCCGTTTTTCCTGCGAGAGCGCTGCCGTGAGCCATTCGCGCTCATCATCCTTCAGCCAGGTCGCTTGCGTCGGCTTGTCGGTAAGCAGTTTCAGGCAGATCAAGCCGAGAATGACCGTCGGGATGCCTTCAAGGATGAACAGCCACTGCCACCCGCGAATGCCCGCGAATCCGTCCATATGCAGCAATACGGCGGAAATCGGCGAGCCGATAAAGCTTGCCGCCGGGATGGCGACCATGAAAGTCGCGATGATGCGCGCACGATACTTCGCCGGAATCCAGTACGACAGGTAAAGGAGCACGCCAGGGAAGAAGCCGGCCTCTGCGGCACCGAGGAGAAAGCGCAGCACGTAGAAGCTCGACGGCGAGCGAACCAGCGCGGTGCCGGCGGAAACAAGGCCCCATGTAATCATGATGCGCGCAAGCCACACACGCGCACCAAACTTCTGGAGCGCGAGGTTGCTCGGCACTTCGCAGATGAAATAGGAGACAAAAAACAGGCTGCTGCCAAATCCGAATACCTGTGCAGACAGACCGATGTCATTGTTCATCTGCAACGAAGCCATGCCGACGTTGCCTCTGTCGATGAATGCGAGCAGGTAACAGAGCATGAGGAAGGGGACGAGACGCAGGACGACTTTCTTGATGGTCCGGGTCTCCACTTCGGTTGCGAAATCAGTGCTGGAAATGTTCATACGCGTCTCCAATGCGTTTATTGTGCGCCTGTGCGGCGTTGCTTGAAATGGTGCAGGGCGGTAATGGCGACGACACTCGATGCGAGCACGATCGCCATCGCCGTGAAAGTCGAACGCACGCCCAACGCTTCGGACACGGTACCGACGAGCAGATAGCCGAACGGCATCGTGCCGTTGTAGGCCATGCCGTACATGCCGACGAGTCCGCCGCGAACGTGGTCCGGGCACCGCTGCTGGATGGTGGCGTTTGTAGAGGTTGCTGAAAACGTGAGGCTGAAGCCGAGCACGCAGAAAGCGGGCACGGAAAGGCTGGCGTCGTTGGTGAACGCCAGCGTGAAAAGCGCGGTGACAGCGAGCCACGGTGCGAAAGCGAGCAGCTTCCTGGTTGCACGTGGCCCCCACGCGGACGAGAGCAGAATCGCAGCAGTGAGCGAGCCGCCGCCCGCAGCGGCGAAGAAAATGCCCGTATAGCGCGCCGCGTTATGAAAGGCGTGGTCGGCAAGCAGCGGCACCAGCGTCTGATAGCTCGCAGCGAAAAGGCCCATGCAGGCAAGCGTCGGAAGGTAGCGAGCGGAAAACATATCCGAGAGGACGTAGCCCACGGCATTCCGGAGTCCGCCTCCGTCCGCGCGCGAACGCGCCGAAAGATTGGCGGGGTGGATCGAACGCACGCACATCGCCATCACGCACAACGCGCACCCGTACATCGCGAAAGCCGCCGCCGGCCCCAGCAGCGGATAGACGAACCCGGCGATGCTCGGACCCACCATGCGTCCGACGTTGTAGACCATCGTGTTCATGGCGACCGCGTTGGACGTCAGCAAAGGATTTCGCAGACTGCTGACGAGCAGGAGCTGCCGCGCCGGCGTCTCGATTGCGCTCGAAATGCCAATCGCCAGCGCGAGCAGGAGGATGAGCTTCACGCCGAGTGCGCCAGCCAACCACAGAACGAGCAGGATCGACGTCAGCGTCAATGACGTGGCAAGTACGCAGAGCGTGGCGCGGCGTGCATTCGCGGCGCGGATGCGCGAGCCGGCCACGGGTGCGACGATCAGCTGAGGTCCGTAGAGCAGGAAATTCAGGAGTGCCAATACGGAGGCCTTGCCCGAGAGATGATAGACGAGCAGGTTAAGCGTGATGTTCTGGGTCCAGCTGCCGAGTACGGAAAGCACCTGCCCGCATGCGTAGCGACGCAGCGCGGGCTCCGCGAGCGCCGGGAAGAGCCGGTCGTAAAACGCACTTTGACGTGCCGCCGTATTCATGCGAGCGTCTTCCCACGCGTTTCAGGTGCAAACAGAACGACGACCGCAGCGGCTGCGAAGGCAACAATCGTCGTCGCGAGTCCCTCGACGAAACCACTGGGCGTGGTGGCGAGCGAGCCGATGATGAGAGGCGCGATAAAGCCGCCGAGACGCCCGCCGTTGTAGGCGAGGCCCATGAGGAAGCCGCGCGAAGCGGTGTCACCAATCACTTCCGCGAGGAACGGACCGGCGCCCGCGAAGATGCCGTTGACGCCGAACCCCGTGAGAAAGATCGCGCACAGAATCAACAACGGCTCCGCCGAGCCGATGTACACGCCGACCGCCACCGCCCCCACGAGGAGATACGCGATGAACATCGGGCGACGCCCGAGTTTGTCGACCAGCGCCGAGAAAAGCAGGAAGCCTGCGATGGCGCCGAACTGCAGTGCAAGCACGAATTTCAGGCTGTGTGCGAAATCAAAGTGCTTGACCGTGACGAGGAAGGTCGGCGTCCAGGTGAACACGCCCCAGTAGAGGTACTGGAGAAAGAAGATGAAGAAGAAAGCTGTGAGCAAGCCACGGACGTTGAGCTGTGCGCGCGGCGCGTTCCGGCTGGCGGCGGCCCGCTGTGCGGATGCCTTGCGCTCGAGCCAGATCGGAGATTCCGGAGTTTTGCGCGCAACCCAGAAGAGGATGAAGAACGGCGCGGCGCCGATGAGGAACAGCGTGCGCCAGCCCTGACCGCCCAATCCGCCATTCAGTTCGGTCACGATGCCCGCGATGCTGATCGCGATGATCGCGCCAATGGGAAGCCCCATCTGCATGAGCGCACCGCCCTTGCCGCGCCGGCTCGCGTGCCAGGTCTCCGCCACCAGCGCCGCGCCGGCGGTCCACATGCCGCCCATGCCGAGCGCGCCGCACAGCCGCGTGACGGCGAACCAGTGCTCGTTCGGCACGACTGCGAGCAGGCCCGAAAAGAGGGAATAGATGCCGATACAGAGCAGCGCGGTGCGCACGCGGCCAATTCGATCCGACACATAGCCAAAGAGGATGCCGCCAATGATCTGACCGGCGGCCGTGATGCTCGTGAACACGGCGAGTTGGCCTTTCGTGAGGCCAAACTGCAAGGCGAGTGTCGGCAGCAGGAGCGAGAGCAGGAAGGAGTCGTAACTCTCGAACGTCCAGCCGAGTCCCGCGAGAGACAGCGCCCGCCACTCAGGCGCAGTCACGGAGCGGATGCCGGCGCGCTTCGTACTCGCGGGCGCCCCGCCGGCGATAGGGGTGTTCACTTTCATTTACTCGTCTCCTGGTACCGGGAGGCCGTATGTCGTTGTAGCGGTGCGGCTGAAAAGCGCCGACCTCTCCGTCATCGATCCGCTGGCGGCGAGTCGCTTGAAGGCGTTCCAAAGGACGGTGTAGCTGAACATGCCCTTGTCGACGGGGAAGTTGCTTTCGAACATGCAGCGCTCGGCGCCAAATAGCTCCATGCAGACGTCGAAGTACGGTTTCCAGGCGGCTGCGAGCGTTTCCGAAGCAGGAGGACGCTCGGCCTGGGCGAAGTCGAAGCCGAACACGGGCATTCCGGCGCCGCCGAGCTTGAGCCGTGTGTTCGGCAGGGCGGCGAGACGCCGCAGCGATGCCGACCACGCCGCTCTCGTCTGCGTCGTTTGGCCGGCGTGAATGCCGACTCCGACCGGGCCGCCGAAGTGGTCGATGACGATGGTGACGTCCGGGACGAGGCGCGCCAGTTCGAACAGCGCGTCGAGCTGGGTGTGATAGACCCAGACATCGAGCGAGAGTCCGTACCGGCCCAGCGTGCGCACGCCGTCGATGAACGCCGCGTTCTGCATGAGATCGCGCGGCGGTGTCACCGGGCTCGAGCGAACCCGTTCGTCCGCGTGCCACGCCAACGGGTTGCGGATGCCGCGCAATCTGCCCCCGGAGACCTCGAGCATCGCCTCGATGACTGCATCGACGTCATGCCCCAGCGCAAGATCCGCACCGGCGACAATGGCTTCGCAGCAGCGCATCGCGCCATACGTCCCGCTCGCGAACATCGCGGCGACGCCATTGGCGAACTCGACCTCGCCCACGGGCTTCATGGCATCCGGGCCGTCGGTTCGCAGCATCGAGCGGCACTGCACGAACACCGTCGATACAATGCGGTGCCCGGCTGCCATGTCTTGCCGGAACTCGTCGGCGAGATAGCGGCCTGTCTGCCGGTCCCAGAGGTGATGATGCGCATCGACGATGGGAAGCTCCGGCAGCAGCGCATCTTCGCGATGCAACGCGAGCCAGGCGTCGCGAACTGGAAGATGCGGGGCGGGGACGATCTGCATGGTTTTCTTGCTCAGAACTTTTTGCGCATGCCGACCACGAAGCCGGTCTGATCGTAATTCGCCGCGACCGTGCCGTAGCCGTTCACACCGAGCGCGGAGCCGCCCTTGTTGCGTGCGAACGCAGCGGTGGCATAGATATCGGTGCTCCTGGAGAGCAGATAGTCGGCGCTCAGCACGGACATCCACGGATCGGCGCTGCTGCCGTGCACGTCCTGGTAATAGGCGGCCGCCGTCACGAAGAAGGCGGGCGTGAACGCGTAGTTCGCGCCGGCCCACCAGAGATTGGCCGCACCCGACTGCGAGCCGTTGGCGGCGCCGATCGGATTCGCGGGCAGGAAGGCGCGCGACGCCTGCAGGTAGCGATAGCCCGCGAACGCCTTGAAGCTGCCGACGAGCCAGGTTGCGGCGGCGGTGGCGCGGCGCTCCGTGGCAGTGTTGGTCGCGACCGTGTTGCTGTTGCGCTGCTCGTACGAGAGGCTGGCGGCGAGCGGTCCGCCCGCGTAGGTGAGCGAGCCGCCGAAGTAGCGGCCCGTGAGTTGCGCGCCGGGCACTTCGCTACCGTAGCCGGTGTCGTAGCGCGTGCTGTACATCGCAGCGACACTCACGGGTCCGAAGGCGCCCACGTACTTCGCGGAATTGTCCACGCGGCCCGCCGTCGCGTAGTCGATGGAGAGCGTGGAGTAGCGTGAGGATGCACCCATCGGATCGAACACGACGGCCTGATCGTAGAGCACCGAATTCTGGCGGCCGAAGGTGATCTGCTGGCCATGCCACGTGAGGCCCACCCACGCCTGGCGCCCGAACAGGCGCGAGGTGGTCGCCGCGTTCGCGCCCAGGCCCTTGGTCGACTGCGCGCTCGTGCCGTCGTTGACGTTGAAGCCGTTTTCGAGCGTGAAGATAGCCTTCATGCCGCCGCCGAGATCTTCTACGCCTTTGAGGCCCCAGCGCGAACCTGAGAGATTGCCCGACACTTCGCGCGTGGTCGCGCCGCCGCCTGGCGTGTTGTTGATGTGCTCGATGCCCACATCGACGATGCCATAGAGCGTCACGCTGCTTTGGGCGTGAGCGGCCTGCGGCGCGAGGGCGAATGCCGCCGTTGCTGCCGCGGCCGTTGCCGTCGCCGCGAAAGCTCGCGGCGAAGTGCGCGTGAAGGCGTGCGTCGTGTAGGTCTTGTGTTCCTGCATGGTGTCTCCGGTTGTTGGTTTGAGTGCGTGCGGATTTTGGCGAGAAGCGGACAACGAAAAAGCGAAAAAATGATTCAGGCGTTCGGCTCATCTCCCACGCCCGCGCCGGGGTCGCCAAGCCATGCGATCGTCAGCGCGCCGAGCAGCAGCACGGCGGCCACGGCGAGTAGCGGCACAGTGAAGCCGCCGGACATATCCTTGATGGCGCCGATCATCGACGGTCCGACGAAGCCGCCGAGATTGCCGATCGAAACGATCAGCGCGATGCCGCCCGCGGCGGCGCGGCCGGTGAGGAAGCCGGAGGGAATCGCCCAGTAGGTCGCCTGAAACGCCAGGATGCCGCTCACGGTCACGCACAGCGCGACGAGTTTGAGGAGGGGCGTGTCGAGCATCGCGCTGATCGCGAGCGCGGCGGCCGCGATGACGAGCGCACCGGCCACGTAGGGAATGCGATGTGCGGCACGGTTCGCGAGGCGTGCCCACCAGAGCATCACGACGGCGCCGAGCGCATAGGGAATGGCTGCGAGCCAGCCCACCGTTGCGTGGCCGACGCCGAACTGCTTGATGATCTGCGGCATCCACAGGCCCACGCCGATCGAACCGACAATGCCGCAGAAGTTGATCAAGGCGAGCACGAACACGCGCCAGTTCGTCATGGCGTCGCGCAGGCTGGAGCCGTGTTTGCCGGCGATACTGCGCTGTTCGAGCGCGAGGCGATGCGCGAGCACGTCCTTTTCCTCGCGGCTCAGCCAGCGGGCCTTTTCGGGGCGGTCTGCGAGGATGAAGAGGCAAGCGATACCGAGCGCAATCGCGGGCAGCCCCTCCATGAGCAGCAACCATTGCCAGCTGCGCAACCCGTGCAGGCCGCCGAGCTGTAGCAGCGCTCCGGATACGGGCGAGCCGATCATGTTCGCAACGGGAATGCCGACGAGAAAGGCCGCTGTGACTTTCGCGCGCCACTTGCCCGGGAACCATTGCGTGAAATACAGGTAGATGCCCGGCGTGAAGCCGGCTTCGGCGATGCCGAGCAGAAAGCGCGCGGCGGCGAAGCTTTTCGGCCCGACAACGAAGGCCGTCGCCATCGAGATCAAGCCCCACGTGATCATGATGCGCGCGATCCAGATACGCGCGCCCACTTTCTGCATGATCAGATTGCTCGGAATCTCGAAGAGGAAATAGCCGATGAAGAAGAGCCCCGCACCCACGCCGAATTGCTGCGCGGTCAGGCCGAGATCCTTGTTCATCGTCAGCGCCGCGAACCCGACATTGGTGCGGTCCAGATAGCTGATCACATAGCACGCGAAAATGAACGGCAGAATGCGCCGGAACGCGCGCGCAAGCGTGCGCTCGCTTTCAGCGTGCTGTGCGGCCGACATCGACGCAGGAGTCGATTCGGCATCCTTATTGTCCGTAGACGAAACCGCCTCGCGGAGGGATTGGGAGAACTGCATGTGCGCTCCTCGGTTGCTCTTTGCTCGATGCAACTTGCTGTCTCGAAGCCGGCTGGCGTTTGCGCGCTGCCGGCAATTTCTTCAGTTCGCCTGGTTTGGCGCTTTTGCCTGTTTGGGAAGGGGCCCGGCGATGTCCAGCTCGGCCTTCAGCACGGTGCCGGAGACAGATTCGGTCATGAATAGTGTCTTCATATCCGGGCCGCCGAAGCACAGGTTCGTCAGCGAAGCGCCCGCAGGGCTAGTCAAGATCAGTTCGGGCTCTGCGAGGTGATTCAGCACCCACGCGCGACCCAGCCCCGGATTGGCGACGAAGAGCCTTCCCGCGCTATCGATGGTCAGGCCGTCCGGGCCGCTCGGGCCATACGACGTGAAGAACTGGCCGACCTTGCTCACCGAGCCATCGGCCTGAAGCGGCGCGCGCCATACGCAGTTGCCGCGGGTCATCGCCACGTAGAGCACCTTTTCGTCGGGCGAAAGCACGAGTCCGTTCGGGCTCGGGCAGTTGCCGAGCAGCATGTCCAGCTTGCCCTCGGGCGTGAGCCGGTAGACGCGCCCGGACGGGTCGTGCAGGCCCGTCTGGCCCTGGTCCGTGAAATACAGGTTGCCCTTCGAGTCGAACGTGAGGTCGTTGACGCCGCGAAAGCGTTCCGTGTTGCGCCGCTCGAGATATGGCGTGACTTCGCCGCGTTCGATATCCAGCAGCATCAGGCCGTTGCGGTAATCCGTGATGAGCAGGTGGCCGTCATCGACGAGCTTCATGCCGTTCGGCTCGCCGTCGTATTCGACGACGAGCTCCCACTTGCCGTCGGCGGAGATACGGAACACACGGCCGTGCGGGATGTCGGTCACATAGAGATGGCCGGACGGGCTCCAGACCGGACCTTCAAGGAATGAGTCGGTCGGCTGCCCGCCGCGATTCGCTCTGGACCAATCCGTTTGCACGCCTGCTTTGCGCAAGTGCTCCGGCATGCGGGTGAACACGTCCGCCTGGCGGACTTCCGGCTGCTTGAGATAGAACATATCGAACCTGCGTTTTTCGATCAGGACTGCAGAGCACTGCGCGCATGCTCTTCGAATACGGCGATCACATTCGCCGCCGCACCCTTACCCATGTTCACGTACGCTGCGTCGCTGACGCCGCCGATATGCGGCGACAGAATGACGTTCGCGATGCCCTGGAACACATGGGGCGAGGGCATCGGTTCGACATCGAAACTGTCGAGGCCGGCCGCGAGCAGCTTGCCGCTCGAGAGCGCCTCGGCAAGCGCGGCTTCGTCGATCAAGCCGCCACGCGCCGTGTTGACCAGAATCGCGCCCGCCTTGAACTTGCCGAGTGCTTGCGCATTGATCATCTTGCGGTTCTCGTCGGTTAGCGGGCAGTGCAGCGATACGATGTCGGAAGAGGAGAAGAGTTCGTCGAGGCTGACGAGCGCAACGCCGGCGGGAGCTTCCTTCGCGTACGGGTCGAACGCGAGCACACGCATGTCGAATGCCGTTGCGGCTGCCGCTACACGCCGCCCGATTGCGCCAAGCCCGACGAGGCCGATGGTGCGACCAGCAAGTTCGAGAGACTTGTGCGTGGACTTGTCCCAGTGGCCCGCACGCATGCGCCCGTCGAGCTGCGGCACCGAGTTCGCGCAGGCGAGAATGAGCGCCCAGGTGTGTTCGGCAACCGCCGCCGCGTTGGCTCCAACGGCGGCGCGCACGGCGATCCCTCGTTCAGCGGCTGCGGTCTGGTCGATGACGTCGATGCCGCTCCCGTGTTTGGAGATGACCCGCAGGTTGCCACCGCAGGCGTCCATGACGCGCGCGTTGATCTTCCCGTAGCGGACGATGATGGCAGCGGGCTTGTGCAAGGCACAGAGCGCAACAAGGTCGCCCTCTGTCGGTTGACGGCCCGCGAATACAACCTCGAAGTCGCCCAGCATCTCGAGCGCTTCCGCTGCGAGATCGGCGCCGGTGACGATAAGGGCCGGCTTTTGCGTCGAAGCGTTCATTACAGGACCTCGCCTTCGGCGAGCATGCCCGCTGCGCGCAGTTCCTTGTCGAGCCACGCCGGGCGCAGCGCCTCGCGCTTGCGGATGGCGGCGATACGCGCGGTTTCCGCGTCGACCTTCTGTTGCGCCAGTACGAGAATGCGCTCGACGTCCTCGCGCGGAATCACGACGACGCCATCGGCATCGCCGACGATGAGATCGCCGGGGTTGATCGTCGCGCCGCCCGCGGAAATCTGGAAATTGACGCGGCCTGCCACGCTTTTGGTCGGGCCGCACGGGTTGAGGCCAGCGGCGAACACGGGAAAGCCGTTCTTCGCCAGTTCGGCAGAGTCGCGCACCGCGGCGTCGAGGACGAGGCCGCCGAGGCCGCTTTCGTGGGCCTGTGTCGTCATGATTTCGCCGATGAGCGCGCACGACAGGTCGCCCTTGCCGTCAACGACAATCACGTCGCCCGGCTTGGCGATGGCGAGCGCGGCGTGAATGGCAAGGTTGTCGCCCTGACGAACCTCCACTGTGACCGCGGGGCCCGCGACCTTCATGCCGGGAGCGACCGGCTTGACGCGGCCATGCAGCGTGCCACGACGTCCCGCGACGTCGGCGAGAATGGCCGCCTGGAATTGCGACGCGGCTTTGACGAGTTCGGGCGAGACGCGCGTGATATCGCGAACGATGGCGGGCGTGATGCTGGGAGATGCGCTCATGGTAATCAACCTCTTCGATTGCGTTGTACGCAGTACAACACCGTTGTACAATGTGAAATCACTATAACGGTGCGTAAGGCGCACCTGCTATCCTCGTTTACCCTCCGCGATGTACAACACAGTTGTACATAGTAAAACGCCGGGGGCAGAATGTTGTACGATGTACAATCGAGCAACAGAAATTGGAGGGGGACGATGGGAAACGAAGGGGTGCAGTCTGTCGAGAAGGCGCTTTCGCTACTCGACATCTTCAAGCCGGGTGCCGAGTCGCTGTCGCTCGCGGCGCTGTCGCAAGCATCGGGCATGCATAAGACGACTGTTTATCGCCTGATGAATTCGCTAGAGCGCATGAACTACGTGATCCGCTCGGACAGCGGCTCGTATTCGCTGGGGCCGCGCGTGCTGTATCTCGGCAAGCTCTATGAGCAGTCGTTCCATCTTTCGTCGGTGGTCGAGCCGGCACTTCATGCGCTCGCGACGTCGACGAAGGAGAGTGCGTCGTACTACGTCATCGATCACTCGCAGCGCCTTTGCCTGTTCCGCGCGGAGCCATCCGAAGGTCTGCGCGAAACGCGGCTGCCCGGCACCGTGTTCGCGCTCGACGATACGGCGATCGGTCAGGTCTTGAGATTCTGGGGGCTAGGCGAAGCGATATTCGACACGACGCCTGAGCTGCCGCTTTTCACGTCGGGGGCGCGCGATCTCCATACGGCTGCATTCGCGGCACCCATCTTCGGGTCCGGCGACAAGTTCATGGCTGCGCTCACGCTCTCCGGACCGGCGTCGCGGCTCGACGCCGCGCGTACGTCGGGGGACATCGCGACAGTGATGCTGCGCGCCGCATCGGAACTGTCGAGGAAGCTCGGTGCAAGCGTTGGACTGTGCGAGCGGATGTACGGCGGCCTCGCTCCGGGGAGGGAGGCCTCCGCTGCTTGAGCGTGGCGTTGCGCTTCCGACTGGAGCTTCTGCTGAGGCTCGTGTGTCAAAGCTTTCTCTGGTGAAAATCGTACCCGGCCATGCACCGCGGGGGGGACGTCGGGGCGACGCGAGGGTATATTCCTACGGTTTAGATAGGAATACGTATCTTATTGTATCGATGCATTGCTCATCGATTCTTTAAGAGGTCCGCAAAGCCTGCGATCGACATGAAAGCTACTCATCCAACGGCGTATGCTGCGCCCGAAAGATGTATCCTCGTCTTTGTGAAAACGATGGCTGACCCAGGTCGGGAAAGAATAGGGATGCGCATCACGGCGTGCTCGCAACACCGCCAGGAGGAGGACTCATGGAACCGCAGCAACCCGCAACGACCCCCGCACCGCAACAGCAGCAGGAGTTCGACTTCTATATCAATCTCGCCAAGCCGACGCTAGGACTTTATGTGCGCAAAGGCATGGGTTTGCCGGATCTTGCCGACCCAAAAGAGTGGCAGTTTTCCGGTCACATCTGGCAAAGCGAGCTCGATGCTGAAACGCTGAAGAGCCTGGAGGCGAACGGGCATGCGTTCCAGGAACTCGGGGGATGAGCAGACGGCATTCATCGCAGTAGGCCAGCAGGCACGAAACAAACCCCGGCGGAATTGTTCCGCCTCCGCCTTCGCGTTTGACCGAAATTCGGTAGCGCTTTCCATTGGGCATATCCGAAAGGCTGTACTGGCGAATCTACCGGAGCCCGAGTGAGAACCACCAAAGCGAACTCGCTGTATCCCGGCATGGATCATGCCTAGCCGGCGCGGTATGGTTCGCGCTCAGGGCAGTCGTTCACGGTCAGTGTGCGGAGCAGATCGGGCACGCACTGTTTCATGATCTCGGCGACCGTATGCACGCGCGTGGGAATCGGTCTTTGCGCCCGAATCAGCAGATGCAGTTCCTGGGGCGGGACACAATACTGAGGCAATAGCGGCACGAGTTCTCCGCTGGCGAGCGCGTCGACACACGCAAAGGTCTCGACGACTCCGATCCCCATCCCGTTCCTGATCATCTGATACATCGCCCTCCAGTGGTTCGTCGTAATGGTGGTACGGATCGCGACGTTATCGCGCTTTGCGAACTCGTCGGAAAGCGGTAGGTGATCGGTGCCGAACATCGACTTGATGCGGATGAACGCGTGCCCGGTCAGGTCGGAGGGTTCCCCTATCGGCGCATGCCCGGCGAGATAATCCGGCGAGGCGACAAGAGTTCGTTCCACATGACCCAGACGGAACGCATGGAATGTACCGTCACCCACCGGACCCTGGCGAAACGAGATGTCGATCCCTTCGGTATAGAGTTCGACGACCCTGTCATTTAACGCGAGGTCAATGTCCAGTTGCGGATAGGCTTCGTGCACGAATCCCAGCGCGGAGGGCAGCAGCACTTCGCCGAAACAATGGGGAGCACCAATACGAATGGTTCCCGTGGGGGTCTGTCCATCGCCCGATGTCGTTCAATACCGTGGAAAAATTTGAGAATGGGCGCCGGAGGTTAAAGAATTAACGGTTTAACCACCGGGCGCCACTTCATTCCTGACTATTTAGCTGGCGTTCCGCCCCGACTCTTTGTCGCTACGCTTTTTGCGCCCCTTGCCGGAGGCGGCTCCGGTCGAAGGTGCGGCCTTGTCTGCGTCTTCTTTAGACTCAGCGCCATTGCCTATCTGCGGCTCAGACGTGGCCGCCGGCTCGAGCTTGTTAAATTTCACTTCTTCGCTTTCTTTGTCGTAGTCAATTGCCACGCTATCGCCGGATTTGAGCGTGTCGCCGAGTATTTCCCTTGCAAGGCGTGTTTCCACTTCCTGGCGGATTTGCCGTTTCAGTTCGCGCGCACCGAATTCCGGTTGATAGCCGACATTGACCAGATGGTCCACCAGCGACTCGCTCACCTTGAGCGTGATGTCCTGTGCGGCTGCAGTGCGAACTACGCGATCGAGCTGAATCTGTACGATCGCGCGAATATTCTCCTTTGAAAGGGAATGGAACACGATGATATCGTCGATCCGGTTGAGGAACTCTGGACGGAAGTGGCCCTTGAGCACCTTCATCAGCTCCTCGCGCACCTCCTTTTCGCCCTTGCGCTGCGCCTCTGGCTGCTCGAGGTTATCCATGATGATCGAGGCGCCCAAATTACTCGTCGCGATGATGATCGTGTTGCTGAAATCGACCACGCGGCCCTTGCCGTCGGTGAGACGACCGTCGTCGAACACCTGCAGAAGGACGTTGTAGACATCGGGGTGCGCTTTCTCGATCTCGTCGAGGAGGATTACGCTATACGGGCGCCGCCGCACGCGCTCGGTGAGCTGTCCGCCTTCGTCGTAACCCACGTATCCAGGCGGAGCGCCGATAAGCCGGGCGACGGCATGGCGCTCCATGTATTCGCTCATGTCGATACGGATAATTGCCTGCTCGTCCCCAAAAACGCTCTCCGCAAGCGCCTTTGCGAGCTCGGTTTTGCCAACCCCCGTCGGCCCGAGAAAAAGGAACGTTGCAATGGGGCGGTGCTCCTGACCCAAGCCCGCGCGTGACAGGCGAACGGCATCGCTCACCGCCACGACCGCGTCGTCCTGACCGACCACGCGCTCTCGCAACTTGTCTTCCATCTTCAGAAGTTTTTGACGTTCCTCCTGCGTGAGCTCGGCAACAGGAATACCGGTAAGGCGCGAGACGACCTCTGCGACGGACGCTACCGTAACTTCCAGTGTTTCTGTGCCGGTTTTACGCTGCCATGATTCCATCTGCTCATCGAGCTGTTTCTGCTTGTCGTTGATGCGTTCCTCGAATGCCTTGGCCTCGTCGAAGCGCTTGCGCGACGACGCGTAGTCCTGCTCGCGCTTGAGCTGGGCAACTTCCGCTTCGAGTTCCTGGATGTCGGCCGGCCGGGACGTGGCGCCGATGCGCACGCGCGCGGCGGCCTGATCGATCAGGTCGATGGCCTTGTCCGGGAGAAAGCGCGAGGTGATATAGCGGTCTGCAAACTCCGCGGCAGCGACGAATGCGTCATCAGAGAACGTTACCTGGTGGTGCGCTTCAAGCTTGTCCCGCAGGCCGCGCAAGATCACGATGGTCTGCTCGACGCTGGGTTCTGGAACGAGCACCGGCTGGAATCGACGTTCCAGCGCCGCGTCCTTCTCGATGTACTTCTGGTACTCGTTGAGCGTAGTCGCACCGATGAGGCTCAGTTCGCCGCGCGCAAGCGCGGGTTTCAAGACGTTCGCGATGTCGAGGCCACCTTCACCGCCGCCCTGTCCGGCACCGACGATGGTATGCAGCTCATCGATGAACAAAATCAGTTCGTCCTGCTTGGCCGTCACCTCGTCGATCAACTGTTTGGCGCGCTCCTCGAATTCGCCGCGGTACTTCGCACCGGCGACCATCGAATTGATATTGACCTCGACGAGGCGTTTGCCCCGCAGCACTTCAGGCACATCGCCATTCACGACGCGTTGCGCGAGTCCTTCAACAATCGCGGTCTTGCCGACGCCCGGTTCGCCAATGAGTACAGGATTATTCTTTTTGCGGCGCGCTAGCACTTCAATCGTGCTTTCAATTTCCTGAGCGCGACCGAGTACCGGGTCGAGCTTGCCCTGGCGAGCGAGCGCGGTAAGGTCGCGGCCGAACTTGTCGAGGTTCGGCGTGCCGGTGGGTGTTTCGACACGCCCGTCTTCCGCGCCCTTGCCGACGACCTTTACGACCTTCTGGCGCAGCGCCTCAGCCGTTACGCCATACTTCTTCAGCAGCGTGCCCGCCAGGCTTTCCGGGACGGCTGCAAGGCCGATCAGCAGATGCTCCGGGCCAACATAGGAATGTCCGAGATCGCGGGAGGCCTGGAATGCGAACTGAAATGCCTTTTTCAGACGCGGCGATACGGTCATTCTCTCGAGCGATTCGTCGTCGCTGGCGGTCCCGTGCTTTGCGTGCTCGTCGATATAGCTCTTGATGTCCTGGGGAGAGAGCTTCAACTCTTTCAGTAGCGCCGCGCACACGTCGGTGTCGGCGAGCACGTAAAGCAGATGCTCCGTATCCAGCTCGGTGCGGTGTAACTCGTGGGCCTTTTCCGCCGCGCGCTGGAGCAGCTCCATGGTCTGCTCACTGAATGCATCGGTTGCGTCGACGGACTCTCGAGGCACACTCGCGCTCAGTCCGGACTCGTCTCCGAACCCGCTCAGCAGACCGGACAGATCGCCGCCCCCGCCGAGCAGAGAGTCGAACGGATTCAGCATGCTTTGGTGGCGCATCAGCTGTCGATAGTGATAGTCGCAGATCGACAGCGACTTTCGCTCGCCGTTCTCGGTCACAACGACTCGCGCAACAGCGGGGCGAGCGTGGCAGATATCGCAGAGTGTAGCCATGATCGAAGCACCTTTAACCGTTGGGGGTTAACCTGAAGAAGTCAGCGGGCGCCGTCCGTTGCCTGTGAAAGGGCAACCGGCACCGACGCTTCGCTTGTTGGCATCAAGAAAGTGAACGTTTCACGCAGATACAGCCTGACCGTAGTGTCGGTGTGGCCAAGATAGCCGATGGAAAGCTCCTCGCCGAAATGGAGCTCGTAGTCGCCCCCGCGTGTATCATGGCGCGCGCGTTCCAGTTGCGAGAGCCGGGGTCGCTGTTCACGACCGTGGTGGTGGCGTCGCGGTTGTCGGGCAAGTGTGCGGCCAACTCGAAGCGCAGGTCGATCGTCGCCGCAATAAAGTTCGCGAAGGCGCCGACGGAACGCATCACGGCTTGCGGCTCGGTACCTGGCCTCTTCATCGGGAGACTCCTGAATAACGATGTGTGATATCCACGCAGTCAATACGTTGAATCACACTGTTTCAGTACGGCGAGAAGCCGCCTTTCAATACACCGTGGACTATCCGGAAGACCGCGCCCGGGGTTGGGGGAAATCGCGGCGAAACCAAAAAGGGACAATTTGACGATTGAATTCTATTGTCGGATTCAGCGGATGTGAACATCTCGCCATCCGATACTTTATATCGGCGAATTCATGACCGAGCCAATTCACGATATCAGGTATCGGGTTCAGGAGAGGAACCCGACAATTTTGCGTGGTGAATTTCGATGTACGATTTGTCCAATGTGGCGATAAATGCATTGCATTGCTCACACGAAATGCATGAGGCGCCGTTCGTCCCCGACCTGATCACGGGGTCTTGATTTTTGGTTTCGTCAGCTGCCGCCGGTCCGGTAGCGCTTTCCAACGGGGTTCAGTGATGAAATTCGATAACGAGGCGAGCGCGCGTGTGGATGCGCCCAAAAAAGCCGGGCCGCACCTGACTACGCACGAACATGTGGGGCTGAACGGCAAGATTGCGGTCGCCATTACCAATGTGGTGGGGACAATGTGGTGCGCTTATGTCTTTGCGGCGATTGCACTTGTGAGCTTACCCTCGGCAATCCAAAGCGGCATTTCAGCGCTCGTTGCGTGGATCGCCCAGACCTTTTTGCAGCTCGTACTGCTTTCGGTAATCATGGTCGGCCAGAAGGTGGCAGCAGCGGCATCCGACAAGCAGGCATTGCAAACCTACAAGGACGCCGAGGCACTCCTGAAACTGCAGGACGAAATGCGCAGCCTCATTGAAGTTAACAATACGCTAACGGAAGCAATTCATCGCGCAGTGCAGGAGATGAGAACCTCGACGACCGGACGGCCGGCCGCGCCGGCGGATTGACGACCAGCAGCCTGCGTAATCACGGAGACCCCGGATGGTGCCAACCGGGAATGTGACGTACAACGGGTTTGTGATAACGACACGATCCCGCAACAACGAGCGCGGCGGCTGGATCGCGCACGTGGAGATTCGTCGCGACGGCCGTTTGTTTGTTTGCAGCCCTGACACCGTCCAGCCGGAATGGTTGACGGAGACGGAGGCCAATCGGGATGGCCTCGAGCGAGGCTGCAAATTCATCGACCGCATAAAGAACGACCGTCAGGATCGCTCGTGGGTCGCCGTTCGCGAGCACGCGGAGCGCTGGTTCTTCAGACTCGAAACCTCGCAGGAAGCGCAGCAGATCGTCCGCGATCTCGATGCGCATTGAGGGGACCCGCTAGCGCAGTCGAACCACGCCATGCACCGTGGCCGTACCGCGCCGCATCAACTGTCGTCGACATTGTTGGCGTAGTGATCGATTGCGACCTTGCACTCGTCTACGATGACCCGAAGCTGGTCCGGCGTTGGCGACTCATATCGGTCGACCCTTTCCCGGGATGGTGAAGCTGTGCCGCGTGCGAATCAGGCTGCAACGCAACGCCTTACCACGATAGAGATTGTGTGAAGATTTTGCCGCCATAACCGCGCACGACGTCCTCCACTTCATTGTCAGGCGGATTCCTGGTTTCGAGAATGAGCGCGAAGGTCCCCGGACGGAGTTCGAGTTCAATCGCGCCCGTTAGTTTCTTGTCCAGAACGTGCTCCAGCGCCCGACCCGCGAGCCCGGCACCCGCGCCTGCGACAGCGCCCGCGATTGCGCCGGGCGGCCCACCCAACAGACCGATCAGCGCACCGCTTACTGCGCCGATCACGACGCCCCAGTGCGGCTCGCTGTATTGCGTCAGCACGTGCAGCTTGCCGTCCGCAAAACGTTGCCACGATCAGTTTCTGAGTCATGGCCTCTCCTGTGATAATCATCCGGGACTCTTCAAGATAGTCAATCGGGATGCTCGCGTCATTGAATATTATTCCGATATTAACTATTGGTTCAACGCCTCAGAGATGTAGCTTCTGAGCGTGTCGACGACTTTACGGACCCGCAGGGCAATTGGACGCTGCGGCTGGATAAGCAGGTTCAGGGCAAGCGCGGGCACTTCATATTGGGGAAGCACCCGCACCAGTTCGCCGGTCGCGAGGGCGTCCTTCACGGCCGGCGCTTCGAGCACACCGAGCCCCAGTCCAGCCAAGACGAGTTCATACATCGGACGCCAATGCGTCGTCTTGATGATCGTCTGAACCGGCACGGAATCGATGAGCGCGCCGTCCCGGCAGACGGGTAGCAGGTCCGCATCGAAAGCACCCTTCACGCGGATCAGATTGTGTCGCG
Organism: Paraburkholderia sp. BR10872; assembly: GCF_040965835.1. NCBI lineage: Bacteria > Pseudomonadati > Pseudomonadota > Betaproteobacteria > Burkholderiales > Burkholderiaceae > Paraburkholderia > Paraburkholderia sp. BR10872. The sequence continues at coordinate 75,831 of NZ_JBFRCN010000011.1, forward strand.
AGACATCCGCCAGGTCGTCGATCGCGTCGCTGCGGCTCAGATAATCCGGCGAAGCAACGAGCACGCGTTCGATGTCCCCAAGCGGCCACGCGATGTACGCACCGTCGCCCAGCTGTCCGAGACGAAACGAGATATCGACGCCCTCGGTGACAAGATCGGTGACCTTGTCGTTGAGCACGAGCTCGATGTCGATGCGCGGATAGCTTTCACGGATGCGCTTGACGCCCTCCGGCAGAAGGGTTTCGCCGAAGCAATGCGGCGCTGCAATACGGATCGCGCCCTTCATTGCCTGTTCGTCGTTCGAGACTTCGGCCACGGCTTGCTCCACAGCGCCTAGAACAGCCTTGCTGCGTTCATGGAAGATGGTTCCCTCAGGTGTGCACTTGAAGGCGCGCGCGTTGCGCAGCAGCAGGCGGCATCCAAGGTACTTTTCGAGCCGCTCGATGCGCTCGCTGACGGCCGGCTGGCCGATGTCCAGATCTCTCGCTGCGCCCGAGATGCTGCCTCTTTCCACGACTCTGACGTAAATCCGCATAGCCTCCAGCAGATTCACATTGCGTTCCCTGCCGTGGCCGGGGATATTCGCGGCGCGTCCTTCCGTAAATGGCGTTGACATACGATTCCTCTCATTTCTTTAGCTCCAATTCTTGCGTCGCATCCAGAAGAGGCGACGTGGCGATGGAACAAGAGTAAGAGGGGGGACTCATGCGTGGAACGCACAAATCGCACTCACTGAGTAGAGTACAGTTTGGATGCACGAGCGCCGGGTGAAGAGCGTAGATAACAGTTGGAGCACTGGCCAGCCCTGAACTGTTATGGAAACTGGATCGCCCAGTGCCGGGAGCGCTGGCGCAAGCTGCCTGCACAGTGCCACGGCTGCGGACGCGCTCGCGTTGCGCTTTCTGCCGCTCGCGCCGGCACTTACGTCGATCGCGTGCCACGTGGAAAATGAATTTGGATTCCTGATTTTCAGCGAACCCGATCTCGATGCAAGGGTGAAAGACTTCCTTCTGCAGCGCGATATGGCGGTTCATCGTCAAGCAGCGCACGTAGCGCATGGCCCGTCAACCCGGCGCTCGCCCCCATAGCAAAGCCAATAATCGAGCCGACCGGCCCACCGAGCAGGCCGATGAGCGCCCCCGTCACCGCGCCGATCGTCGTGCCCCAGAAGGACCGCGTTTGCCGCTCAAGAACGGACAGCTTTCCGTCAGGGCTCTTCTCCACCACGCATGATCGAACCCGTACAGTTGCAGGGAGATCGGCTCAAATGAGCTTGCGTGTCCACTCAGGTAAGCTGATAGGGGCGAACGGGAGAAACCGGGTCGGGAACGGGACATCCACATAGCTCCAGAACGGAGCGTTCAATATTGCGCGACATCGCGTCGAGTGCGAGCGCATTGGGCGCGACGCTGAACGGATCGGCGACTTCACTGGCAATCGCTTCGAGCGCTATCAGCGTATAGGCAATGAAAACGCACAGCAGCGGCGTAAAAAATTCCGTGGAATCCACGAGCCCGAACGGCAGTAAAACACAGTAGGCATAGACGGTTCGATGCAACAACACGTTATAAGCAAACGGAATCGGCGTTGCTGCGATACGCTCGCAGCCGCCCAATGCCTTGCCCAGTTCGTCGATCTGTGCGTCGAGCATCCACAGCTTCGTGTCGGGCGTGTGAAGGCGATGCTTCGGGAGCGAGAGCTCGCGCCGTATTTCGTTGAGAATGTACATCGGTTGATAGATCTGGCCGCCTACGATCTCGGCCTGCTCGCGGCCGAGGAGCCGCTGTAAATCCACCGTGGGATCGGTGCCGCGCAGTTCGTGCTTGAGGGCGTAAATGAATCCGACAATCAGCTGGGCGATGCGCAAGGTGTCTGCGCGCTCCGGAATGTAACAAAGCATCTGCGAAGTGAGCGTGCGTGACGCGATCAGAAAAACACCCCAGAGATGCCGCGCTTCGTTGAAGCGCTCATAACTCGCATTGTTTCGAAACGCGAGGAAGATAGCCAGTGCGACGCCGAACAGGGTGAAGGGCGCGGTGTTGAGCGGGATCTTTTCTCCAAATACGCGCCCGTGCGTGAAGACCGCCAGTGTACTCACCACCGCCATGAAGCACAGTTGTGGGATGATGGATGACAGAACCGAGCCGTTCCAGACGAACAGCAACCGGAACCAGTTTTCTCGGGGCCGGACGATCATGATGGACTTTTATTATCTGGAATAAGGAAATACGTTCGCCTGGCCTTAAGGCATGCGTGATCCATTCAGGTTTCCTCGCTGGCGCGCGCCGTAGTTATTCGGAGCTTGCGCGCGCCGCGAGGAATCACGTGCTTCAGTGATAGCCATGGTCTCCTTCACGCACCTTGCCGCGGAAAACGCGATATTGCATCGCGTTGTAGACGAGAATGATCGGCAGCACGATGATTGTGCCGACGAGGGCGAACAGTTGGCTCGAGTGGCTCGACGACGCGTCCCAGATCGTGAGCGAGGGCGGAATGATGTACGGCCAGATGCTGATAATAATGCCGGTATAACCGAGGAAGCAGATTGCCAGGGAGAGCAGGAAGGGGGTCGACTCGTGGCTCTGGTTAAGCGCGCGGTAGATGCCCACGACGCACAGCACAACCAGGATCGGCACCGGCAGGAACCAGCCGAGATTGCCGCTGAAAAACCATCGCTGTCTCACGGCGGGCAGGCCTAGCACCGTCCAGAGGCTGACGATGGCAATCGCGAGGAGCAGAACCGCGAGCAGCGGGCGCATCACCACGCGCATCTTGCGCTGAAGTTCGCCGTCGGTCTTCAGGATCAGCCAGCCGCAGCCGAGCGTCGCATACGTGAGCAAGACGCCGAAACCGCAGAAAACGCTAAACGGCGAGAACCAGTCGAACGGGTCGCCCGCGAACTTGTCGTCGACGATCATGATCCCCTGCAACAGCGATCCGAGCGTGATACCCTGGCACATTGCCGCTAGCGCCGAACCGCCGATGAACGCGAGATCCCATGCATGTTGCGTGCGCGTGGCTTTTGCGCGCAACTCGAACGCCGCGCCACGGAAAATCAGGCCGACCACCATAAGAATCAGCGGCATGTAGTTGGCGGGCAGCAGCGTTGAGTAGGCGATCGGGAACGCGCCGTAGAGGCCGGCGCCACCGAGCACGAGGAATGTTTCGTTGCCATCCCATACCGGCGCGACGGTATTGAGCATCACCTCGCGTTCGGCTTTCCCTTCGAAGAACGGAAACAGCAGCCCGATGCCCAGATCGAAGCCGTCGAGCATCACGTAGATGAAAACGCCGAGTCCGATGATGATTGCCCAGATCACAGGAAGATCGATTTGCATGGCCTCATTCCCCCACCACAGCGTCGAGTGCGCGGTTGTGCAGTCCCGGATACTTGAGCGATTCGATGCTTTCCACTCCGGTGGCCGGACCCTTTTTCATCATCTTGAGCATGTAATAGACGCCCGTTCCGAACACGAGAAAATAGACAATCACGAAGATCAGCAGCGAAACACCCGCCTGCTGCGCGCCGATGGGCGACATGGAGTCGACGGTACGCACGATGCCGTACACGGTCCACGGCTGCCTGCCCACTTCAGTCGTAATCCAGCCCGCCAGTAGTGCCAGAATGCCGGATGGGCCCATGCACAATACGAACCACTGGAACCAGCGCGCTTCATAAAGGCGGCCGCCGCGACGAAGCAAAAGTGCGACCACGGCGGTGAGCAACATCAGCATGCCGAGTCCGGCCATGATGCGGAACGTCCAGAAGATAATTGGCGAAAACGGGCGATCCTCCGGCGGAAACTCCTTGAGTCCGCGAATTTCGCCGTTCCAGCTGTGGGTGAGAATCAGGCTGCCGAGATGCGGGATGCGGATCGCGTAACGCGTCACTTCCGCGTTCATGTCGGGAAAGCCGATTAAATTGAGCGCGGTGCCGCCGCGCTCGGTTTCCCAGAGCCCTTCTATTGCGGCGATCTTCGCCGGCTGATACTCCCGGGTATTGAGGCCGTGCGCGTCGCCGACCAGAATCTGAATGGGCGCGAGAAAGAGCAATATCCACAGCGCCATCGAGAAACTGCGCTTCACCGGCACGTCGCGCCGCCCCTGAAGCAAATGCCACGCGCCGCAGGCGGCCACGATAAAGCCGGCAACGATAAAGGCTGCGATGGTCATATGCGCCAGACGGAACGGGAACGAAGGATTGAAGATCACCTTCCACCAGTCCACCGGCACGATGCGGCCATTCTGAATCGCGTAGCCTTGCGGTGTTTGCATGAAGCTGTTTGACGAGAGAATCCAGAATGTCGAAATGAGCGTGCCGATCGCGACCATGAGCGTGGCGAAGAAATGCGCTTTCGGACTCACGCGATTCCAGCCGAACAGCATGACGCCGAGAAAACCCGCCTCGAGAAAGAATGCGGTCAGGACTTCATAGGTCAGCAGTGGACCCGTGATATTGCCCGCAATCGTCGAGAACCCACTCCAGTTCGTCCCGAACTCGTAAGCCATCACGACGCCCGAGACCACGCCCATGCCGAACCCCACCGCGAAAATCTTCGACCAGAAGCGGTACATGTCCTTATAGGCCGCATCGCCCGTGAGCAGGAGGCGCCATTCGAGCACGGCGAGAAAGCTTGCCATGCCTATGCTGATCGCCGGAAATACGATGTGAAACGAGACGGTGAATGCGAACTGCAGCCTGGCGAGATGAAATGCGTCGAAGATGTCCATGATTCTTCTGAGCTCCTGGTGACGACTGCATTTGCCTGCCAAGGACAGGCCGGCCGCGGGAAGCCGGGCACCCGGCCGGACTACCGGAATACCATGAGACTAGTTTCCCGCCGCGCGCACGACATGCACGGGCACTGACTTGTACGAAGGCGTTCCGCTTTCCTTGTCGATATAGTCCAGTGGGACAAGCACGTTGGCTTCCGGGTAATAGGCCGCCACGGAACCGCGTGCGATGCTGTACACAATGGCCGTGATGTTCTTGAGCCGCAGCTTGCGGCCCGAGGTGACCGTTTCGATGTCGACAAGATCGCCGTGTTCGATGCCGTACGCGGCCATGTCGTCCGCGTTCATGAAGAGCACGTCGCGCCGTCCAAACACGCCGCGGTAGCGGTCGTCCATTGCGTAGATCGTCGTGTTGTACTGGTCATGACTGCGGATCGTGATGAGCCGCAGCACGTTTTCCGCACCCAGCACGTCGGCGTCTTCCTTCACGCCGCCATAGACGGAGAACTCGGCCTTGCCCGATGGCGTGTGCCACTGCCGTTCGGTTGGCGGAAGCGGCAGGCGGAATCCGCCCGGTACGCGAATGCGCCGGTTGAAGTCCTCGAAGCCGGGTACGGTCTGTTCGATCAGATCGCGAATCTTGTCATAGTCGGCGATCAGGTCCATCCACGCCACTTTGGTGGCGGGCAGCGTGGCGCGCGCCATGCCGGCAACAATCGCGGGTTCGGAGCGCAACTGTTCGGAAGCGGGCGTGAGCTTGCCGGCCGATGCATGAACCATGGACATCGAATCTTCCACCGTGATGGATTGACGCCCGGTACCCTGCATGTCGAGTTCCGTGCGGCCGAGGCACGGGAATAGATAGGTTTCCTTCGAAACGAGCAGATGGGTTCGATTGAGCTTCGTGCCGATGTGCACGCCCAGGTCGAGTGCAGCCATCGCGGGAAACGACTGTTCGGAGTCGGGTAGCGCAACGGCGAAATTGCCTCCCAGGCAGAGCAGCGCCTTGGCCTTGCCGTCGATCATGGCTTGCATGGCTTGCACCGCGTCATGACCGTGCGCTTCGGGCGGCGTGAATCCGCAGGCCTTCTCGATCAGCCCGAGAAACGCTTTCGACGGCTTTTCGGTGATGCCCACCGTGCGGTTGCCTTGCACATTCGAGTGGCCGCGCAGCGGACAGATGCCGGCGCCGGGCTTGCCGAAATTGCCGCGCAGCAACAGCAGATCGGCGATCAAGCGCACGTTGGCGGTGCCTTTATTGTGCTGCGTGACGCCCATGCCGTACGTGACGATCGTCGCGTTCGATTTGGCGTAGGCGATCGCGACATGTTCGAGGTCGGGCCGCGTAAGGCCACTGGCTTTCTCGATGTCTTCCCACGAAGTGGCTTCGAGGTCCGCCGCGAAGGCGTCGAAGCCTTCGGTGTGCTGAGCGATGAACGCCTTGTCGAGTATGTCGCCTTGCTCCGACTCCATCTGCAGCAGCGCTTTCATGACGCCCTTGAGCGCGGCCGCGTCGCCGCCGGCGTCCAGCTGAAAGTAGGTCGACGCGATGCGGGTCGAGCCGAACGTCGCCATTTCAATCATGCTTTGCGGATCGGCAAAGCGTTCGAGCGCGCGCTCGCGCAGCGGATTGAAGACGATGATCGGCACGTTTCGCCGCGCAGCTTCGTGCAGCGTGCCCATCATGCGCGGATGGTTCGTGCCCGGGTTGTGACCGATGGAAAGAATGAGTTCGGTCGAATCGAAATCTTCGAGAGAGACAGTCCCTTTGCCGATCCCGATCGATTGCGGCAGACCAACGCTGGTCGGCTCGTGGCACATGTTCGAGCAATCGGGGAAATTGTTCGTTCCGTACTCGCGTGCGAATAGTTGATACAGAAACGCCGCCTCGTTGGATGCGCGTCCGGACGTATAGAACTCGACCTGGTCCGGCGTAAGCGAGCGCAGGATCTCACCAATGCGCGCGAATGCGTCTTCCCAGTCGACGGGCTGAAACTTGTCGGTGGCGCGGTCGTATACAAGAGGATGTGTGAGCCGCCCCATGTCTTCGAGCTCATAGTCCGTTTTCTGCAGCAGCGAGCTGACTGTGTTCGCAGCGAAGAATTCCGGCGTCACCCGCTTCGTGGTGGCTTCCCAGGTCACCGCCTTTGCACCGTTCTCGCAGAACTGGAACGTGGACCGGTGTTCCTTGTCGGGCCACGCACAGCCGGGGCAATCGAAACCATCGGGTTGATTGGTCCGCATCAGCGTAATGGGCGCCTCGATGCTTTCCATTTGATCGTGAATCGCCTGCGCGGTTGCTTTGAGCGCGCCCCAGCCGCCGGCGGGGCCGGTGTAGGGATGGACGCCGGGCACATCACGTAGTTTCGTCATGGGAAACTCCATTGGGTTTTCTACGCACGCTGCGAAAAGCCGGGACAATGCCATACCGGGACCGCACAAGTCCGCGGATGATATCCGGCGTGCCACGCTTGATTCTAGGCAATCCCGAATTCGGAACAAGAATTAACTTATTAACTTCGACTTTTTATTTTATCGTTGTGTATATTCGAATATCTCGATCTCCATTGCTGGACAGACACCGTCACATGACCATCGTCCAAACAAAAATGAGGTGGAGCTAAAATTCTCCACCCCATTCTAGGGATGCAGCGCGTTGTCGTGAACTGCCGCCTAACCGATATTAGCTATCGGGAGCGCAGGCGTTAGTGCTTGACCGGTACCACCTTGCCTCGGAACAGATAGAGGTTGTACCCGATGATGACCGGAAACACGATACCAATGCCGAACAGCATAGGCGTAAGCGTGGTGCTGTCCGAGGCGGCGGCGGCCACGGGCGTGAATACGGCGACGATTGCCGATGCCGACCGTTGTCGGCAGGCCGCGGCTCGTGGCCTCATGGCGCATGTTCTAGCAGTCGGGGAAATTGTTGGTGCCGTACATGCGTACGAACAGCTGATAGAGGAACGCAGCTTCGTTGCTTGCGCGGCCCGATGTGCCCATGAGGGTGTGCGCGGTATCTGGATAGGCGCAAGCGTAGAAGTTAAGAGGGGCTTGCATGACACAGCCAATCCACCTGGAACATGGAGTACAGTTTCGTCCGCCGCAGTACACTGTATGAACTGTGCTGTGAGGGATTGCCGGGGAGGCCACAGTGAAACTCTATGAAAAACTCGCGGACGATATCGAGACGCTGATTCGCAAGGGCGTCTACCGCCCCGGCGACCGAGTGCCGTCGGTTCGCCAGGCGAGCCAGCAGCACCGCATCAGCATTACCACCGTGATACGCGCCTATCTGCTGCTGGAAAGCCGCGGCGTGCTCGAGAGCCGCCCGCAGTCCGGATACTTTGTGAGCACGCGCGTGGGCGAAGGACGCACGCATTCGGACGAATTGCGCACGAGCCGGCCGATTGCGGTGTCGGCGACGGTCGATGTGAGCCGCCTCGTGCTGTCCACGCTGCGCTCCATCGGCGCCGACGACGCTGTGCCGCTCGGTTCGCCGTATCCGGACCCGCAGCTTTTTCCCTATGAAAAGCTCAACCGCTACGCGTCGGCCGCGGGACGCAGGAAGTCACTATGGGGCGTGACCAACGCGCTGCCGCCGGGCACACCGGAACTGGTCCGGCAAATTGCCCGGCGGTACCTCGAAAACGGCATGGCCGTGGACCCCAACGAGATCATCGTGACGGTGGGGGCGACGGAGGCCATCAATCTGTGTCTGCAGGCGGTCGCCAAACCGGGCGACGTGATCGCCGTGGAATCGCCCACGTTCTACGCCATGCTTCACGCCATCGAGCGCTCGGGCATGAAGGCGATCGAGGTGGCAACGCACCCCGAGTACGGCATCGAAATAGAGGCGCTGGAGAAGATCATTGAATCAGGGCCGATTGCCGCCTGCATGGTGATGCCGAATTTCCAGAATCCGCTCGGGTTTCAGATGCCTGACGAGCGCAAGCGCGAACTTGTCGCCCTGCTTGCGAAGGCGGGGATACCGGTGATCGAAAATGGTGTGTACAACGAACTGTATTTCGGCGATTCGCATCCCACCACGCTCAAGTCGTATGACAAAAAGAACATGGTGCTTCACTGTGGGTCATTTTCGAAGAGTCTGACAGCGGCGTATCGCATCGGCTGGGCTTTACCCGGCCGTTATCGCGACGAAGTCGAAAAGCTGAAGTTTCTCAATACGCTGACGACTTCGGTGATTCCCCAACTCGCGATCGCCGAATATCTCGAACGGGATGGTTACGAGCATCACTTGAGGCGCATCCGCAAAAACTACGCGCAACAGGCCAATCTGATGAAGTCGATGGTCGCGCGCTTTTTTCCGGCGGGCACGCGCACGTCGAGTCCGACGGGTGGATACGTGTTATGGATCGAATTGCCGGCGAAGGTGGATTCGATGAAGCTCTACCAGCTCGCTCTGGCGCGGGGAATCACGATCGGACCGGGCCATATGTTTTCCGTCTCGGACAACTATCGCAACTATATCCGGCTCAATTACAGCACGCCGTGGTCGCCGGAGATCGAGCAGGCGGTCATCACGGTCGGCAAACTCGCAGCGTCGTGCGCGCGATAGGGAAAGCGTGCTGCTCAGGTAAGCCAGCAACCAAAGTCATAATATCGGACGAGTTCGCGCGGTCGTACATTTGTACCGGGCCGTGATGTGCCGTCAACGTTTGGTCAACGGCATGCATCACGCAACTTGAATGTTATTTGTCGATCTGATGCGGCGCGGCGCGCAGTGGATTTCTGTGAAATAACCCTCTGCGTATTCCTACTTCTTCATCATGGCCATAACGAGAAAATGAAACGGTAGCGTGAGTAGAACGGTCGCGCCGAATCCGACGCACCAGAGAATGGCCATCCACTTCAGATCGTGCAGAAAACGGTGCCTTCGGCTCTTTCGCTCAAGCGCCACGATTGACTCCCGCTGGTCGTCAGGAAACTGATTATGGCACCGGCACGCGCGAGCAAGCAAGACGGATTGGTCCAGCAGGCCCGCGAACACCGGACTTACACGTGATGCCAAGTATCGGAAGAGATGAGGGAGATTTTATTTCGGGACTGGCTGCCGCGGCACAGACCATGGCGCAGCAGGCACAGGTACTGTGTACATGCGTTGCCATTTTCAAGCTCGATGGCGAGCCTGTGGGCCGACTCTCATCGAAGCCGTCAGTGGCCGATTCGTGGTGATATGCTCGAAGCGGCGCTCACGAGCCTGTCGCGAAGGCGGGCGGCCCGGGCTGGATTGAAGCGTCTGCTGCGTTCGTCGAACGGTACGCGTTGGAATCGTAGGGTGGACTGCGATCACGAGGTTACTCATGGCCATCGACTTCACGTTTTCGATGAAGGTCTTCTCCTCGCTCTTTGCGATCATGAATCCCGTCGCGAACATCCCGGTTTTTCTTTCGCTAACCGAAGGGATGGCGGAAGGGAAGAAGCGGGCCGTTGCGGCCACAACCTTTATCGGCGTGACAATTGGCTGTGCCATCTCCGTCACGCTGGGAGAGACGATCCTCAACGTGTTTGGGGTCAGCATCGACGATTTCCGTCTCGCGGGAGGCTTGCTTGTATTGCTGATCGCGCTGGACATGGTACACGGCTCGCCCAGCGCGCAGCACACGCCGCAGCAACGCGAAGTGGGGGAGAGCGGCTATGATCAGGACGTGGCGATCTTCCCGCTGACGACGCCTCTTCTTGTCGGCCCCGGCACGATCGCCACGCTGGTCGTGTTCGGGCACGCCGCAGCCGCCAACGGAGAGATTGGGAGTCTCGCCATTGGGCTGGTCGTATTCCTCGCATTGCTGGCCGTTGCGTTGTTTTCCGCGCCGTATCTCGGGCGCTTTCTGTCTGCCAAGGTGACGGCACTCGCCAGACGTCTGATGGGTATGATACTGGCAGCCATCGCAGTCGAAATGATGGCCGCAAGTTTGACGACAATATTCAAGGGTTTGGTTCACTAGCTCGCAGTGTCATTGACGGGTCTTCGGGAGAATCGCTATGACTGGCCAGATATTGAGCGAAGCGTTCATCGAGAATCAGCGTCAGCGCTTGCTGGCGATGCAACGCGAGGTGCTCGGCGGTGAAGAAGGGACGATTTCGGCCGAGCGCAATCAAGAGGAGGCGTCCGGCGACGAGGCGAGGGAGTTCGAGGACGATGCCCAGAAGATGGAGCAGGATATCGCCAATCAGGCGCTGCGCAGCGTGAACGACCGCAGGATCGCCGACATCCAGCGTGCGCTTGAAAAGATCGCCGAAGGCACCTATGGGTATTCCGACAATAGCGGCGAACCTATTCCCATCGAGCGACTGAAGATACTGCCCGAGGCAATCCTAACGGTACAGGAGGAAAGCGAGCGCGATGCCGGCCGCTGACTTCGCCCGCTTTTCACTTACTCCGCCACGCGACGGGAAGTAGCCGCGATCACCCTGCGATGCTGCTTAAAAATTGTCGCGCCGGCGCAAAGAACGTCACCCCCGTTACGGCCTTTGAGAAGTCCAGAATCCGGTCGTGGAGCGGTGGCGGATCACCGATAAACATTCGCTCGAGCATTTTTTCTATCACCCACAGATGGCGTGAATAGCCAATGAAATAGGTGCCGTACTCGTTACGCCCCGGCGCGGCGAACGGCATGTTGTCGCGGAGAATATCGTGTTCTCCGTCTGCATCTTCAATGGTGCAGAGCGTCTTGTGCGATTTCTGGCCCGTCGTCGCGTCCGCCAGCTCGACATTATCGAATTTTTTTCGACCTATGATGGATTCTTGCGTCTCCACGCTTTGTGCTCGCCAGGCAGCCATGTCGTGCAGATACTTCTGGATCACGACATAACTGCCGCCGGCATAATCCGGGTCTTCCTCCGCGATTATTGTTGCGTCGGGCAGATCGAGACCATCGGGGTTCGCGGTGCCATCGACGAATTCCAGCAGATCGCGTCCGTCGAAATAACGGAATCCCGCCACGTCGTCAATGACTTCGACTGCGGTGCCGAAGGCTTCGAGGAGAATTCTTTCGAATTCGACGATGACGTCCGTCGATTCCGCGCGTACGTGATAAAGCAGATCGCCCGCGGTTGCGACGGCGGTGTGAGTCGCGCCCCGTACTTCCTGGAACGGTCTGAGCTCCTTCGGCAACGGCTTCCCGGTGAGTGGCCCCCAGGCGCGATGTGAGATCCCTACGTTACAGCTAAAGTGGCCACCGCTGGCTCGAATCCGGACGTCTTTGACAAGATCGTCGGTGCTGGCGATGACGGATCGAGCGAGAGCGATCGACGCGTTGTCGTCTTTGACCACGAGTACGAGGAAAGCGGCGGCCGCCGAGCAGGGTGCATCGATCGATTGCGGTTCGACCGCGAGTGCTTGTTGTTGCGCGGATGGGATCTGCGAAGTTGGCACGTTCAAGGGCCCTCCTGTGGTGACGCGAAATGCCGGAACGCATCGGGACGATGTTCAGGGACGGCAGGTTTGTAGCATGAGCCGCTACACAATCACGATAACATCCATGCCGCTTCTCCATTTTTTGGGAAGACATTGGGCGCCCGCTTTCTTCGCCGAAGTCAGGAAAAAACGGCAATAAACTTACGAATGACGGTCTCTCTCCGTCATATCTCTTGTAGTTTTGCGCGATCTGTAGCTGCGGCATGCTCCGATTCTTAATATCGGATGAAACCAATCTGAGGTAATGCGAGAACGGACCGAAACCAAAAAGTAATGCCTAGCGGATCGGCACGGTCGAGTCGCCCGCAAGTAGCAATTGAGGGAGCTGCGAAAATGACCAGTTGTCCCCGGTGCGATCGAATATCCATACGACGTCGAAACGGTCATCGGGCCACGTTGCAGGGACGATGGGCGCGCGCGGCATGTGCCCGATGAGCGACGGCAGCACTTTGTGCTCCCATGCGATCAACACGACGCCCGCGCGAGTGAGTACGTCTGCCATTAGCGCTCGACCGTCGTCTTTCAGATAAGTCGTGACGTAGTCGACCTGCGATGTCTCACGCAGCAGCGAAACAAGGGGCGCCACAGTTTGCATCGAGCGCTTGCTCTTGCTCGAAGGATCTGCACCCGCAGCGAATACGGTGGCTGGTTTGAGTTGCGCCGCATGCGCTTTCTCGATTGGGCAAAAGAATCGCGCCAGAGCGCCAGCACGCTGCCAACCGCGAACGCAAAGGCTCTCCGCGTCAGGCTGGCCGTCCGCTTCGATTCCCATACCTTCATTTGCGGCGGGTTTATCCGCGTGGCGGATAAACATGATTCTGTCGGGTCGCATGCTGCCTCCAGAGGGTACCGGTTAAAACACGGTCTACGATGTTATAACGAATGTCGAGCCGACTGGCTGATGCGGTTCGATACGGGGCAGTGGCGGGTCGGGACTTGTGAGAAAAGCGATCGAAGAGCGGCGAGCGCCGAACAAATGGAGACGCGTCAGTTTCCGCGGCAATGCAGAGGAAACGAAACACGCGTGTTCCGATGTCCATTTGACGTCGCGATGGCTTGCAACGCAAACACTGCGTGTCCGCGCAAGACGCGGCCGCCTTCTGTCAGGACTACTCCGCGGATGCGCAATACCAGCGAGCACGCGTCCAACGACCGGGCTTGGCAACGCGAGACCGTATGCCGGGCGCGGATGCCGGAGCGCGCTGGGACTCCCTTTCATCGGGAGCCAGTAGAGAAGCGCGAAGAGCATGATCGCCGAGCCGACGAACGCCACCAGCAGCCAGCCGACGCTCCTCATTCGCGCATGCCCGCGCCTCTTAAGCCGTTGCATGGATGATGTAGCCCGCGTTGCGCACCGTAACGACCATCGCCGAGAGCCGCCCGTTGAAGCTCAACTTGCGCCGCAGGTTGCTGATATGCATGTCGATTACGTTCGTCTGCAAGTGATAGTTCCAGACTGACTCGAGAAACATCGCGCTCATGTTCCCCTCATTCTCATTGGATAGATGTTATCGGTTTAAAAGTAGCAGTCCTGATTCAATACGCGGCCGGGCCTCGGAACGGTGAACCGAACCGGAGGCAGACATGTTGGCTTACGGAATTGAGGCGGACGACCGTGCAACGACCGGAGCCAGGCACAGAGCGTTGATGTTTGAATACGTGCGCTTGCCCGGTTGCCAGCGGAGAATCACACCCCGGCGTGACACGAACATGGCGCAAGGCTTACAACCGCGTTGAGGAAGCAGACGCGCCAGGTGATGACGGCTTGTGGATGCGGTGGCTGGCGGAAATTTTTTGCGTCGAGCGGGAATATTTGAAGTACAGCGGTCGTTTAGCCTGCGGCGATATTTCGCCAGTCAGACGCGGAGGGAAGTTATGTCTCAGATCTCGTGGAGTCTCAAAGCGGCGGCCGTGATCGTCTTAGCCGCCGGTTTCACAATCGGGCATGCTGCTGCCGATGAAGCTTACGTCGTCACACCGCTTGTATCCAACCTGGCAGGCTCTGCCCCGAAGGTCGACGGGGTCCTGCAGAACGCCTGGGGTATCGCCTTTAGTCCGGCAGGAAGTCCGTTCTGGATCAACGACAATGCCACCGGCTGCTCCACGCTGTATGACGGCCAGGGCACAAAGGTGGCGCTGCAGGTCTCCATCCCGCTGCCAGGCAACGTCATACCGGCCGGCGCCTGCCATCCCGTCTTTCCCAACAATCCACCGAAACCCACGCCCGCGGCACCCACGGGGATAGTTTGGAATCCTTCGTCGTCTTTTCTCGTCCCAGGTACCAACATCCCGGCCGTATTCATCTTCGCGACCGAAGACGGCACGATTTCCGCCTGGGCCGGTGGGTTGAATCCGGCGAACAATGCTGTCATCGCGGTCGATAACTCGTCCAATCCCTCCGCCGCCAGCGGGGCCGTCTACAAGGGGCTCGTCTTCGGAGTGAACGCGCAAGGGGGATTCCTCTTTGCGACAAACTTCCGTGCGGGCCGGATCGATGTATTCGGACCGAACGGTTCGAACGGGTTGTTCACGCCCGCGACGACCGACGGTGGCTTCGCCGACCCGAACATGCCGGCCGGCTACGCCCCGTTTGGTATCGCGAACATCGACGGGGACCTTTTCGTCACCTATGCGCAGCAAGACGGTCCGAAGCATGACGACGTTGCAGGCCGCGGTCATGGATTCGTCGATGTATTCGATACCGACGGCCACCTGCTGCGCCGCTTTGCGAGCCAGGGGACGCTCGACTCGCCCTGGGGCGTAACGCGAGCGTCGTTTGCGTTCGGCCGCTTCAGCGGGAAGATCCTCGTTGGCAACTTCGGCAACGGCCGAATCAATGTCTTCGACAACGACGGCACGTTCGTCGATCAACTGGAGAACGAGTTCGGCAATCCACTGGCTATTGACGGCCTGTGGACGCTGACGCTCGGAGGCGGGCGCAATTCAAGCCCGGACGCGCTGTACTTTTCGGCGGGGCCCAACAAGGAGTCCAATGGACTCTTCGGTATCATTGCGCCAGTCAATGGCACCAAAGGACGAACGTCCGCGCAGAACGGGCAATGAACCGCAGCGCGGTTCCACGGTGATGTCGATTCGAGTTGAGCCGAAGGACTCCACCTCGTAGCTTGTGCAACCGTAAGTGCGCAGCGGCAGCTGATGAAAACATTGCCCGCCAACGTGGCGGGCAATGTTCTACGCCAATGCCGAATGCGATATTCCTCGTCTCGCAGTCCGGGTACAACAATCCGGCTCGGTGGCCGCGGTATGAAGGTTCTGGCGGCCGCTTAGAAGCGGGTCAGCATGCCGATCGCAGCCATCACCTGATTGCTCGTCGCCGAGAAACCGCCGGCGTTGTACATCACTGCGACGTTGTTGTGACCGATCGCGCGCTGGTACATCGCTTCTCCATACACTTCCGTGCGCTTCGACAGCGAGTAGCGCGCAATCGCGTTGACCTGATTCCACTTCGGATCGGAGCCGATGTTCGACTTGCTCACTCCGTTCAGATGACCGTCCGTGAAAGTATCCATGAGGCCAAGATTCAGCGCCGGCGTGAGTGCGTACTTGACGTTCAGTTCATAGTTGTCGAAGTGAGTCGAACCGCTCACCGGGTTCAGGCCGAACGCGGACGTGTTCTGGTACTGGCTGTGCGTATAGACGAAGTTGACCGCCGCCGGGCCGAACGTATAGCCGATGCCTGCACCGACCGTGCGCTGCACATTCGCCGTCAGGTTGCCGCCGCCCGCGGTCGCCTTGAACTCGCTGGGGTCGGCCGCAACGTTCTGGTTCGCTGTTCCGGCAGGGGTGCTCGCCGCTGCCGAGCCGTTGATCTGGAGATAGGCCGCTGCCAGTCGCAGCGGGCCGTTGTTGTAGCTCGCGCCAGCACTGTACGCACGATCGACGGCGAAGCTGGTGCTGTTGCTGAATGCGTACATGCCGCCAAACTTGAAGCCGGCGTAGTCGATACTGGCAAACTTCACCGAGTTGCTGAAGCGGACAGTATGTTGCAGGTTGTCGTTGTCGTACACGTGCGCGAAGCCAGAGTCGCCGAACGTGCCCGCGGTGCCGGACAGCGGCGAGACGTAATCGACCATCGAGTCATACTGGCGCCCCATCGTCAAGGTGCCGTATTGATCGCCGGTCAGGCCGACAAACGCTTGACGGCCGAACATGCGACCACCCTGGCCGAGTGTGCCGTTGTTGACGTTGAAGCCGTTTTCGAGCACGAAGATCGCATGCAGACCGCCGCCCAGGTCCTCGCTGCCGCGCAGGCCGAAGCGGCTGCCGCTGATATTGCCGCTCGCGAGTGCGACGCGCGAGCTGCCATGGCTGGGCGCGCCGTTCTGGACGTTGTTCGTATAGGAGATGCCCGCGTCGATCAGGCCGTACAGGGTGACCGAGCTCTGAGCGCTGGCCGCGGACGCTGCAGATGCTGCGCAAACGGCGACGGCAATGGAAATCTTCTTCATGAGATGCCACTCGATGACGTGAGAGAAACGATCGCGCCAGTCTATAGCCGCGTCCGGCGCAGAAGCCGAATCGCCCTTGAAAATAAGTGCTGCAAGAGAATGGGTTCCTTCATCAAATTGCAGCAATTGAGCGGCGATTTGACTTTGCGACCGGTGGCGAGACGACCGGCATACGTATTCGTTTCCATAACGAGTTGCGCCACCGCAACAACGTTGGTTAAGTAGGCGTTTCCTTGGTTCAGTGAGGACGGGCTTGCTTACATGAAAATTTGCAAACGATTAATTAAGTAGATTTTTAAGGCGGCTTTCACCCGTATGCGACAAGAACTGCTGGCGTGGGCACGACATTGGTTGTTGAACCGCGTTAAGGCCGGGGATCAATTGTGAACAGACTTAAGTCTGCGGCCGTTGGTTCGCGAAGCGACAACAAACAATTGCGTTCGTCGTTTCAACGTCTGACGCACATATACTTTCCAGCGCCACCTATCGTTATACCTATAGGAGTACTAGTGGAAAAGTATTTGATCGCCAGGAGCGGTAAGGCGAAACCGGAAAACGTCCATCAGATCGTTCAGGAGGCGCTTCGCAGTGCTGCGACGGCGTCCACGCCCAACAGTGCTATTGACGTGCTGGGCGACGCGTTGCTGGCACTGGAGCGTCTGCTGGGGCTAAAGAGCGGGCGTATGCATTGATGGCCTGGCGCAGTGCCACTTCCCGTCAGTCGATCACGTTCTGTGACGTTGCGGGCAGTGGGCACCGGGCGATCCTCTCCGCCTCCAGGTATTTGAGGCCGAACGCCTGCAAAACGATGGCCGCTGTGTCCTCGGCGAACTGTTCGGCTCGAGTCCGGAGGACCTTGCGCGCACGATTCGCCGGCTTGGGTGACCCTGACAGGTCAAGCTCAGCAGCGACCGCAGCGAGCACAGTGCCAATCACTGAAATAACGCACATTAAGACATCGGCCACCGTGAAGCGCTTTTCTGAAATCCCTTTCGCAGTATCTCTCAATAGCCGCTGACCAAGCCCCCTGCTGAGCGCGCGCGCGGACAGCCCTTCGCGTATCAGCAGTTGTCCCCAGACCGGTTCACGGCAGGCGCGCATGAGCGTGTGGCGTACCGACACGGCGATCACTTCTGCCGGGTCGGAGAGTCCGCTGACAACGTGATCGAGCGTCTTTCCGAATTCGTCGAAAAGCCAGTCGCCGAGAGCAGCGAAGATCCCTTCCTTCGAGTCGAAGTGATTGTAGAAAGAGCCGAAACCCACGTCGGCGGCCTCGGTGATCTCGCTGATCGTAACGCCGTCCATTCCCTTTTCCGCTACCAGCACGAATGCGGCGTTGAGCAGCCGGACACGCGTCTCGTGCTTGCGTCGGGCTCGACGGGGCGATTGCCCCGTCATCGGCGCGCGGCTCGCGCCCGGCCCCTTGATCGGTGGCCGATGCCTCGCACTCAGGTTAGGGACATCTGGCAATCCTGCCTCCCAATTCGCAGTTTCTTCATATTTTAGATGTACGTCTCATAGTTGACAAGTGTATCAGTTATGGGTCTAATGTCATCCGTGCGGAGGGCATGGCGGAAGCACCGTCTCATCTGTCCGCGCGGATGACTTTTTCACCTGGATTCATCACCTGCCTTTTGAACATCGTGAAACTTTCCGGACCCGTCGCGCCGAAACAGGCGCGCCCCTCGATTTCTTCCCTGTTCCAGCCGACGCACCGGTTGCCCGTTGTCATCGCGGCGTGCAGCGCGATCCTCCTTGGCGCATGCCATCAGCGAGAAGCCGTCGTGCCGGAGCCCAAGCCGGTGGTGGCACGCGCTGTTCATCCAGACGGACATGTGGCTAGCGCGTCACTGCCGGCGCAGGTGCAGGCACGCTATTCCACGCCGCTATCATTCCGCGTCGGCGGCAAGGTCATTGAACGGCGCGTGCGCATTGGCGACACGGTGAAGGCCGGACAGGTCGTCGCGCTGCTCGATCCGACCGATCTGCAGAACAACCTCGTCAACGCGCGCGCGCAGCTCGATGCGGCGGAGCATCGCCTTGTGTTTGCGAAGCAGCAGCTTGACCGCGATGAGGCACAGGCACGCGCGAACCTCATCGCAACCGCGCAACTGGAGCAATCGCAGGACGCCTATGCTTCCGCACTCGCACAGCGAACCTCTGCTCTCGCGCAGATGGCGCTTGCGACGGATCATCTGCGCTACGCGACACTAACGGCCGATCACGATGGCGTCATCACCTCGGAAGACGTCGATACCGGGCAGAACGTGCAGGCCACCCAGGCCGTGTACCACCTCGACTGGACGGGCGATGTAGACATCGTTTGCGACGCGCCAGAAAGCACGGTCAACGCGCTCAGTGTCGGCAACAAGGCGCGCGTGTCGTTGCCGGCGCTTCCCGGCAAGTCGTTCGATGCAACCGTGCGCGAGGTGTCCGCTGCCGCGGATTCCCAAAGCCGCACGTGGCGAATCAAGCTGACCCTGACCGCACCGGGTCCCGAAGTACGCCTCGGCATGACGGCGAACGTGAGCTTCGCTGTCGCAGCCGATGATGCTGCGAGCGTGCCGTACACGCTGCCGGTGACTGCGCTTTTCCATCAGGGTGAAAACGCTGCCGTATGGGTCGTTCGCAAAGATAGCGACACGCTCGAGCTGCGCCCCGTCACGATTGATCGATTCGACGAACGCACGGTGTCGATCGCTTCCGGTTTGCACGATGGCGACCGGGTCGTGTTGCAAGGCGTGCATGCAGTGAGTTCGGGAGAGCATGTGCAGGTGGTGCCTCCGCTGCGTCAGGAGGACCCCACGACATGAACGCCCGCGACCATGAAAACACCCGCCATAGCGCGCCCGTCAGCGCTCCCGGCAAGGAAGCCGCCGACGCAACCGGCTTCAATCTCTCATCCTGGGCGCTGCGGCATCAGCAGCTCGTGATCTTCCTGATCGGCCTCGCCACGCTTTTCGGTGTGATCGGCTATGTGCACCTCGCGCAATCGGAAGACCCGCCGTTCACGTTCCGCACGATGGTCGTCAAGACCTACTGGCCGGGCGCGACCGCACGCGAGGTGCAGGAGCAGATCACCGATCGCATCGGCCGTCAGTTGCAGGCTGCGCCCTATGTCGACAACATCAAGAGTTACTCGCGGCCGGGCGAGTCGATGATCTTTTTCGCGATGAAGGATTCCGCGCCGGTCAAGGAAGTCCCGGAGACGTGGTACCAGGTCCGCAAGAAAGTCGGCGATATCGCGGCAACGCTTCCAAAGGGAACCGTCGGGCCGTTCTTCAACGACGAGTTCGGCGATGTCTACACGAACCTCTACGCGCTCGAAGGGGATGGTTTCTCTGCCGCGCAACTACACGACTACGCGGACAAGCTCCGTACGGTGCTGTTGCGCGTCCCAGGCGTCGCCAAGGTCGACTATTTCGGCGACCCCGATCAGCACATCTTTGTCGAGATCTCGAACGCGCGGCTGACGAGCCTGTCGATCTCGCCGCAGCAACTGGCTCAGGCCATCGACGCGCAGAATACCGTCGCGCCGGTGGGCACCTTCACGACGGCGGATGATCGCGTGTTCGTGCGCCCAAGCGGCGCATTCAAGGACGAACAGGCGCTAGCGGACATGCTGATCACGGTCAACAAGCGGACGTTCCGCCTTGGCGACGTCGCGAGCATCAAACGCGGCTACGACGATCCGCCCGTCACGCAGATGCGTGCGGTTGGCCAGGCAGTCCTCGGCATCGGCATTACGATGCAAAAGGGCGGCGACGTGATCGACCTTGGCAAGGCGCTCGACGCGAAGACGGCCGAACTGCAGGCAACGCTGCCGGCGGGGCTAAAGCTCGTGCCGGTTTCGAGCATGCCGCACGCCGTCAAGCACTCCGTGGACGAGTTCGTGCGCTCGGTCGGAGAAGCCGTGGCGATCGTGCTCGTCGTCAGCCTGGTGTCGCTCGGTCTGCGAACCGGCATGGTGGTCGTGATCACGATTCCGATCGTGCTTGCCGTGACAGCGCTGTGCATGCATCTGTTCGGCATCGGTCTGGATAAGGTGTCGCTCGGCACCCTGGTGCTTGCGCTGGGGCTGCTGGTCGACGACGCGATCATTGCGGTCGAAATGATGGCGGTGAAGCTGGAGCAGGGCTGGAGCCGGATGCGCGCGGCAGCATTTGCCTATTCGAGCACCGCGTTTCCGATGCTGACCGGCACCCTGGTAACGGTCTCGGGCTTCCTGCCGATCGCGCTCGCAAAATCGAGTACGGGTGAGTACACCCGCTCGATCTTCGAGGTGTCGGCCATCGCGCTGATCGTCTCGTGGTTCGCCGCGGTCGTACTGGTGCCACTGCTGGGCTTTCATATGCTGCCCGAGCGCAAGGCTCATGCTGGCGCGGGCCATGGCGATGAGCAGGAGGTGTACGACACGGGCTTCTACCGCCGCCTGTCGGGCTGGGTGTCATGGTGCATCGAGCGGCGCTGGGTCGTGCTCGGCGTCACCGGCGGCCTGTTCGCGCTTGCCATGATTGCGTTCACGCGCGTGCCGCAGCAGTTTTTCCCGAACTCCGAGCGGCCAGAACTGCTGGTCGATCTGAGGCTGCCGGAAGGCGCCTCGTATCAGGCCACCCTGCGTGAAGCGCAACGCCTCGAAAAAGTCCTGCACGGCAGGCCTGGCATCGATCATTACGTCGACTTCGTTGGCACCGGTGCGCCGCGCTTCTATCTGCCGCTCGACCAGCAATTGCAACAGCCGAACTTCGCACAGTTCGTCATCACCGCGAAGGACGTCGAGGCACGTGAGGAGCTGATGCACTGGCTCGACGCGAAACTGGAAATGGACTTCTCCGGCGAGCGCACGCGTGTCGCACGACTCGAGAACGGGCCGCCCGTCGGCTTCCCGATCAAGTTCCGCGTGAGCGGAGACGACATTGCAACGGTGCACTCGATCGCCGAGACGGTCGCGGAGCAGGTCCGTGCCGACCCGCGTACGCGCAACGTGCAATTCGACTGGGATGAGCCGGCCGAGCGCTCAATCTCGTTTGAGATCGACCAGAACCGCGCGCGCCAGCTCGGCGTGACGTCGCAGGACGTGTCGAGCTTCCTCGCGATGACGCTGTCCGGCTACACGGTCACGCAATATCGCGAGGGCGACAAGCTGATCGATGTCGATCTGCGTGCGCCGAAAAGCGAGCGCGTCGATCCTGCAAAGCTCACGAGCCTCGCCGTCCCCACACCGAACGGCCCGGTTCCGCTCGGCTCGCTCGGCCATGTGCGCGACGGGCTCGAATACGGCGTGATCTGGGAACGCGATCGCCAGCCGACGATCACCGTGCAGGCTGACGTGCGCGGCGACGCGCAGGCCATCGACGTGACGCGCAACATCGAGCACGCGCTTGCCGCTGCGCGCGCCAGATTGCCGGTCGGCTATCGCATCGAGGTGGGCGGCGCGGTCGAGGAAAGCGTCAAGGGCCAGACGTCCATCAACGCGGAAATGCCACTGATGATCATCGCGGTGCTGACGCTTCTGATGATCCAGCTGAAGAACTTCGCGCGCACGTTCATCGTCGTGCTGACCGCGCCGCTGGGCCTGATTGGCGTGGTAGCGGCCCTGCTGCTTTTCGGCAAGCCGTTTGGCTTCGTCGCTTTGCTGGGCGTGATCGCGATGTTCGGCATCATCATGCGTAACTCCGTGATTCTGGTGGATCAGATCGATCAGGACATCGCAGCGGGGCACGCGCGCTTTGACGCCATCATCGGGGCGACCGCGCGGCGCTTCCGCCCGATCATGCTGACGGCAGCCGCCGCCGTGCTCGCACTGATTCCGCTGCTTCGCTCCGGATTCTTCGGACCGATGGCGACCGCGCTCATGGGCGGCATCACCGTTGCCACATTGCTGACGGTGTTTTTCCTGCCCGCGCTCTATGCGACCTGCTTCAGGGTCCATCGTGACGAGCGCGGCGCGCAACAGGTCGTCGTCGAGCATACCGAGGGTTGATCATGAGTTTGACTTACAAGACATCCGTGGCTGCCGCGGCTATGGCGCTCGCCATGACGGCGTGCTCGTTCGGGCCGAGCGGCGAGCCACCGGCCATGCCGGCGCCCGAGCATTACGGTGCCGACGCGCAGCCGGCGAAGACAGTGTCCGCAGGTGGTGTTGCGCAGACCTTCGAAATCGGCGCGACGCCTGGCTCGCAATGGTGGCGGCTCTACGGGTCCTCCGACCTGGATGCACTCGTTGACGAAGGATTGCACAACAGCCCGACCCTCGCGGCGACGCAGCGTACGCTCGCGTCCGCGCAGGAGGAATTGCGCGCACAGGTCGGCGCATCGACGCTGCCGTCGATCGACGGCGCCGCGCAGGTCGAGCGCGCGCGTACGGCCGTGGTGCCGGGCCTTGGGCCCGAGCAGGTCCAATACAATTTTTTTGCCGGACAGCTGTTTGCGCATTACACGTTCGACCTGTTCGGCCAGACGCGGTACACGAACTCCGCGAGCGCGGCCCGTGTGAATGTGCAGGCTTATGAGCTGGAGGCGTCGCGTCGCGCGCTTGCCGCGAACATCGTCGGCACTGCTATCAATGTGGCGGCGCTCGACCGGCAGATCGCACTTACCGAACGGCTCGTTGCCGTGTCCAACGATGCTGCGCATGAGGACCAGCAGCGCTACGCGCTAGGCTCCGTCTCGCGCGCACAGGCGCTTGCGTCAAAACAGGACGCGGCTGCCATCGCGGCGACGTTGCCGCCGCTGCGCCAGCAACGCGCGTGCGCGATCCATGCGCTCGCCGTGCTGATGGGCCGCACGCCGGACAACGCGCCGAGCGTGCCGGCCCTCGACAGCCTGTCGCTGCCCGGGCAGGTGCCCGTCGCCGTGCCGTCGGACCTGTTGCGCTCGCGCCCAGACATCCAGGCAGCGGACGCTGCCGTCAAGGCGGCTGCCGCGGATGTGGGCGCCTCGACGGCCCAACTCTTTCCGAGCCTCTCGCTGACGGGCTCAATGGGCCGCGGCGGGTTCAGCTGGCCGATGTTGCTTTCCGGCGCGGGCGGACTGTGGGCTATCGGCGCCAGCCTGTCGCAGCCCATCTTTCATGGTGGCGCGCTGTTCGCGCAGCGCCGCGCATCGATCGACGCGTACGACGCCGCCGTGCTGCACTACAAGGCGACCGTGCTGTCTGCGTTCCAGGACGTGGCGAATTCGCTCGCTGCACTGGATAACGACGCGCAGACATTGGCCTCGACGGACGAAGCCGCAGACGCCGCTCGCACGGCATTCGACGATACCGCGTCGCGCCATCGCCTGGGTGCGCTGCCTTCGGCTGCGACACATGCCAGTGAATCACGGTATCTCGACGCGCAGATCGCCGCCACGCGCGCCACAGGTCAGCGCATGAGCGATACGGCAGCGCTGTTCCAGTCGATGGGTGAATTGCCAGCCGCCCAGCAGACGGCAGCGATTACGCAATGAATGCGTGTTCGTGATAACGGCCAGTCGATCGTTCCCGCTGGGGCAAGCGCCGCAAGCAGGCGTTGCACCAGCGGAGGCAACCGCATTTCCCGCTAGATTCTCCATGGAATATCAGAGACTGATTGTCTGCCACGAATGCGATCTTCTGTTTCGCAAACCTCGCAGTGTCAGCGGCTACCGCGCTACCTGTTCGCGCTGTGGCGCGAACCTGACAGCGCTACCTGGCGCCGGACTGTCGCTCGACTGGATCTGCGCTGTGACGCTCGCCGCGTTGATCACCTTTTGCATAGCGCAGTCTTTTCCCGTGATCGAACTGCACGCCAACGGCATGACGTCGGAGGCGACGCTGTTTGGCGCAGTGCATACGCTTTGGACGGGCAACATGCGTGTCGTCGCGACGGTGGTGTTCTGCGCGTCGATGCTTTTTCCGTTGGTCGAACTGCTCGCACTCCTATATGTACTGGTGCCGCTTCGGCTCGGCAAGCTTGCGCCGCGGTTCGACGGGATGTTGCGCGTCGTGCAACTCGTCCGCCCATGGGGCATGGTTGAAGTGTTCATGCTCGGCGTGCTGGTGACGATCGTAAAAATGGTCACCGTCGCCCAGGTGGTCCCTGGGCCTGGACTGTTCGCATGGGGCGCGCTCACCGTCATGCTGGGCATAGTCGCCTCGTTTGACCCGAGCGGGCTCTGGGCCGTCCGTGACGAAATTTCGCTTTCTCGAATGGCCCGGGTTCGCTGGTCACGAGTGAGTTCAGGCCGTGGGCGTTTCACGCGTCCAGTGCGAATGCGCAAGGCCGGTGCGTCGTCCGCCATCACGGCACAACGTGCTGGACTCGTCGGCTGTCATGCCTGCGGTCTCGTTCAGACGCGTGGCGAAAGTCAGATCCACCAGCACTGCGCGCGATGCCGGCACATGCTGCATGAACGCCGGCCGGAAAGCCTGACACGGACGGTCAGCCTGCTTCTTGCCGCCGCGCTTGCCTATATTCCGGCGAACCTGCTGCCCATCATGCACGCGACGTCACTGGGCCGTCAGGAAGATGACACCATCCTCGGTGGAGTCGCGTACTTCTGGACGTCTGGAGACTGGCCACTCGCCATCGTCATTTTTGTCGCCAGCGTTCTGGTGCCGATGCTCAAACTGGTGGTTCTCACGCTACTCACGGTTGCCGCCCATCGAGGTTCCGGATGGCGCGCCCGGGAAAGGGCAGGTCTGTACCGGATTGTCGAGCGCATTGGCCGATGGTCGATGCTCGATGTCTTTGTCGTTGCCCTGACGGTAACGCTGGTGCATTTCGGCTCGTTTGCCGTCGTTACTGCGGGGCCCGCCGCGCTCGCTTTCGCCGCGGTGGTCATCCTCACCATGCTCGCGTCGCATCAGTTCGATCCGCGCCTCATCTGGGACAACGCGGATGCCGCGCTGTCTCCCGTCTCGACGATGAACGATGAAGCGCTGGCTGCGCCTCTCCTCACACACCGGAATTCCTGAAACCGATTTCGAACGATGCATCTTTCCAATCTATCTCCTCCTGAACTCAAGCCGCGCAAACGTTGGCTGCCATCCCTCATCTGGCTGGTGCCACTCATCTCCGCATTGATCGGTGTTGCGCTGGTGGCCAGGTCCATTGCCGACAAGGGACCCGTCGTAACCGTCACTTTCAATAGCGCAGAGGGCATGGAAGCCGGCAAGACGAAGGTCAAGTACAAGGACGTCGAGATCGGTACGGTGCAAGGCATCAGGCTGTCTGGCGATTTGCGGCGCGTCCTCGTGAGCGTCCAGTTGGACAAGGACGCCGGGAAATTCGCGACGCAAGGCACGCGGTTCTGGGTGGTGCGCCCGCGCATCGGCGCAAACGGCATCTCGGGCCTCGGCACGTTGCTCTCGGGCGCGTATATCGGCGTGGACATCGGGCGCTCGACCACAAGCCAGACCGCGTTTCTGGGTCTCGAGAACCCGCCCATCGTCACGACCGGACAGCCGGGGCATCAGTACACGCTACGGGGCGAGTCGCTGGGCTCGATCGATATCGGCGCACCCATCTTCTACCATCGTATCCAGGCAGGTCAGGTGGTCGGATTCTCGCTCGATCCCGGCGGTGCAGGGGTCATCGTGAATGTCTTCGTCAATGCGCCGTTTGACCGCTACGTCAGTGCCAATACGCGGTGGTGGCATGCGAGCGGCGTCGATCTGCGTCTCGATTCGAGCGGTCTGAAGCTCAATACGCAGTCGCTGGCGACGGTCGTTGTCGGCGGCCTGGCGTTTCAGTCTCCGGCGGGGCAGGACGCCGGCGAGCCCGCTGCCGACAAGGCCGTGTTCCGGCTTGCCGCGGACGAAGCCGACGCCATGCGCGAGCCAGACGGCCAGCCGCTCAATGTGGTGATGCGCTTCGATCAGTCGCTGCGCGGGTTGTCCGTCGGGGCACCCGTCGATCTGCGCGGGATCGTGCTGGGGCAGGTGACCGACATTGGCATCGAGTACAACGACGCGCAAAAGAGCTTCAGCATGAAGGTGTCGATGGCACTTTATCCGGACCGGCTCAGCCGGCGCTCCAGCGACGCGCTGCCCGCGCCGGACACGCCAGGCGGTCACGAATTGCTGGAGCACCTGGTGATGGAGGGCCTGCGCGGGCAGCTACGGACCGGGAGTCTGATAACGGGCCAGCTTTACGTTGCGCTTGACATGTTCCCGAAGGCGCCTCGCGCGAGCGTCGATGTGCGTCGCAGTCCAATCGAACTTCCGACAGTACCGAATACGCTCGACGAACTCCAGGTGCAGGTGGCGGACATCGCCAGAAAGCTGGACCAGGTGCCGTTCGACCGGATCGGCGCCAACCTGAATGGCGCACTGGAAAACGCCAACCGGCTGTTCGGGCACATGGACACGGAAGTCGTACCGCAAGCCCGTGACACGCTGGCTGCGGCCCAGAAGACATTCAGCACCGCGGAATCGACGCTGCGCGAAGCCGCGCCGATGCAGTCGGATGTTCAGGATGCGATGCAGCAGCTAACGCGCACGCTGCAGTCGCTCAATGCGCTCGCCGATTACCTGGAGCGTCATCCGCAGGCACTGCTGTTCGGCAAGAAGGGAGACACGCCATGAACCTGATGCAACCCGCCTCGTGGCGCGCGATGGCGCAGACCGTGAGCACCATTGGCCTGGCCGTTCTGACGGCGTGTGCTTCGCCGGCTACGCGCTATTACACGCTCGGACCGGACGCGCCACAGACGATGGCGAGCAGCAAAGCAAGCCCTTCGTTGCGGATAGATATACGCCCGGTTCGGGTGCCGGCCGCCGTCGCGCGAAGTCAGCTCGTGGTGCAGGTCGACGCAACACAGGTCAAGGTGCTGGAGGATGATCGCTGGGCGTCGTCCCTGCCGGACGAACTCCGCTATGCGCTGATTGCGGGCGTGAGCCAGCAGGCCGGCGGTGCGGGCGCACAGACGGTCATGCGCGATGAGGACAGCCCCGTGTATCAGGTTGCCGTCGACGTCCAGCGCTTCGAATCCTGGCCTGGCTCACATGTGCTGGTTGACGTCGTATGGGCTGTGCGCACGTCGCCAGGCGCCGATACATTGACCTGTCACAGCGTCGTGAGCGAGCCCGTGGCGGATGGATATCAGGCGATTGTGGTCGGCCATCGTCATGCGATAGGCGCCGTCGCCGGGCAAATTGCCGAGGTCGTGCGCGGCCTCGCTGCGAGGCCGACTGGCAGTCGATTGCTGACTGCGGGGGCATCGCGCGGAGCGGAGAAGACGCCGCTCGCTTGCCCGCAATCCGGGGACAGCCCGCAAACGGCAGCCAACGGGGCAGCTGCGCGCTTCGAGCGCTAGCTGTTCGGCTTACCGATCTCAGTTTTCGTCGACAGCTTCGTCCACGACGGGCAATGGGCGCGCGGCGATCTTTTCCGCCTCCGCGCGTTTTAGCCCGAGCGTTTGCAGCAACATCGCGGCCGTGCGCTCCGGAAAGTGCTCGCCGCTGAAGCCGAGCTCCTTCAGCACGCCCGCGGCGCTTGCGCCCGGCACAACGAAGTTCAGTTCGGCCGCGATGGCGCAGAGAACCGTTCCGCCCACGGCAAGAAAGCCGATAAAGGGGTCGGCAACGGCGAACCGCTTGGCCGCAATGCCACTGCCGATGTCGCGCAGCAGCCGCTGGCCGAGGCCGCGACTCATCGCGCGGGCAGAAAAACCCTCGCGTATCAGAAAACGTCCCCAGACAGGATCAGTGCGCGCGCGCAGAACCGTATGGCGCACGGAGACCGCGACCACCTCGGCGGGGTCGGAAATGCCCACCGAAAGGCGGTCAAGCATGTTCGCGAACTCTTCGAAAACGTTGTCGACGAGCGTCGCGTAGATCGCTTCCTTCGATTCGAAGTGGTTGTAGAACGAGCCGAAGCCCACGTCGGCGGCCTCGGTGATTTCGTTGATCGCCACGCCCTCCATGCCTTTTTCCGCCATCAGCCTCAGGGCGGCGTCGAGCAGACGGGCACGCGTCTCACGCTTGCGGCGTGCACCGCGCGGCTCCCGTTCTTCGACAAGGGGGGGAGGGGCGACGGATGCTGCAACCGTGGCACGTTTGACTGCCCGGCGATTTGTCGTGGTCGTCATGATGGATCCTGATCTGGTCATATTCCGCAGTATAGATTCGAACGTCTATATTGACAAAACGATCAGTCATGAGTTTAATGTCATCAACGGCCTCGTAGACCGATCTAACTAGAACTGATGGAGTGACTGTGGAGACAGCAATCAGACATGGCGCCGCGCCAGGCGGCCTGCATCACGTTATCCGTCTGCCCATCCCGGCACCGGGACCCGCTATCCATTGCGCGTCGGTGAATTGCCGCCCGTGGAAGGCCGCCAGCGATCCAGCGGCTGGCGTTCCGCTCTATCGCACCGTCGGCGCGACATCTCTCGAATCCGCATCGGCCACCGCAACCGCCTGATTACGTTCCGCCATGAAACTGACTACTTCACAACCGGCTCGTCACCCCCATCCGACGGCGAAGGCGACCGCATTGGCCTATCTGGTATTCGATCGGTCAGATCTCGAGCAAGCCGAGCGTTTTCTCAATGACTTTGGGCTTCAAACCGTATCGCGGGACGAGGCGATGCTGCTTTTGCGCGGCACCGGACCTTCGCATTTTTGTTATGTAGTGCGTAGGGCATCGAAAGCGCGGTTTGTCGGATTTGGCTTGCAAGTCGGCGGCCGGGCGGAGCTCGATGCGCTCGCAAAGCTGCCTGATGCATCGGAGGTCGAACGCTCTGCGCTGCCGGGCGGCGGCTACGTGGTGCGACTCACGGACCCGTCCGGGTTCGCTATCGAAGCGGTATGGGGCCAGGCGCCAGCGTCAAGCTTGCCGCATCGGCTACCGCTGCCCTTCAATTCCGTCGATGCCACCGTCCGGGTCAACGGTACGCAGCGACCGCCCGAAAATGCCCCGGAAGTCATCCGGCTGGGGCATGTCGTGCTCGAACTCGCCGACTATCAGGAGACTTGTGCGTGGTACACGCGCCATTTCGGTTTTATCCCGAGCGATGTCCAGGTGCTTCCCGACGGGTCGCCGGCTGTCGCGTTCATGCGCCTGGATCTCGGCGACAGGCCGGCCGATCATCACACACTTGCGCTTGCCCAGGGCTTTGCGGCGACGTACAGCCACAGCGCGTACGAGCTCATCGACGCGGACGCGGTCGGTATGGGGCAGCGCGTACTGCGCGATAAGGGCTGGACGCACGCCTGGGGTATCGGCCGACATATCCTCGGCAGCCAGATTTTCGACTACTGGCAGGACCCGTGGGGCGACAAGCACGAACACTACTGCGACGGCGACCTGTTCACCGCCAACGAGCCGACCGGCATTCACGCCGTAAGCCGCGAGGCGATGGCTCAATGGGGGCCAACCATGCCGCGCAGTTTCACGAAACCCAGGTTCACGTTCGCGAGCATGGTGGCGCTTGTCAGAAATCTACGCCGCAGCCCTGACCTGACGCTGAGCAAGTTGCGGACGCTGGCAAAGCTTTTTGCCTGAATCACACCCTATTCACAGACTCCGGAGCATTCTGCAATGGCAATTCACGTCCTGCATTACCTTCATGATGGGCGCGCCCAGTGGGGTGTCGTCGCGGATGGCGTCATCACGCCGATTCCCGGCGAGTTCAGCTCGACAGGCGCATTTATCGCAGCCAATCCGGTAGAGCGGCTTATGACGCTCAACGGACCGTCGATTCCCGAAGCAAAAGTACAGTGGCTATCGCCTGTGACCACCGACCAGCAGTTCATATGTCAAGGCGCGAACTATCGCCAACATATGATCGAGTCGGGCATGGACCCGGACGTGAAGAAATTCAACATGATCTTCACGAAGGCAACGAGTTGCATCGTTGCGGCCAACTCGGCCGTCGTGAAACCAGACGCGGTGCGCTTCCTCGACTATGAGATCGAGCTCGGACTCGTCCTCAAACGCGATATCACGTCCCGTGAAACGATCACCGACGAAAACCTGCATGAGTACATTGCCGGGGCGGTGATCGTCAACGACTACTCCGCGCGCGATATCCAGATTCCGCAGATGCAGTTCTACAAGGGCAAAAGCTACCGGACCTTTGGTCCTGTCGGTCCTTATCTTTGCCTGCTCGAGAAGCAAGACATGCCAAAGTTGAAAGAGCTCGTGCTGACGCTGACAGTCAACGGAACCGTGCGCCAGAATGACACGACTGCCGGGCTGGTCTATGGCCCCGCAGAGACACTGTCTGAGCTGTCTGGCGTACAGGACCTGCGCACCGGTGACCTGCTCGCAACGGGTACGCCCTCCGGTTGTGCACTGAGCATTCCTTCACCTGAGAAGCAACGCGCTGCCGCGCAGTTGCCTGAAGCGGAGAAGTGGCGGCTTTTCCTGAAGATGCAGGAGGACAGGCCGCAGTACCTTCAGATCGGGGACGTTGTCGAGGCACAGATCGTCAGCTACGACCGCTCCATCAATCTGGGCACGCAACGTAACCTCGTTGTCGAAGAGGCAGCATGAAAGACGTCGCGAACGCGCAGGACGTCCTTGCTGTCGAAGCACAGGGGCAACTGGCTGATCTTCCGTCGAGTACCTACGAAATGATCCGCCGGGGCGCCGCCATCAATCCATCGGCGCCCGCGCTCTCTTTCTTCCTGACAGCCGACGACTATGGCAGCCCCGAGTGCTGGACGTACGGCGAACTGGTGCGAGATATCACGCGCACTGCCAACATGTTTTCGCGACTGGGCGTGCAAAAGGACACGGTCATTGCCTATTTGCTGCCGAATCTCCCGGAAACGCATTTCGTGATCTGGGGAGGAGAAGCAGCGGGGATTGTCTGCGCGATCAATCCGCTGCTCGAAAGCGATGCAATAGGCGAACTGCTCAATGCCTCCGGCGCCAGTGTGCTCGTCACCCTCGCGCCATTTCCTGGGGCTGGGACTGAACTGTGGCAAAAAGTGCAACCGGTATTGCATTGCGTCCCCGCATTGCGGGACCTGGTGCTCGTCAACCTGGCCGACCGGATTCCTGGCGAAAGGGGATTTGCGTCACGGATGCTGCAGCGTGGTGAGAACGCCAGGCTGCATGGCGAGGGTGGTATGCGAAGCGTGGTTCCGGCGCAGCTTCGGATTCACGATTTCGCGTCCGCTCACTCGAGCGAGTCCGGGGTCGTGCTCAACGGCTCACGTCGACCGAGCATCGATGATGTTTCGTCCTGCTTCTGCACGGGCGGCACCACCGGACTACCGAAAATTGCCATGCGCCGGCATCACAACGAAGTGGCCAATGCATGGAATGCGGGGCAATTCTTTGGCGAAACCATCGGCCCGGGTAAGACAATATTTTGCGGGCTGCCACTTTTTCACGTCAACGCTGTGATGGTGACAGGACTGCTGGCGTTTTCGCGTGGTGCCCACGTCGTCCTCGGCACGCCGCAAGGCTATCGGGGTGAGGGCGTTGTGAAGCGCTTCTGGGAAATAGTCGAGCATTACCGCATTAACTTCTTCAGCGCTGTTCCGACGCTCTATGGTTCGCTGCTGGAGGTTCCAGTTGGAGAGAACGATATCAGCTCGCTCGAGTATGGCCTGTGCGGCGCCGCGCCGATGCCGGTCGAGCTGTTTCGCAGTTTCGAGCTTCGTACAGGGATTCGCATCCTGGAAGGTTACGGGCTTACTGAAGGCGCCTGCGTCAGCAGCGTCAATCCGCCATTTGGAGAGCGCAGGGTGGGCTCGATTGGTCTGTGCCTGCCTGGCCAGGCAATGAAGGCCGTGATGGTGGACGAAGCGGGACGGTATGTACGGGACTGCGCGGGCGATGAAGTCGGCCAGTTGGTGATTTCCGGGCCAAATGTGTTTGTTGGTTATTCCAGGCCCGAGCAGGACAGCGGAATCTGGACAGACCTCGGCGACGGCGAACGTTGGCTCAATACTGGAGACCTGGGGCGCTGTGATGCCGACGGATACTTCTGGCTCACCGGGCGGAAGAAGGAACTGATTATCCGAGGTGGACACAATATCGACCCTGTGGCAATCGAGGAAGCACTGCATCGTCATCCGGCAGTCCAGATTGCCGCTGCGGTGGGGCGTCCCGATATGCACGCGGGCGAGCTGCCTGTCGCCTATGTCCAGCTCAAGCCCGGCGTCGCCGCAACCGAAGCGGAGCTTGCCGAGTTTCTGCGTGCCGGGATCAACGAGCGCGCCGCGCTTCCGAAGGGCATACGGGTCGTCGATTCGATGCCGCTGACGGCCGTCGGCAAGATATTCAAGCCGGCGCTGAAGCGCAGAGAAGTGGCAGACGCGTTACGGTCGGCACTCGTCGAGGCTGGCGTCAGTAATGCGACCGTGAACGTTGCAGATGACACGTCACGTGGGATTGCAGTTCACGTCGATCTCCCCGGTGCCGAATCAGAAGAGCTAGCGCGCACTACGCTAGGGCGTTTTCCTTTCTCCTTTTCGCTGTCTGCGTCGGCAGGTCTGGCAGGCGACAGTAAGAGCACTAAGCAGATCGAGACACGCTAAGCGCGTTCACGCGCATACGCTGCGCGTTTACTGAGGGGCCTGACGATCATAAGGCAACGCTAACAGCAAGAAAGACCGCGGACCCTGCAACTGGACGATTTCTGTTTCGGTTCAGAAGGCAGCGCTAAGGAGGGAAAGATCGGAGAGGTCAGAGAATGGTCCCATTTAACTTAGCAGGACTACATAACACACTGGCCGGACATTACCGGTTGTGATTAAAACAGATGAATGCCGACACAACGCAGTGCCGTTCATTCATTTGAGCGGAACGTGACAACTGTGCGAGCAAAAAATCCCGGCCTAAGAGACAGGAGAAGACACGTGAGGAATGACAGGAGAACGATTCGCTGCGCCGGTCTGGCGGTTTGTATCTGCTCGGCTGCGCTTGCCGTTACTGCAAACGCCCAGACCGCTGGGAGCTTTACCGTGGCGACAGGGTGGCTTCACGTCGCGCCGCAAAGCAGCGCAACGCCGCTCACCGTGGAAAGCGTGGGCGGAATGACGGTGAATCAGCAGCTACCGGGTTCCGGAGCGCACGCGACGCCCACGGATACGCTGGGGATCACGACCGAGTACTACGTCACCGATCACATTGGCGTTGCCACGTTGATCGGGCTCCCGCTGACAGTGAATCTGGACGGTGATGGCGCGCTCGCGAAGTATGGCACCCTGGGCTCGACGCGGCCGATGCCGCCCGCTATCGTTCTTCGTTACCACCTGCTCGACGCCCAATCGAAATTCCGACCTTTTGTCGGGGTAGGCGTGAACTACACCTGGTTCACACAGGTTCGCACGACCAACAGTCAGTTTGTCACTGACAGCCTCGGTCCAGGCGGGTCTGCGCACGCATCACTCAGTTCGTCATGGAATCCGGTATTCGAACTCGGTGCGTACTACGCAATTTCAAACCACTGGTCCGTTGGAGCCAGTGTCGGTTACGTTCCCGTAAAGACTCACTTGACACTGGACGGGACGACGGCGAACGGGACGCAAATCGTTTCCCGGTCAACGATCCGGATCAATCCCGTCAATGTCTTCCTGAATGTCGCCTACACGTTCTAACCGAACACGAGCGACGTCCCACGCGGACGCCTGCGAGGGTGGCAGAGTTTCACCATTAGAGATTTCAATGCACAGCACAGAGGTTGAAAGCGACCCTTCGGTTCAAGCAGTTGACGCGTGTCTGGACGTAGCTACGGTCAAGCATGCGTTTGTTTTTTCTCCCTGCAGCGATGTGTCATTCCGGATGAAACGATGAAGCGACAAGTACTCAAATCGATTCTGTTCGCGCTGCCGAAGGTACTCGCTCTGACGGCGCGCCGCTTCCCCGACTATCGTGAACGCCTCAAGGAGCGAGACCTGGTTGCCTGGATCGGGTTGATGGATCGGAGCCTCGGTCGCCTCATTGAGATCAGGAACGGTCGCATCCGGTCGCGAGCATGCTCGTATCAGGATGCGGAAGTGAGCATGCTGTTCAAGGACGTCGCCACGGCCCTCGAGTTCCTTTCTCCGCGCCAGGATCATGCCGACATTATTCATGCGGCGAAGAACTTCAAAGTCGTGACGGAGGGCGACGATGAACTGCTGGTGTGGTTCATGCAGACGCTCAGCATGATGCAAACCATCGGCCTGCCGATGGGCACGCCGATGCGAGATGGCACGCGCCGGTACACCACCTGTACGAACGGCGGGCCGCTGTTCGTCTACGTCAAGGAGGATCGCATCGTTCGGGTGACGCCTGTCGATCTGGACGACAAGGATGCTGCCAGTTGGGAGATAGAGGCACGCGGGCGCCGCTTCAGCCCGCCACGGCGAGGCCTCGTTGCGCCGCACGCGCTGGCGATCAAGTCGCTTGTCTATTCGGACAAGCGCATTCTTCGTCCATTGAAGCGGGTCGATTTCGATCCCGACGGGGAACGCAATCCGCAGAACCGCGGCAAGTCGGGCTATGTACCCGTTAGCTGGGACGAGGCCCTTGACATCGTCGCCAAAGAAATTAACCGGCAAAAACGCGTTCACGGTCCCGGTTCGATTACGTTCCCGATGTCGTCTCATCACCAGTGGGGCAATGTCGGCTACTACCTGAGCGCGCTAACGCGCTTTGCCAACCTGATTGGCTTCACCCGGGTGGCTGCGAACCCGGATAGCTGGGAAGGATGGTACTGGGGCGCGATGCATCACTTTGGCAATTCGATGCGCGTGGGCGTTCCGTCAGGCTATGGCGGCATCGAAGACTGCCTGAGGGAAGCGGAAATGATTGTCTTCTGGTCGTGCGACCCGGAAAGCACCAACGGGGCATATGCGGGATTCGAGGGCACGCCGCGGCGGCTATGGGCCAAGGAACTGGGTATCGAGTTTGTTCACATCGATCCGCACTGCAATCCGACCGCACAGTTGCTGGGTGGGCGCTGGATTCCCGTGCGTCCGCAAACCGACGCGGCCCTCGCGACCGCCATCATGCACGTCTGGGTCGTGGAGGGTCTGTACGACGAGGATTACGTTGCGACCCGCACGACCGGCTTCGATGAGTGGCGCGCCTATCTGCTGGGGGAATCCGATGGGGTCCCGAAGACTCCCGAATGGCAGCAGTCCGAGACTGGCGTGCCGGCGAAAGATGTGCGGGCGCTCGCGCGCCTCTGGGGAAAGAAGAAGGTCTATCTCGCGGTCGGTATGACAGGTGCGGGGTTCGGCGGCGCAGGACGCGGCGCGACCGGGGCGCAGTGGGCGCGCTGCATGATCATGATGATGGCCATGCAGGGATGGGGCAAACCGGGCGTCAATTTCGGATGTCTGGAGCTCGGCGCTCCGCACGACCTGCACTTCTATTTCCCGGGCTACGCGGACGGCGGCATGTCCGGTGATCTCGCGTGGACCGCCAATGCGGTGAACAACTATCAGCGAATGCCGCACATTCTGACCATGAATCCCGTCAAGCAGATGGTTCCGCGGCAGCAGCTACCCGACGCCATCATCAACGGTCATGCAACGGGATACCTGTGGGACGGTATGTCTCAGGAAGCGCAGTTCGCGCCGTTTACTTATCCAATGCCCGGCTATTCGCCGATCCGCATGATTTATCGCTATGGCGGATCTGCTTTCAGCACGGTCACGAAATCCGGACGCTGGGCCGACGCCTACCGGCACCCCAGCATCGAGTTCGTGGTCAATCAGTCGATCTGGATGGAGGGCGAGGCGCAGTTCGCCGATATCATTCTGCCGGCGTGCACGTCCCTGGAACGATGGGATATTGGCGAATGGTCGAATTCGGGCGGGTATGCGCATCACGGCTTCAACACCGTCAATCACCGCATGGTGATGATGCAACACAAATGCATCGAGCCGCTGGGCGAGTCCCGCTCCGACTATGACATCTTCACAGCGATTCTGACCCGTCTCGGGCTCGGCGGCGTGTTCACCGAAGGATGCGGCGAACTCGACTGGGTCAAGAGGGTATTCGAATCGTCGGATCTGCCGGATCACATTTCATGGCGCAACTTCTGCCGCAAAGGCTATTTTGTCGTCCCGCCCGAAAAGCCCGAACTGCGCCATCCGGTGGACATGCGCTGGTTCGCGGAAGGTCGTCGCAAGGATCTGCAGGAACCGCATCCGATGCCCTCGCAATACGCCGAAAAGTTCGGCATGGGGTTGCAGACGCCTAGCGGCAAGCTCGAGTTCGTGCCGGAGTTGCTGAAGCGGCACACCGCCGACAACCCCGAGCGGCCGCCGCTGAACCGGTATATCCCGTCGTGGGAGGGGCTGCGCAGCGAGCTGGCCCAGCGCTATCCGCTGCAACTGATTGCGACTCATAGCCGGTACAGCTTCCACACTCATTGCGACGGCAAGCATTCGTCGGTCAACAGCATCGACGATCATCGCGCGTTGATCGGTGGGCATCGCTTCTGGCTGCTGCGGCTCGGCCCCGCCGACGCGGCGGCCCGGGGCATTGCCCATCGCGATCTCGTCAAGGTCTTCAACGACCGCGGCGCGGTTATTTGTGCGGCTGACGTGTCGCCACTGGTGGCCGTCGGCGTCGTGAAGTCATACGAGGCGAGCGCTGAATTCCAGCTCATCGAAATCGCCGGTGAGCGTGTCGAGATCGGCGGCTGCATGAACATGCTGACGCCTGATCGGCCCCAGACGGCCGGGACAAGCAGTATGAGCCCGAATTCATGCCTCGTGCAGGTCGAAAAGTGGAAAGGCGCCGACGCGTTCATGCTCGGCCGCGCAGCATGAGGAGCACACGATGAGCAAGTGGAATCTGGTTATCAACGTCGGGCAATGTGAGAACTGCCAGAACTGCGTGATCGCTGCGAGAGACGAGCACGTGGGCAACGACTTTCCCGGGTACGCGGCACCCGCAGCGGTCGATGCCGAAAGCCCCATCCGCATCCTGCGCCGGGTCCAGGGCGACTCGCACATGGTCGAGACGACGTACCTGCCGGTCATGTGCAATCACTGTGACGACGCGCCATGCATGCGAGTGGGTGGCGATGCGATCCGCAAACGCGCCGACGGTATCGTCATCATCGATCCAGAGAAGGCCAGGGGCAGAAAGGACATCGTGAAAGCCTGTCCGTACAGGGCGATCGTCTGGAACGAGGCACTGCAACTGCCACAGATCTGGATCTTCGACGCGCATCTGCTGGACGAGGGTTGGCAACAGCCGCGATGCGGGCAGTCATGTCCTACCGGTGTTTTCGAAACCATCAGGCTCGATGACGCTGCAATGGCACACAAAGCGCGACGCGAAGGGCTCAGGGTTCTGGAGCCCAAACTCAAGACAAAGCCCCGGGTGTGGTATCGCGGCCTCGAACGCTGGGATACCTGCTTTATTGGCGGCAGCGTCAGCGCACGGGTGGGGCAGGTAGACGAGTGCGTGGCTTCGGCCGCAGTCGCGTTGTATACGGGCGGCCAGAAGGTTGCCGATACCGTCACCGACGCGTTTGGCGACTTTCGGTTCGCAGGACTGGCCAAAGACAGCGGGCGCTATCGAATCGAGGTACGCCATGACTTCGGCGATGCGTCGCGTGACTGTCAGCTGGGCGAAAGCGTCTATCTGGGCGAGATCGAACTCGCCCGGTCGACCAATGAAGTCGAGGCCGCCTGACGCCACTATCTCTTTCGCTCACGCCCTCAATTTTATAATTGACTAAAAAATCAGAAGTGAGTGTAATATACAAATAGAGCGATCCGAACGTGTGTTGACTCATTGAGAACCCGCCGCTGGCGCGCCTCGGTTCCGGTGAACGCAGAAGGCGTCGCTCGCCAGCGCTACATCATGAAGCACGAACGTTTGACACACGCACAAAGGAAGCGGCAGACCCGCGAGCGCCTCTTTGACGCTGCGAGAACCGTTTTCCTTGAGAAGGGCGTGGCCGCTACGAGCGTGGAGGACATTGCCGGGGCGGCGGGTTACACACGCGGAGCCTTCTACTCGAACTTCCGCGGCAAACGGGACGTGCTGGTTGAGCTGTTGCAGCGCGACGCAGTTCTGGCCCGCGAGAACATGCAGGCCTTCATTGAAATGGGCGGCACGCCCAAAGAGATGCTGGCACGCGCGATCGCCTGCTACGGCAATGGGGAATTTGACAGCGATTGCTTCCCCCTTTGGATCGAAGCGCAACTTCTCGCGCGTCAAGATAATTTGTTCGGGGAGCGTCTTGATGTATTGCGGCACGAGACGCTCTTCCATATCAGCAACTGCTTGCGGACGTTCGTGCCTGATGCCGACAGGCTATGGCCTGGAGGCGCTGATGCGTTCGCGGTCGCTCTGATGAGCCTGTCTGATGGGCTTCAGTTCGTCAGGATGTGCAACACGCAGACGGTCAAAGGCCAGGTTCGCGGTCCGTAGTCATCGGTTCGCGATTCAGACGTCACAAGACGATGTCCTCAGCGCGACCGGCAATGCCGTAACAGAGACACCTGGTTTATCTCAACGATGGAATATATCGAAAGTTTGCGCCTTTTCCGCACCATCGTCGAAGTCAAAAACTTTCGGCGAGCTGGCGAAATGATGGGCCTGTCACCCTCGGTCGTCTCCCGTGCGATTGCGTCGTTGGAAAAGCGCCTCGGGGCGCGACTGTTTCACCGGTCGACTCGACAATTTTCGTTGACGGAAGCTGCGGAGTGCTTCTACGACGGGTGTTGCCGCGTCCTCGACGATCTGGATTGCATGGAAGCGAGCGCCGCGGACCACGGCCGGCTACCGACGGGAGTGTTACGACTGGTTGCGCACACGACGGCCGCCCTGACGTGGCTGCCGCCGTTGATTGCGTCGTTCAGACGGAAACACGCAAATGTCACTCTCGATATCACGCTGACTGAGCGGCCAGTTGACCTGACGGCCGACGGTTACGATCTGGGTATCGTGCTGCCATTCATGCTGGCGACGGATCTGGCAGTGACACGGCTTCTGCAGCGGTTACCGCTCGTCATCGTGACAACGGAAGCTTACCTTGGCACGCATCCTCGGCCACGGCATCCTGCTGATCTCGAGCAACATGCATTCGTGACGGTTCCGCCGTCAATGCACAAGCCGTTTGTCACGTTTCGGACAGGAGAGGAGAAGATCGCCGTCCCGATCAACTACGAGATATCGTCGAACAATCCGATCTTTAACCGCGACGTCATTCTGGAGGGATTGGGCATCGGTTTGCTTCCCATCGCGCTCGTGGAAGAAGACATCAAGTCGGGACGACTCATTCGACTGCTGGAAGACTTCGAGATCGCGGATACCGCGGCGGAGGTCCGGCTGGCGTATATAGGGCGCGCGATGTTGCCAGCGAAGGTTAGAGCGTTTATCGATCACGCCGCGGCGTTTTTCGAGGTTAGTGAAGGCAGTGCCACTCGCCCACAGGTTGTCCGGGAACACCAATGATGCAGCAGACACTCAGAAAATTGATTTCTTGAGAGGGTCGAGTTTCTTGCGAATAATTGACATAACGATCAATATTGAATCTAATGTCATTAACAGTCTTTGCTGGTGTCCCGGTAGAGAGCGTGTCATGGCGGAGTCGCATGCCAGGCGCGCAGTCGCGAGTGTGCGCGTACCACAGAAGGAAGTGTGAAGGCGGGGCGCTTACCGCTTTTGGATCACATGCCGCTGCCGACCGACTGCACGTGGACCTGCAATGTCCTGGCAAACATATTGGAGGGCAGGCGGCCCGTCGCCAATTGAATACGATGAATGCAACACTCTTATCAGCTACAGCGGCATTGTTCGGTGCAGCGATTGGCGGCCTGACATCTCTTGTTACTCAACGAACGCAGGCAAGGGCAGAGTGGCTCGCGCACGACCGCATCCGCCGACAGGACCTCTATAGAGAATTCATCGAGCAGGCATCGCAATGCTATGTCCACGCGCTACAGCACAAAGAGCCGGACGTTACCGCACTCGTCAGTCTGTTCGCGAAGATAAGTCGCATGCGTGTCCAATCCTCCACCGAGGTTTCCATTGAAGCCGATCAGATCGGGCGAAAGATTGTGGACACCTATGATGCCCCGGAGAAAACTTTCCTCGAACTGCGCGAAATGCTCGCCGATGGCTCGATCGACATTCTCAACCGATTCAGCGATCTTTGCCGCGACGAA
This sequence comes from Paraburkholderia sp. BR10872, assembly GCF_040965835.1. Classification (NCBI taxonomy): domain Bacteria; kingdom Pseudomonadati; phylum Pseudomonadota; class Betaproteobacteria; order Burkholderiales; family Burkholderiaceae; genus Paraburkholderia; species Paraburkholderia sp. BR10872. The sequence continues at coordinate 116,530 of NZ_JBFRCN010000011.1, forward strand.
TTCGATTCGCTGCGGTCGGAGCAATTTTGAGTGAACCAATAGGCGTGAACAGCTCTGGCTTCCCGTCGACATTCGAGTAGAACGCGTCTCGAACAACTAGTGCGAAAGGTGCGGATATGACGACAGGTCGCTACAGGGCGGATAGGCAGTGGTTGATCGAGCATGATATGGAACTGGCGCGAAGTGCTTCCCACATCGCAAGCATGATGCATGAAGAAAGCATGCAGGCAGCCATCAGGGAAACCCTTCTTCAGTTCGAGGCCGCGCACGGACCTGAGGAGTTGAAAATATTCACGCGCGCACTCGCCAGGAAGCTGGAGGAGCGCGGAAACCTGAGAGCAGCCGAGGTAATCCGGGGGTTTGTAAAGCATGGCCCGTCGCCAGGGGCAACGCCTTAAGCCTTCGCTTCGCTCGCGTTCGCGCAAGAGCGGATGGTTATGCAAAGCGCCCGTATCAGCATGTAAAGCAATGAGTTTCGGGTTTTCGCGAGTTGTCCAACAGTTCTAACGCGATTTTCGAGTGCGTGTAAAACGCGACTCATCGTAGCTGTACCTGAAAGCGTTTCGATCTACCAACGTAGCGTATGGGAGGCGGCAACAATGGCACAGCGAATTGCTTATGTAACAGGGGGCATGGGCGGAATCGGAACCGCAATATGCCAGCGGCTCCATAACGACGGATTTACCGTAGTCGCCGGCTGTGGGCCAAATTCATTGCGTCGCGAGCGGTGGCTGACCGAGCAGGCTGCACTCGGTTTTTCCTTCACCGCCTCGGAGGGCAACGTCGCGGACTGGGAATCAACTGAGGTCGCCTTCGCCAAGGTAAAGAAGGAGATCGGCGAGATCGATGTGCTGGTGAACAACGCGGGCATTACGCGAGACGGCGTGTTTCGCAAGATGTCACGTGAGAACTGGAACGAAGTCATTGCCACGAATCTGACCAGTCTTTTCAATGTGACCAAGCAGGTCATCGACGGGATGGTCGGAAGGGGATGGGGGCGCATCATCAACATCTCCTCCGTGAATGGACAAAAAGGACAGTTCGGCCAGACCAACTACTCGACCGCAAAGGCAGGCATTCATGGCTTTACGATGGCGCTTGCCCAGGAAGTCGCGACAAAGGGCATCACGGTGAATACGGTATCCCCCGGGTACATCGGGACGGATATGGTTCGGGCCGTTCGTCCCGAAGTGCTTGATGCCATCGTCCAGAGCATTCCAGTCGGGCGCCTCGGAGAAGCCAATGAGATCGCTTCAATTGTCTCGTGGCTCGCCAGCGATGAAGCGGCCTTTTCGACTGGAGCAGACTTCTCGCTGAATGGTGGGCTTCACATGGGGTAAGGATCTCAACCGAAGTCAATTTGCTCTCTCGCGGGTAACCGGGTGGCGGCGACACTCCCTCTCCGCCGCGTAACTGGTCGTCGGATCCCTGACCACTCCCAGTTGAGTCGAGGCCGCGGCACGAAAGGTCGCGGCGGCTTCGACATCGATTGATAACCACAGAACATCAATCGTTCAGAAAATTGCACTTATCGTTTTGCCGGCTCCGGGCGAATATGGCGAAAGCCACAATCGACCGGAACGCCGCGTATGTTCCAGAATTCAGGAGACACCTCGATGGACCCCTCGTCTAACCTTTCGACCAGACATTCAAAGGCCGCCGCGGTTTTCCGCGTAACAGGCGGGAATTTCCTCGAGCAGTTCGACTTCTTCCTGTTCGGCTTCTACGCCACGCAGATCGCCAACGTTTTCTTTCCCGCCAGGAGCGAGTTCGCCTCGTTGATGATGACGTTCGCGGTCTTCGGTGCCGGCTTCCTGATGCGGCCGCTGGGCGCCATCGTGCTTGGCGCCTACATCGACGACGTCGGCCGCCGCAAGGGCCTCATCGCTACGCTTTCCATCATGGCGAGCGGCACCATCCTGATCGCGTTCGTACCGGGCTATGCGACGATCGGACTTCTCGCGCCCGCGCTCGTGCTGCTCGGGCGGCTGCTACAGGGCTTCTCGGCGGGCGCCGAACTGGGTGGCGTGTCGGTGTATCTCGCCGAGATGGCCACGCCCGGCCGCAAGGGCTTCTTCACGAGCTGGCAGTCGGCGAGCCAGCAGGTCGCGATCGTCGTCGCTGCGGGCCTCGGCTTTGCGCTCAACCAGTGGCTGAGCGCACCGGCCATCGCCGCGTGGGGCTGGCGCGTACCGTTCTTCGTCGGCTGCATGATCGTGCCGTTTATCTTCATGCTGCGTCGCAATCTGGAGGAAACGCAGGAGTTCAAGGCGCGCCAGCATCGCCCGAGCATGAAAGAAGTATTCGGCACGCTGGTCCAGAACTGGGCCGTCGTCGTCGCCGGCATGATGCTGGTGGCGATGACCACCACGAGCTTCTATCTCATCACCGTCTACGCGCCGACCTTCGGCAAGACGGTCCTGCACCTGAGCACCGCCGACAGTCTGCTCGTGACGCTCTGTGTCGGCGTGTCGAATTTCGTGTGGCTGCCGATCGGCGGGGCACTCTCCGACAAGATCGGCCGCCGGCCGCTCCTCGTCGGCATGACGGTGCTCGCTATCGCGACCGCATACCCGGCCCTGTCGCTGCTCGCTCACGCGCCGAGCTTCGTCAACATGCTGCTCGTCCTCCTTTGGCTCTCTTTCATGTACGGAATCTATAATGGCGCGATGGTCGTCGCGCTCACGGAAGTGATGCCGGTGCAGGTACGCGTTGCTGGCTTCTCGCTCGCCTACAGTCTCGCTACGGCCGTGTTCGGAGGCTTCACGCCGGCGATCTCGACGGCGCTCATTCATATGACCGGCGACAAGGCCGCACCCGGCTACTGGATGAGCCTGGCCGCAGCGTGCGCCCTTTTGGCGACGTTCGCGCTCTATCGCCGCCGCGCAGTGACACTGACGCCGGCGCACTGATGCGTTTCCCCCGCTCGCATCGCAACCCAGCACGACCACGACCATGAGAAACCTGCTTCTGAAACTTTGCGCGGCAGCGCTCGTCGCAACCTCGGCCGCTGCGGCGAACGTGCAGGCCGCCGACCTGCACGTCATGAGCTCGGGGGGCTTCACCGCTGCGTACAAGGTGCTCGGCCCGAGGTTCGCTTCCCAGACGGGCAACACGCTCGACACCGCGCTCGGCCCGTCGATGGGCAAATCGCCCGAAGCGATCCCCAACCGGCTCGAGCGTGGCGAGCCTGCGGACGTCGTCATCATGGTCGGCTACGCACTCGACGACCTGATCAAGCAAGGCAAGGTCATTCCCGGATCGCGGGTCGAGCTGGCCGATTCGCGCATCGGCATGGTCGTGCGTGAAGGTGCGGCAAAGCCCGACATCGGCTCGACGGAAGGCCTCAGGCAGACCTTGCTGCACGCGAAGTCGATTGCCTACTCGGACAGCGCGAGCGGCGTCTATATCGAGCGAGAGTTGTTCAGGAAGCTCGGTATCGAGGATCAGGTCAGGTCGAAAGCGAAGATGATTCCGCGCATTCCGGTGGCGTCGGTGGTGGCGAACGGTGACTACGAAGTCGGCTTCCAGCAGGTGAGCGAATTGCTGCCCGTCCAGGGGGCAACGTTCGTTGGCAAGATTCCCGAGTCTCTGCAGTCCGTCACGCGTTTCGCCGGCGGCATCCCCGTGGGCGCGCAGCATCCGAAGGAAGCGAAGGCGCTCCTCGACTATCTCGCATCGCCCGATGTGCAAGCCGAAGTGAGATCGACCGGGCTCGATTCCGTCTCCGCGCATTGAGGCAGACCATGGGAAGGCTTGTCTCAGCCAGCCTCACGATGCGGTCTTCCTTCTCGTCTTCGCCGTCGTCGCGCTGTTGCCCACGGCATCACTGCGTGCGACGCCGGCACGCTTCGTCTCGATGATCGTCCGGTGAAACTCCTGTGCAGCCGGTGTGAGCGGCCGTCCGCGCCGTCTTACGATTCCCACGCGTCGTTTTACCACCGGTTCGACGAGCGGCACGCTCGTGAGGATTGGATGGTCATGTCCGGGCATGGCCATTGAGGGCACGGCGGCGACGCCGAGCCCCGCCTCGATCAATCCGAGCATGGTCGTCACGTGCCGGGTCTCGCAAACGCTCGGTGCTCGCGGCGCCACGGCAGTGAGCGCCTGGTCGAGCAACAGGCGGTTACCGGAAGTCTTGTCGACCGAGACGTAGTCGTGTTCGTAGAGCTCGTCCCAGGTCACGCGCTTCTTGCGTGCGAGCGGATGGTCGCGGCGGCAGGCAGCAACGAACCGCTCCTGCAGCAGGACTTTGAACTCGATCTCGGACTCTTGACTGCCCATGAAGCTCACGCCGAAATCAGCCTCGCCGCTGATGACGGCGCCAAGCACCTCGTTAGCGCTCGAATCGAGGAGCTTGACCCGGATGCGTGGAAAGCGGCGATGATAGCTCGCGATGACGCTCGGCAGAAAGTAATACGCCACCAAAGGCACGCATGCGATAGTCACATGACCCAAGTGGCTCGATGAAACATCGCGAATGCCGAGCAGCGCGACGTCAAGATCATCGAGCAGTTGTTCTGCGCTTTGGGCGAACACGCGGCCGACGGTGGTGAGCGTGACGCTGCGCGTGGTGCGCTCGATGAGACGCACGCCGAGCGCTTCCTCGAGCTTGTCGATCCGACGGCTCAACGCTGGCTGGGATATGCTCACCGCCTCGGCGGCCTTTCGGAAGCTTCCCAGCTCCACCACCGCCCGAAACGCCTGCAAGTCATTCAAGTCAAAGTTCACGCCCACAACCGGCCTCCGCATCCTGGATGCCGACTATTTTGCATGATTCAGCAGAGATCCCCACCACCCAAATGACGCCCGTATCCGCAGCTTTGGGACTGCCACCGACATGAGTGTGACGGACTGGTTTCGCACAACGACATTCGTGTTCGCGACGCAGTTGTCTCTTTATGGCCGACCTCTGTCCGCGCTACCGCGCAAAACGTGCGGGCCGTGCCGGCCGCCGGCGCGGCGAAGAATTGAGCATCCTCGTACAATTCATGCGGTGGCCTTGAGCTTCCTGACAAACCTGTCGGCGCAGCTGCATTAGTTTTCCTGCGTTCCGTTAGTGTCTCTGTGAGACCACTGTTCGGATTCGTCGTAACTCTGAAAAAGGAGAAAGAGAATGAAGGGTATTCAGGCAATCAAGCTGGCTGGTGGCGCACTGATCGTCGCCGCTTCGGTCAGCGCATGGGCGCAGGGGAACGATACAGGCACGGCGCCTGCCACTTCGCAAACGTCGAAGCAGGCCAACCACGCATTGGAAAAGAAAGTGCGTGCCGCACTGGATCACGCGAAGGACATCAAGCCGGAAAATATTGTGATTCGCGCTCGCGATGGCGTGGTGACGTTGGAAGGCACCGTTCCGGATTCCTCGCAGGTCGACAAGGCCGCTCAAGTCGCACAGGGCGTTGCCGGCGTGACCTCGGTCAAGAACGCATTGACCATCAAGGAAGTGGGTCAGTAACCCTGGCCTTTGGCGGGCCGCCCTTTCGTTTGCGCGAGGGTGCGGCTTCGCCGTTCCCCCTGATATGGCCGCCCCACGAGCGGCTGCTGGCTGCTGTCCAGGATCAGTGGTCATCCGCGCCTTCGCGGCAGGCGGCACGTCCGGAGAACTCAGCTGGACGAAGCCGCGCGCGACGTCGACCATGTCAGTGTGAATCGGACGCTGCCGCGGGTGGGAACATAGAGCGCGCGAGTCCGCTCCACGCCGTCGAATGTGGCAACGACGCGGTAGTGGCCAGGGGGCAGCCGCGCGAACAGGTAGGGGCCGGCCGATGTGCCGGCAAAGACGACCTTCCCGTTGGCCCCGAATATCTGCACGGCGACACCCGAGAGATACTCGCCCGATGCGGCGGTGAATGTTGCCCGCATGCTATAGCCGGGCGCGAGCCTGCGAAGCGTAGTGGCTTCATCCTCGCCCACGCCGCCCGTGACATAGGCGATACCGCGGTCGTGTCCGACCGGTATGTCGCTGGCTGGGATCTCCTGAACTGGCGTCTTGCTGGGCGGCGCCTCAGTGGGGGGCGTCTTGTGGTCGGGTGCCTGCCGCGCAGGCGCGACGGCATGTGCGTGGGGTCTGCTGATACCCGATTCGCAATCCAGTCCGGGTATGACGCCATTGGGGCCGCCGAACCCGTTCATCGGACGTCCTTCCAGCAACCAGCGCGGGAGGGGGAGATCTTGTGCTTTTGCGCGGGGAATGAGCGTATTGCGCATGCGCTCCACGACCACCCGACGTTCTTCGAGCGTCGACGCACGGTGCATCTCTGCGCAGTACTCAATGCGTTCGTCGTCGCTCAGTAACAGGGAGGAAATCGATTCGGGGGGCACCTCTGGCTGCCTCGCGTGCCTGGCAAAGGCTGCTGTCGATGCAGTACACACAGCCACAACCAGGACGGTTCTCGACAGGCGGGAAAATGTCGTGAACATGATGAACCTCCGGGCCAATCTCGGGAGTGCGGCACCGGGTCCGTCCCGGAGGCGCCTGCGAGAGCCTCGACCTGCTTCAGACATTTCAGACATTTCAGACGGGCAACGGCGATTGACGTGTCTTTTACGCGGTGAAATGCGCCAGGCGCAAGTACCACCGCAGTGTAGCAAGTCGGACGCGCAGAAGCCGGCCGGGTGGTCCCATCGAGTACGCGAGCGGTCGTGTGAGGCTGGACTCGATCCTGCGGCGAACTCTCGCAGAAAGCCAAATCCTGTGAACCGCGCAACAGAAGAAAGTATTGTTTCGCTTAATTCATTCCTGATACTAAAGCTCCACTGCCGCAGCGATGAATAGCTTGCCACGTGCTCAAAGCGGCGCGGCGCATCAAGACCCGACAGCCAGGTCGTTTTCCCGAACATAGAGTTATCAGACGATTTGCACCTACCTATCCCGGCACAGCAGATAAACAACACTCTGTAACGAATAGCTGTGCGGCAATGAAATGACACGCTACGCTCCCGTTCACGGCCTTTTGGTTCGAGCGCGAAAAGACTTTCCCAGTTACCCATCAATTACTGTGGATTGCCAATGAAAAAAATACTTATTTTTAGTGCCACTGGCGCGCTGTTCGCTGCAGCGGCGTCGTCGGCATTCGCACAAAGCTCGGTCACGCTGTACGGCATCGTCGATGAAGCCATTCGGTATCAGACGAATGCTGGCCCGGGTGGCAATGATCAGGTTGCGATGACGTCCGGCCCGGAAACACACAGCCGCTGGGGCTTGAGGGGCAGTGAGGATCTGGGCGACAGCTGGTCCGCAATCTTCCGCCTCGAGAACGGCTTCGAAGCGTTCAATGGGCAGCTACACGTGCCCGGCACACTGTTCAGTCGGCAAGCTTTCGTGGGTCTGTCCAACAAAACGTGGGGCTCACTGACCTTTGGCAGGCAATATGCGCCGGCCTACGACACCTTGGGCGATATCTTCGACCCACTGACCGTTGGCAACTATTGGCAAAACAGCTGGATGTATAACGGCATCGGCCCTTATCTGGAAGTCAACAACTCGGTCAAGTACAAGGGCAGCTTCGATGGCCTGGATATCAATGCCCTTTACGGCTTTGGCAACCAGCCGGGCGCGCTCGGTCTCGGCGCCACCTATGCCGTGGAACTGACTTACACGTACGGCCCAGCCATGCTCAACGCAGGCTTCCAGCAGGTCTCCGTTCCGACATCTGCGACTGGCTCTTCGGTTGGCACCAGTGTCGGCAGCTCGATCAATGGCGCCAAGACCAACTTCCTGCACATCAGCGGCGCGTTTCAGATCACCCACGACATCCGCCTGCTGGCCGGCTGGCTGCGGGGGCAAGACCGGACTGGTTTGACTGATAGCTATATGCAGCAATCTGGCGCGCCGACACTGAAGGGTAGTGGCAGCCCCAACCGTATCGACGACACCTGGTACATCGGTGCGAACTGGCACGCCATGCCTGCGCTGCTGTTCACGTTCGCCTACTACTACGGGCAGACGCGCAACGCAGAACTGCTCGACGGCACCCTCGGCAGGGGGATAAACCAATCGGCTACCGTTCTCGCCGAATATTCGTTCACGAAGCGCACGGAAGTCTATGGGATCACGGACTTCGCGCGCGGCACAGGCGCCTTCTCCGCCGACTACCCGGGCGGGGTCAACGGCGAGGGCATTCCGACCAACACCATTGGCCGCACCAATCAGGTGGGCGTGGCAGTCGGACTTCGCACGATATTCTAGAGACGCGTGCATACCCTCCGACACGGGCTCGGGCCGGCGTAGCAGCGTCGGTCCGCTGTCGAGCGCGCAGCTGACGCTCCACCGTTCATGCGCAAGCCATCGTGGACGGCTCAAGTGGTCGTCTCTCGTACCGGTTTTTCCGGCAGGCCCTGCGCCTCATGCGGGCAAAAGTCCAGCTTTTCGATAGCTTTCGATGAGTGCGTCATAGAGAGAGATATCAGAACGGCTCTTCGCAATGAGCTGAGCGCCGGCGATGGCAGCAAAGATAGCGCGAGCGCGCTGTTTGCTCTCCCGGGAACCGACCACCGCCGCTGCGGACAGAACCTTGCTCAGCCACGCGACGTTCACGTCGGCAAAGGTCAGGACTTCATTCATCACGACATCCGGCAAGTCGTCAGTTTCGGCGGCCATGAAGCTGCAAAGGCATATGCGATTGCCGGTCTCAAGCGCCTTGCGGAATGTGTCTGGATAGTGACGCAGGCAGTGCAGCGGATCCTGCGATCTGGCCAGCATGTCATCGAGAGCCGCCGCTGAATCCTCCCAGTAACGCCTCGCTACCGCGGCGCCGAGATCAGCCTTGCTTTCGAAGTGGTGGTAGATGCTCGCGGCCTTGATACCAACCTCGTCCGCAAGATCACGATAGTTCAAACCGCCATAGCCGTGCGCCTGCGCGAGCCTCGTGGCGGCCGCCAGGATTCTCTCCCTCGAGTTTGAGCTCGCGTCATTTCTCACTGCTTCAGCCTCCGCAAACAGGAAATGGGTGTTGACACCGCTCATTGTACCTTCTATTGTTAACCTAACGAACGTTAGGTAGGGGCGTGAGTGACGTGTCTTTACAAGGCCCAATCCAATGCAACCGACTATGGAGCGAACCGGCAATGACTTCCAGTACCGTCAATTTCGAAGCAACCCAGGTGCCAGTGATGAAGATTTACGACTTCCCGACAGGGCCGTATCCCACACGCGTCCGCATCGCGCTGGCTGAAAAGCGGCTGCAATCATGCGTCGAGTTCGTGATGGTCGACCTTTACAAGGGGGAGCACAAAAAGCCCGGCTTCATCGCCGCCAAGAACTATTCGGGGACGCTGCCGGTGCTCGAACTCGATGACGGAACCTGTATCGCCGAGTGCACCGCCATTACCGAATACCTCGACGCGCTCGACGGCGCGCCTACGCTCACCGGCAGCACACCGCGCGAAAAGGGCGTGATCCACATGATGAGCAAGCGCGCCGAGCTGGAGCTGCTCGACGCCGTCAGCGTCTATTTCCATCACGGCACGCCGGGACTGGGCCCCGACGTCGAGACGTATCAAAACCCGGAGTGGGGGTTCCGTCAACGCGATAAGGCGTTGAGGGGTATGCGCTACTTTGATGCCGTTCTGAAAAGCCAACCCTATGTCGCCGGCGAGGCTTTCTCGATAGCCGACATCACCGTCATCGGCGGTTTGGTCTTTGCCAAACTTGTGAAGCTACCGGTGCCTGTGGAGTGTGATGCGCTTCAAGCCTGGTACGCAAGAATGCTGGAGCGTCAGAGCGTCATGAATCAGCCGGTATTCGCTGCCCTGACCCGGGCGTCACAACCGGCCGGGACGGACCAGTGACGCAACGAAAGCGGTGACCGGTTAGAACGGCCACGCGCACGAATGCAGTAATAGGTTAGGCGGTCAGTCAAACGCGTTCCCGCGCCACGGCGCCTCGCGCAGGGCATCACCCTGATAGAACGCGGGGAAGCGTTCGAGCTGGCGAAGGGCATCCGCCATGGACACGTCAGCGCTCAACACGGCGCTCGAAAACCCCATGCGCTCCATCTGGAGCAACTGATCGACGAGCACTTCGCCCGTCGCGCGCAGGTCGCCTTCGAAGCCGAGCCGTCGCCGGATCAGGTAGGCCTGGCTATAGGCGCGCCCATCGGTGAACGACGGGAATTGAAGTTCCAGGCGCGACGCAGCTGCAATTTCGATGGCGTAGGCAAGCGGATCGGCATCGTTCGGGAGGATCAAGGTGGATGCCGAAACATCGCCGGCATGAGCCTCAGCGTCCAGAAGACGTATGCGTGAGGCGGTTTTCATGCCGTGCCCTCCGTCGTGGCTCGAACCCCATCGGCGGCCGCCTTGAACGGTTCGAGCCCCACGCGGCGCACCGTCTCGATGAATGTCTCGTTGCATTCGCCGCGCGGTTCGCGCAGCGCGACGTAAGCACCGATCAAGGCTTCGATGACCTCTGGCACTTCCTGCGCGGAGAAAGACGGGCCGATCACCTTGCCAGGACGCGCATCGCCGCTGCGTGCCGACCCGTCCGAGCCGCCGAGCGTCACCTGGTACCACTCCGCGCCGTCCTTGTCGACGCCGAGTATGCCGATGTGCCCGCTATGGTGGTGGCCGCACGAGTTGATGCAGCCGCTGATATGCAGGTCGATCTCGCCGATGTCGTTCAGTTCGTCGAGGTCCTGGTAACGTTCCATGATGCTCTGCGCGACCGGCAGCGACCGCGCGTTGGCGAGTGCGCAAAAATCGCCGCCGGGGCAGGCGATCATGTCGGTGAGCAGGTGCACGTTCGCGCTCGCGAGGCCGGCCGCGTTCGCCGCTTGCCACAGGGCGAGCAGATCGTCGGCGTGAACCCACGGTAAAACGACGTTCTGCGTGTGCGTGACGCGCGCTTCGCCCGCGGAGAAGCGATCGACGAGATCCGCCACGCGTTCGAGCTGGTCGGCTGACGCATCGCCGGGCGCCTGCAGCACGCGCTTGAACGAGAGCGTGACGATGCGCAGCGACGGGTCCCTGTGCGGCGCGACGTTGCGCTCGAGCCAGCGCTGCAGCTGTGGCGTGCTCGTGGCTGCAGCCTCGAGCATGGCGGGGGCATGCGTATCGACGACACGTGCCGTATCGAGCTTCGGCGGTTCGATAAAGCAACGGCGTACCCGCTCGAACTCGGCCTGCTCGATCGTGTGCGGACCGCCGTCGATGTCGACGATCTGCCGGAACTCTTCCTCGACTTCGTCCACGAAGCGCTGGCCCTCGGCCTTCACGAGGATCTTGATGCGCGCCTTGTACTTGTTGTCGCGGCGGCCGTACTGGTTGTACACACGTACCACGGCCTCGATGTAGTTCATGATGTGCCGCCACGGCAGGAACTCACGCATCAGCGTGCCGATCATCGGCGTTCGACCCATGCCTCCGCCCACGGTCACACGAAAGCCCAGTTCACCCTGTTCGTCGCGCACGAGGCGCAGGCCGACGTCATGCCAGCCCGTCGCCGCACGGTCTTCCGTCGCGCCGGTGACCGCAATCTTGAACTTGCGCGGCAGGAAGGCGAACTCAGGATGCAGCGTGGTCCACTGCCGCATGATTTCGGCGAACGGGCGCGGGTCCGCGATCTCGTCGGGAGCGACACCCGCACGCTCGTCGCAAGAGATATTGCGGATGCAGTTGCCGCTCGTCTGGATGCCGTGCATGTCGACCGTCGCAAGCAGGTCCATCACGTCCGCCGCTTTCGAAAGCGGTATCCAGTTGAATTGAACGTTGGTGCGTGTCGTGAAGTGGGCGTGATGCGTGGGCAACCGCCTCGTACCGAGCTTGCGTTGCGCATCGAGCGCGCTGCGGTATACCTCGGCCTCAGGTTCGTCGTACTCGCGGGCCACGCGAGCGAGCACGCGAAGCTGTGCGCTCGACAGTTCGCCGTACGGGACAGCTACGCGCAGCATGGGTGCGTGCCGCTGCACATACCAGCCGTTTTGCAGACGCAGCGGGCGAAACGCATCCTCGCTCAGGCTGCCTTGCTGCCAACGCTCGATCTGATCGCGGAACTGCGCCGCGCGGCTCGCCACGAAGGCCTTGTCGAATTCGTTATAGCGGTACATGGTGAGTGCGGAAATGCCGTGATACGGCGGACAGAGAAAGGACGACGTTATCGCGTCCGCATCGGTGTCTCAAGAAGCAGATGCCGCAGAAATGAGCGCAGCAGAAGCGTTCCATTGGCGAAGCCCCGCACGACACGACAGTTGTCGTGTTGTTGTTCGATCAGTTGCTTGATTTCCCGCGCTGCCGTAGCGTCTACGCCGAGGCGATGTAGCAGCACGTGTCGGGTCAGCGGCGCATCGTCAACGGGGAATCAGGTCGCGGCAACGGTGGGCATTCGCACGCGGTTCCAACCCCCTTTGGGCGCAGCGGTCCGGCGCCGTTCAGACATCGCCAGGTCCACATCACATCGTTGCGCTGCCGCTGCCAGTACCGCCGGTGCCGGAAGAGGGGGTGGACGTCGCGGTGAGCGGATGCGCGGCGCCCGCCGCCGACAGCAGCGAGATGGCGGCCGGATCTGGCATGCCATTCGCGTCTATCGCGCCTGCTGCCGCCAGCGTGACTAGATCGCTATCGACACCTGCCTGGCCAACCGTAAAGGATGTCGTGAGAAATGCCCGTACCGTCAGCGTGACAGCATAGCGCTGCTGCAGATTTGTGACGACTGCGGATTGTGCAGCCTGCACGTCGGACGCGTTACCCAGTACCTGCTGGTACTGTGAGTTGGTCGGGAATCCCGCGATCAAACCACTCTCGCTCGTGCCGAGTTGTGAAGCGAGGTAGACGAGCATCAACTCGGTCTCCGGCGTCGTATTGAAGGTGCCCCCGGCAAACGCCACCGAATGCAGACTCACGCTGCCGGAGCTTACGCTGAGGATGCAGGCAGGCGTGGCATTGAACGTGATTGCGTAGTGTCCACCGCCATCGGACAGGGTGGACCCCGAGCCCTGAGCGCAACTGAGGTTGACCGTTGCGCTGGCGATCGCTGTGCCGGTCGCGGCCGTGCCGGAGATGGTGACATTCGGCGTCACGCTTGTGCCGCCGCAGCCATCGAGGCCAATGCATGCGTTTCCTCCGCAGGCGGCAAGCGTTGCGAGCGAAGCCGCGTACATTGCAGCCCGTGCCGTGCGAACGAAATACGCGCGCTGAGCGTTCATGGTAGCCACCGGTTCCGTCATTCACGCTCCGGATGGCGTAGTCGCGAATGATGCCGGCCATAAGACATATAGATCAGCATGCCGATCAGCAGCCAGACGATCAACCGTACCCAGGTGATGAGCGGCAGTCCCACCATCAGCAACACGCAAAACGCGATGCCGAGAATGGGGACAATCGGCACGCCGGGCGCGCGGAATGGACGGCTCGCGTCAGAGTCGCTGCGCCTCAGGTACATGACTGCGCCACACACGAGCACGAACGCGAACAGCGTGCCGATGCTGACCATCTCGCCTAGTACGCCGATCGGCGTGAGGGCCGCCACGATGGCGACGACCGTGCCGATCATCATCTGGCTTCGATGCGGCGTGTGCAGGCGCGGATGAACGGTGGAGAACAGATGGGGAAGCAGTCTGTCCTCCGACATCGTGAAGAAGATACGGCTTTGCCCGTAGAGCAGCACGAGTATCACGGTGGTCAGCCCGGTGAGCGCGCCGATCTTGATCAGTATGGAGAACCAGGTGAAACCAATGACGTCGACGCCCTTGGCGATCGGGTCTGGAACGTTCAGTTGTGCGTATGGAACGAGTCCGGTGAGCACGGCAGCCACGAGGATATAGAGCAAGGTGCAGATGACCAGCGAACCGAGGATCCCGATCGGCATGTCGCGCTGTGGCCGTTTCGCCTCCTGCGCGGCGGTCGATACCGCATCGAAACCGATGAACGCAAAGAACACGACGGCGGAGCCACGCAGAATGCCGCTGGCCCCGAAGCTGCCGAACGCGCCGGTGTTGGGCGGAACGAATGGATGCCAGTTGGCGGGATGCGCGAAGAACGCGCCGATGGCGATGAAGGCCGCCACGACCGTCAGCTTGACTGCGACCATCACGTTGTTGATGCGTGCCGACTCGCGCGTGCCGAGCACCAGCATCGTCGTGAGAATCGCGATGATCAGCACGGCGGGGAGATTGATGATGCCGGCGACAGTCGAGCCGTCAGGCAACTGGACCGTCGTGCCGGGTGCGGCAGCAAGCGTAGGCGGGATGCTGATTCCGACGTTGCGCAACAGGCTGACGATATAACCTGACCAGCCGACGGCGACCGTCGCGGCACCCATGGCGTACTCGAGAATCAGGTCCCAGCCGATGATCCACGCAAACACTTCGCCGAGCGTCGCATACGTATACGTGTAGGTGCTGCCGCATACGGGGAGCATGGCGGCCAGTTCGGAGTAGCAGAGACCGACGAACGCACACGCAACGCCACCCAGCACGAAGGACAGGATGATGCCCGGTCCGGCAAATTGTGCCGCCGCCGTGCCGGTGAGGACAAAAATGCCCGCGCCGATAATGGCGCCGATGCCCATCGCCGTGATGCTTGGCGCCCCCAGGGTCTTCGACAGCGCGCGGCCGCCTTCGGCTTCGGCGCTTCCCACTATGTCGGCGACGGACTTGCGCGCCATGTAGCTCGTGTCAGCCATGATAGGTTGCCCCATTCGACAGTGACTGGAAACGACTCGATTCGGCTTGCCTGACTTCTTTAGAATAGACACAGGCGCGAGCGGGCGATGGGTAAGTTTTCAGTTAACCGAACGACGACGACCGGCGTGCGAGGGCAGAGATGTTTCGGAACGCTTCATGTGCATCTGCACGATGTGGGATCCGGGATATGCGCCACGCGTATCGCGGGATGCGTCGGCATCATTGATCCGCTGTCCAGGCAAAGTCCACGCTCGCGCGGGCGGTTCAGCAGGACGGCGGCCAGGAGAAGTGGAATGGACAACGACAAACCGTCGCCGCAGCGCGCGACGTATCAGAAAGGGATCCGGATCGGCGAGTACGGATGGTTCGGCCGGCTGGCCGCCGTCGTCGTGAGCACAATCGTGCTGGTGGTGGCAGCGATGCTGTCGCTGGTGCTGCTTGCCGTGCTGTTCGGCGTGGGCGCGATTGTCGTCGGCTATCTCTGGTGGAAGATCCGCGCGCTGCGCAGGCAGGCGCGCGAGTTCGGCGACGACGGCCGGACCGTCGACGTCGAGGTCGTCTATAAGGACTCGCACGGCGACGATATCGCGAAGCGCTGACCTGTGATGCCTGCGCGAGCACCTCCAGCGTACGCGTAAACGACAGTTGGAATCGTGTTTGCGCGAGTTATAAATACACAAGGCCGCGCAAGATATATCAAACGATTTCGGCCAATCGTAAGCATTCGACTTCCGCCACGCCTGTTCACGCGTGTCGGTCCAGCATGCATGCGCAATGCTGGACCATTCGCGTGAAAACCTTGCCTCTCTCGGGTTCGCCGTTCTTCAAGGGACACGGCGCGAGACTCCGCTTCCGCCATGTTCTCCACGGTCAGGAGATTCTACGATGAAGACTGGAAATATAGGAATGCTACTGATTGTCGGTGCGAGTGGCATGTTCGTCGGCGGAATCGCCCACAGCGATCCGCACGGCCCGCAACCTGGCCAGCGGGGCGCGGGCTTCATCAAGAGTTTTCAGATTATTGCTGCCGAACCGGCGTTTGGCGGTGCGACGCCTGCCGGCGCGGCTGGGCCATACGAGGTCATCACCGCCGTCGTGCACGGCGCCCTCGATCCGCGCTCTCCGCTCAATGCCGGTATTGTCAACATCAGGAACGCGCCGGTCGGCGTCGATGGTTACGTCGACTATTGGACCGATGTCGTGATCCTGCGTCCGCGAAGCGCGGCGAACGCCACGCGCGTGCTCTTCTACGACGTCGTGAATCGCGGCAACAAGCTCGCCGACGGGTCGTTCATTGGCGCAGGTGCGCTCGATACCGGGGCACCCCCGCCGTCCACATTTCCTTCGTTGCTGCGCCACGGTTATACGATTCTCTGGAGCGGCTGGCAAGGCGACATTCCGCTCAACGGGACGAGTACGCTGGCCGGCACGGGTCTGGTCGGCACGAGATTCCCCGTGGCCACCAACAAGGACGGTTCGCCGATGACCGCGCTATCGCGCGAGGAGTTCATTCCCGACTATGCGGGAGGCGACCCGACGACGATTCCGCTCACGTACCCGCCCGCCGATCTCAACGATACGGGCGGCGTGACCTTCACCGCGCGGCAATCGTGGCTATCGGCCTACGGCAGCATTCCGGGCGGCGTGCAAACCTATACGGCGCCTTCGACCAAGGTGACGGCGTGGAGCTATATCAGCACGCCGAACAATGTCTATGAAGGGAATTACTCGGTCAAGTTCACGCCGCCCGCGTCGGTGCCGGGTCCCAACGGCAGGACCGTCACGCCCGATGCGGGGACGATTTACAGCTTCGTCTACAAGGCCGCGGCGCCGACCATCGACGGCATCGGCTTTGCGGCGCTGCGCGATCTCGTCTCCTGGCTGCGCTACGACAGGGCCGATGCGCGGGGCGTCCAGAATCCGCTCAACGATCTGAAGGATGCGGCATGTGCAGCGTCGAAGTGCTCCCGGGATACGAACTTCGACGTCGCGATCGGGGAAGGCATTTCGCAGTCGGGCCGCTTCATCAAGGACTTTCTCTATCAGGGATTCAACGAGGACAAGCACGGAAGGATCGTTTTCGACGGACTGTTTCCGATCATTTCCGCTGCACGCCGCACGTGGACCAACGCCGCGTTCGCACAGCCGGGACGGTGGTCGAAACAGCATGAAGACCACTTCATGCCGGGTTTCCAGTTCCCCTTCACGTACGCGGTTACGACCGATCCGGTCAGCGGCGCGACCGATGGCCTGCTGAAGCGTTGCGAGGCCTCCGGTACGTGTCCGAAGATCATGCAACTCGACGGCGCATTCGAATGGTGGGGCGGGGCCGCGTCGCTGGTCGTCACCGATGGACGGGGCAACGACATCCACTTGCCGCCGAATGTGCGTTACTACCTCGTGCCGGGCACGCAGCACGGCGGCGGCAGCGGCGTGACCACGGGCAACTTCACGGTGCCAGCGACAGGCAGTCTGTGTCAGTTGCCGGGCTCGCCCGTGGAAGAAACGCCCGTCGAGCGCGCATTGATTCCCGCGCTGGTCGCATGGGCCGGCAAGGGCACCGAGCCGCCCGCTTCGCAATATCCGACCGTGGCATCGGGCAATCTGGTCGCGCCGACGCAAGCCGCGACGGGCTTCCCTGATCTCGAGAGCGTGACCGTGCCGAGCGGACCCGCCGCGACGCCGACAGCGTTCAGTCTCACGTTCAATGGCGAATACAATCAGGTCTTCGTGACCGACTACAGCAAGGCCGTGCCGGTCGTGAGCACTGCGCAGCCCTACACGATTCTCGTCCCCAAGGTCGACGCCAACGGCAACGAAACCACGGGCGTACTCGTGCCGGATGTGAGCGTACCGCTTGCAACCTACACCGGGTGGAACTATCGCGGTGCCGGCCACGCGATCGGCGAAGGCTGCATCTCCAACGGCGCGGCGATTCCGTTCGCGGTGAACGCGTCCGCGCAGTCGGGCGGCGTCGATAGCCGGGCCACGCTGAACGCGCTCTATGGCGGCAGCCGCTCACGCTATCAAGCGGCGGTTGCGGCCGCGGCAAACGCACTCGTCAAGCAAGGCTATTTGCTGCAGGACGATGCGACGAACGTCTTCATCAGCAACGCTGCGCAGATTTCGCCGACCCTGCTGCCGAATCCTTGAACTGCGAACGAACGTCGTCGCGTCGCGCAAGCGAGTTGGAACAAGCGCGACGACGCATCGGCATCGGTCTCTACTGCACCGTAATGGTCGCCTTCATATACGGGTGAATCCCGCAGAACACCTTGTACACCCCCGGCTTGTCGAACTTGAACTGATACGTATCGTTCTGGTCGAGCGCGGCGGAGTGAAAGACGCCTGCATCGTTGACGACCGTATGCGGTTCGCCGTCCATATTTTTCCAGGTCACCGTGGTGCCCGCTTTCACGGTGAGAGCCATCGGCGAAAACATGAAATTCTTGATGTCGATCTCATTGGGCTCCTGCGCCTGGGCGGCAGGCACGCCAAGGGAGGCCCCGGCCATGAGCATCCCGATCCCGTAGAAGAGGGCGAACGCGCGACGATAGTGAATGGAGAGCATGGCTCGAATCCTTGTTCAGTGAGCGAGACGCGAGGTCAGGCGAGGGACGTGTCGGAAAGCGTCGCCGCGAGAGGATGGCGCGTGATCCGGATACTGGTGACGCCAAGCATTTTCGGCAGCTGATCGCTTGCCACCTTGAGCGGCCCGGGGCCGGGTCCGTCGCCGGCCGTCGGCTGCGGATAGGCGGTCGAGCGCGCCGTGTGGAACGTGATATTGCCCTCCACCTTGGAAACGATCTGATGTATGTGGCCATTGAGCACGGTCACCGAGCCGAAGCGCTTTAGGTAGTCCATGGCCTGGCCCGCATCGCCGGTACCCCAGCCCCATGGTTCGTAGATCGTCCACATCGGCATGTGCGTAAACACGACGATCGGCGTGCTCGACGTGCGGCCCTTCAGATCGTTTTCCAGCCAGGCGAGTTGATCCTCGCCCAGGTTGCCCAGCCCGTTCGGCTTGAAATGCATTACGTTGACGAGCGCGATGAAGTGCACGCCATTGTGGTCGAAGCTGTAATAACCCCGGTTCTCCGACGCCTTGCCGAAGCGCTTGAAGTATTCGCCTTGCGGTCCATCTGTCACATCGTGTTCGCCAGGCGTGGTGTGCAACTCCGTAATGTCGAGACCGGAAAGTAGCTGCGCCGCCAGATCGAATTCCTCAGGTTTGGAGAGATGGGTGATATCGCCCGTGTGAATCGCCAGGGCGGGTTTGACGGGCATCGCGTTGACATAGTCGATGGTCTGTTTGAGCGTGCCCGCGACGTCGGGATTGGCTTCCTTGTTGAAGCCAATATGCGAGTCGCTGATCTGCAAAAAGAGCGGAACGCCGGCGTTTTCTTTGCTGCTCGCCGCCAGTGCCAGTTCCATGGGCGTGAGGACGCCTCCGGCCAGAACGAACACGGTGCCGGCGCCACCGAAGGCGAGGCATTTCAGGGCGTTGCGGCGTGACGGTTGGGAAGGAAGATCTGACGACATGATGTCCTCTCGACGGGGTTCAGAAAGTCGACCGCCGGCGCAATTCGGAGCGCCTCCAGGGCGGGCTTCACGTGCAATACCGCGAGCGCCGCTGTTTTATTCCCGGTTTTTTTTGCGAGTCGAGCACGGGAATAACCGGCGTGGGTTCGCGGTATGGCAGGCGTGGCACACGAAATGGCGGAAACCAATATGGACATCGTCGACGTGACCCGTCGCCGCGCCAGCGAAGCGAGGATCAACGTTCAATTCTTGCTGCGCCGGCTTCAACTCACGTCGGGCCTCGTGATGCTGACGTATCTCCTTCTGCATCTGGTCAATCACGCGCTCGGCATCTGGTCGATCGAGCTTGCCGGACACGGTCTCGTACTCGCGCTGCGGCTTTGGCGCAGCGCGCCCGGCACGATCGCGCTGTATGGCGCCGCGTCGGTGCATTTCGCGCTGGCGCTGCACACGATATATGGGCGGCGCCACTGGGCGCTTCCGCCTGCGGAATGGATCCGCCTGTGGGCGGGGCTCAGCCTGCCGCTCCTGCTGATCCGGCATGCGGTGACGACCCGGCTTGCTTCTTCGCTCTATGGTTTCGAACCGAACTACGAGCGCGTCATCGTCGTGCTGCTCACGAGCGGCACGCAGGGGCTGCAACTCGCGTTGCTAGCGCCTGGTTGGATACACGGATGCCTCGGGCTGTGGTTCCGGTTGCGCCACCGTGCGTGGGCGCGTCGCATGCGGCTCACGCTGCTGATCCTCTTCGTCCTGTTGCCGCTGCTTTCGGCAGCGGGCTTCATCCACATGATGCGAGCCGTCGAGGGGGCGGGCCACCTGCTTCCGCCTGTCGACGCCGCGCTCGTCGTCCATCAGGCCGCCCTCAACGGTGCACGTCACGTTCTCGTCACGCTCTATCTCGCGCTGATTGCCGGCACGCTGATCCTGGGTCAGTTGCGCAACGCGCTGGAGCGCCGCAGGCTGCGCAGAGAGTCGGTGGGCGTCCGTTTGCTGGCCCGCAGTGCATCGTGCGAACAGGATGTTCAGGAATGACTTGCGATGTCTGAGCGGGTCAAATGGCGTCCGCTCCTGCTGCCAGGACGTTCACGATTTATCATTCGTGACGTGAGATGCCAAAATACACAGATAACCCGTAACGAGGCGGTGACTCGCCGGCCGCGCGGGATGATCCGCCCCTCTTTGCCGGGCCGCACGTCCGCACATCGAAAACGGCCGGACACCCTTGAGACCAGGACGCCGAATCCCATTTACCTGTCGTGAACCAGCGTATCCGTCCCCCCTTGCCGCCCGAATGGCCGTTTCCGCCGTATCGCGACGTGTCCGGCCGCGCCTTCGGCGATCTCGTCGCGCTTCAATATCGCGGCGCGGGCATGTGGCTCTGGCGGTGCCGCTGCGGCGCCCACGTCACGGCCGCGCTGGATGCGGTGGAGGGCGGCCAGACGAGGGATTGCGGCTGCGGCGAGCAGCGCCGCGTGTGGCGGTCCCGGCCGGGCTCGCCTGCGCTCAAAGGCGGCGAGGTGTTCGGCCAGCTGACGACGGATCGCTATGCCGGCGACGGCAAGTGGGTTTGCCGGTGCGATTGCGGCAATGAGGTGACCGTGAGCGCCGGGCGTCTGCGACTGGGCCAGGCGCGTTCGTGCGGCCGTTGCCTGGGCGCGTTAGCCGGCTGAGCGATGCGCACGCATCACGACTTGACCGGAACCCCGTATGAAAGCGCTTCATGATGGGCTCCGTGATTGTTCGGCACATCGTAAGCCGCGCGCAGCCGTATAAACAGTTCAGCAGCCGTTCTGGTATGCGGACTACTCGTCATGCTCCCGCCAGGCGAGCCAGGGTTTCGCCCTCGCTTTCGCGCTCCAGAAAACCCGCCACGGCCGAAGCCTCCATCGGGCGCGAACAATAGTAGCCCTGAATGAGCGTTGCCCCGAGCGCTGCGACCGTTTGCAGTTCGGCCGCCGTTTCCACCCCTTCCACAATGCAGTCGAGCGACATCTGCCGGCTGAGATTGAGCAGCGTGCGAACCACTGTGAACGCCGTCGTGCGCTCCTTGAGACCGCTCACGAACATCCTGTCGATCTTCAGGCGCGTGAGTGGAAGTTTGCACAGGTACGAGAGGCTCGAATAACCGGTGCCGAAATCGTCGACTGACAAACCGCAGCCCAGCGCGCGCAGGACCTTGGCCGCTTTCTGGACCTGGTCGAAGTCCTTGGCCATCGCGGTTTCGGTGATCTCGAAGTCGAGCCGGGCCGGGTCGATGCCGCTGCTGACGATGCACCGGGCCAACTCTTTCACCGCGGACTCACTGGCGAAATCATGCGCGGAAAGATTAAAGGACAAGCGAATATGCGCCGGCCATTGCTTCGCGCAGGCCAGGGCCTGGGTAAACAGCGCGAGGGTCAAGCCGTTGATGACGCCGTTGCGCTCCGCGGCAGGAATGAATTCACCGGGCGGGACCGTGCCGAGCAACGCGCTTCGCCAGCGCGCCAGGGCTTCGAAACCGACGGTGCGCCGGCGTTCGAGCGAGTAGATCGGCTGGAACGCAAGGTCGAGTTCGCCGGCGAGATCGGGGGAGCGTAGCGCCTGGGCAATCTGCGACTCGCGAATGATGGCGTTGCGGTGCGTCTCCGAAAAGATCGTCACCGAGCCGCGCGAGCGGTGCTTGCCTTCGTAAAGCGCGTAGTCGGCTGTTTCGAACAAATCCGCCTTGTTGCGTGAAATGTGCGGATAGGTGGAGAAGCCGATCGTCGCTCCGAGGCGAACCGAAATCTCGCCGACCAGTATGGGACATTGGAAAACATCGCAGATGGTACGGCCGAGTTGCGAGAGGCCAGCGTCCGTGCAGTCGTCCGTGACGATGATGCCGAATTCGTCGCCGCCCAGCCTCGCAAGCGTGATCGTGCCGCGCGCCGCGTTGGCGAGACGCGACGCGACATCGGCCAGCACGTGGTCGCCCAGCGAGTGGCCGTGAATATCGTTGACGGACTTGAAGCCATCGAGATCGACGAGGCCCACCGCGAGCCGCCCGCCCGATGCCATGGCGGCATCGAAATGCTTGTCGAGCGAGGTGAAAAAGGCCCGCCGGTTAGGGAGATTCGTGAGGCTGTCGATATTCGCGAGCCGTTTGTTTTCGGCTTGTGTGGCAACGAGATCCGAGAAGTTCTTGAATTGTGTGAAGGCGACGATCAGCATCGCCAGCGAAACCAGCGACGTATCGATCGCGATCGCCTGGAATACGCCGTTTCCCGAACTCAGGAACGTGACGACGAGCGCGCCGTTGACAATGGCGGTGACGGTGAACGCCGCCTTGATGACGTTCATCAGGCAGAAGATGACGCCGATGACCGTGATGGCCATGTAAAACGCGACATGAAGCTTGAATGCCGCGCCACCATGAGGCAGCAGGGACAGCGACCATGCCGTGAACGAGATGGAGAAGACCCAGGCGAGCCTGCCGGAATTGCGCAGGATCGTAGCCGCGTCTTCCGCACTCACATGGAGCCTCGAGAGCCGCAACCACGAGAGCACGCGTACGAAACACAATGCTGTGAGCACGAGCGGACAGATTACGCCCTGCCAGGCGGGAATCACGTTCTCGTGGGGCAGCACCATGCCCCACGTGTTGACGACCAGCAGCCCATACATCATGGGAAGCTGATAGATCATCACGCGCAACTGCGCCAGCTTCAGGGCCGAGCTGTTTCCGGCGAGGAAAGTGCGCCGAATCGTTCCCCAATACTGGGCCAGAACGTTGAACATGGTCTTGCGAGTCGGAGCGGTCCCGTTGCAACCGCCGGGAACGAAATGTAATACCCCCGTTTACGACCGCTCGCGTTATTTCTGGAGGCAACGCGCGGGCTTTTCATCGTCGACGCGCGCCTCATTCTTCGGGGCTTTCAACGTGCCCTTAAACCGGTCTTCCCCGCACCAGGGCGGTCAATCGCAATGCAATGATTTCGGCGCAAACGTTTGGCGTCCTCAACTATATGGACGTGCCGCCGTTCGCTTGGTGGCCCGGCCTAAAGTTCGCGTAGCCGTTGCCGAAATACCGTCCATGGCGCGCAAACATCCCGACTATCCCGACAAACCTCCCATCTGGGCAGAGGCGCGCGCGCTCGAGGCAAGCATTCGCGCCATCCGCCGTGCGCAAGGCAAGAAGAACCCCGAGGACTTCCCGGCGGGAAGTCCTGAATGCACGGCCGCCATGGATGAATTCGTGCGCGACGTCTGCCGCGCCCTCGAGATCGATATCAACACGCTCGGCAAGGACTCCGGCGACTTTTAAGGTGCTGGGGGCCATTCGTTCCCTTCTCGCGCGGGAATGCGATTTGCGAGCTTCGCAAGATCGATGACGAGTTCACGAGGTTGCGCGTGAAAACGACTTTTATGCTCGCGTTGTCGTCATGTCTCGGCGTGGCGTTGCTCACGACGCAGCCCGCACATGGCGCAGATCCTACCCTCACGCCCACGCCTGACGCCGCGCCGCCGTGCGGCAAGCTAGTAGGAACAAACGCCGCCGGCGGCTTCGCACTGCGCAGCGGCGAACCGGTCGATTTCGTGTCGGACGGACAGGCCACGCATGGCACGCTGCTCGTCTTCAGCGATGGACCCGTATTTCGCGCGTACTGGCAACCCCAAGGCAGCGAAGAGAAGTACGCATTAGCCAACGCCGGTCCAGACAGCGTGCGCCTCGTTTCGACGCCTCCGCAGGGCACACCGACCGGTGGCGCCCAGCCCGGGGTCGCGACACAGCCGCTGCAAGTGCTCTCGTGTCCGAGGCTTTAATTCCGCTGTCATGCCGTTTGCGGTCGATGTCCCACCATGTGAACCACCCTTTCGTATCGCGTTGCGAGCGACTAGTCTTTAACGATTCCAAACGGACGAACGGTCCGGCCCGTGATTGGCGCACCGCGCAACGGAGCCGGCATCGAAGGAGACAGAAATGGAGCTTGAAAACCGCACCATGGCGCGCGTAATGGCAAGGCTCGTGCCGTTCCTGATCCTTTGCTATTTCGTGGCGTATCTCGATCGGGTCAACGTCGGGTTTGCTGCATTGCAGATGAACAAGGCACTCGATCTTTCCGCGAGCGCGTTCGGCTTTGGCGCAGGGATCTTCTTCATTGCCTATTTCTTCTTCGAGGTGCCGTCGAACCTGCTGCTCGAACGTTTCGGCGCAAGGCGCTGGATCGCGCGCATCATGTTCACGTGGGGCATCATCGCGGGCGCGATGGCGTTCATTCCGGACCTGGCCCGCTTCACCGGCATGTCGAACGCGCACGTATTCTATGGACTGCGTATCTTGCTCGGTATCGCCGAGGCGGGTTTCTTCCCCGGCATCATCTTTCTGCTTACGCTGTGGTTTCCCGCCAAATACCGCGCGCGCGTGGTGGGCTATTTCATGGCGGCCATTCCGTTGTCGACGGTGATTGGCGGCCCGATATCCGGATCGCTGCTTTCGCTGGACGGTAGAGGGGGGCTGGCGGGCTGGCAGTGGGTCTATCTGATCGAGGCAATTCCTGCGGTCGTGCTCTCCGTGGCCGTGCTGTTCTATCTGACCGACAAACCCGCCGACGCCGGCTGGCTAGCCGACGACGAGCGCCGCTGGCTCGTCGATCGCCAGGCGCAGGAGCGCCGTCATCGGGAGAAGGTGCGCTCGTTCAGCGTGCTGGAGGCGCTGATCAATCCGCGCGTGCTGGCGGTGGCGCTGATCTATTTCGGTGCGAATGCAACCAATTACGGCCTGAGCTTTTTTCTGCCGCAGATCGTCAAGGCGTTCGGGCTCTCGAACGTGCAGACGGGCTTCGTTACTGCGCTGCCCTACGCGGTGGGCGTCGTTTCTATGGTGCTGTGGGGTCGGCATTCCGACCGTCGGCTGGAACGCAAGCGTCACGTCGCATTTGCGCTGGCCGTCGCGGCCGCCGGTATTGCGGCTGCCGCGGGACTCGATAATCCGGTGCTCAAGATGCTCGCGCTTTCGATTGCGGGCTTCGGTATTTTCGGCTGCCTGCCAGTGATCTGGACACTGCCGGCCGCGTTCCTTTCAGGCGCGGCCGCGGCCGGCGGCATTGCCGCCGTCAATTCGCTCGGCAATCTGGCGGGCTTTTTCGGCCCCTACGCAATGGGCTGGATCAAGGACAGCACGGGCGGCTTCGGCGCAGGCCTGCTATGTCTTGCGGGAGCCGGGCTCGTGGGCGCGGGCGCGGCGCTCGTCCTCCCTCACAACCCGGCGCTGGAAAAGCTCGACGATTCGCCGCAAGGCGAAACACACGGGGAGGGCGGTGCGGTGAGGCCGTGAGCGGCGCCTATGCATTGCACGCTACTCATCTCAGGCGCGCCATCACAAGGGTCGTGAGTTTTCGATAGACGCGCCTCGCCTGGGCCCACGACAACGCCAGCTCGATGAGCCGCCCGCGTGCGTTGAGCACGACGATGCGCGATTCGTGCTTTGTTTCGCGATCCGCCCAACGCACCTTGTAGTCGCCGTGCAGCGGCCGAAAGTCGAAATCGCGGCCATGGGCCTGGGCCCATTGCGCGATGGATTCGATCAGCAGGTTTCCCACCGAAAACACGCTGAACGCCTCGTCATAAGTGGTGATCAAATACTCGATGCTGCGTGCGCCAACGAGATTGACGGATGCCGCCACCGGCTGCCCATCGACCTGCACGTAGGCGACGAGCGGCTGGGTGGTCAGATCGGTTCGCCTGGCAAGCTCGATGAAGAAATCGCGTACGCGGTCGTCCATCAAATAGGGCGACTCAATTCCACGCTTGAGCGCCCATTGGCGCTTGTTGGCGAATAGCCACCTCAATACTCGCTCGGTGTCGTCGGCGTTGCTGCACCATCCAAAACTGACCTCGCCTTCGCGCCGTAGCCGCTTCGCACTCGAACGCAGCGCGGCGCGCAGCGTCGAGTGCCGCGTGGCGAGGAAATCGTTCCATGTGGGCGCGGCGCGCAGGTTGATCGAATAGCCGGGCATCACGCGCCAGCGCTGCGGCAGCGCACGCTGCACCCAGGACTGCGGCGCGGCGTCGAGCGCATGTTGCAGCGCGCTGCCGTTTTCGAGCATCGGAATGTGGAGCACGTCGGCGTGAATCCGCAAAACGGCACGGACTGCCGCATCGTAAAGTTCCGCGCGCCGGGTGTCGGCGATCAGCGGGCCGCCGTATTCCTCGCCGCATCCGCAGCCCAGCGCCCGGGCCGTTCGCCACGCGCCTTCGCGCGTAATGACAACGGGCCATAGCGCCAGAAGGTCACGCGCGTCGTGCACCGTCGCGACTTCGACCTTTGCGCCGCTCTTCAGTGCCGCCGCGACGGCTGTCTCGCAGTAGGCAAAGCTGATGAATGGCGAGTGCGCCTCGGTTCCGGATATAAGCGCACGCCATTGGGGCTCGAATGCACGAAACGCATCGACGGTCTCGCACGTGCGCAACGCGTACCGGAAGGAAGCAGCCGGCGACGACTCGTATATCGCCACGACGGAGGTCGGCACTTGCGTCTCCTGAATGAATTCGTGGTGCTTGTGATTCAGCCTTCAATGGAAGTGCTGAGGCGGTCTTTAGTCGTAATGCGGCGATTGCGGTCGGCGAATGTGTCAGGGCGCGCGCCGCGCACGCTTTGCCAGACGACGACGTTCTCGTGGTCCTCAGGTCCGAAGCCGACTTCGTCGCGATCGTACGGAAATACGCCGGCGAACCAGCGCTTCAACTGGCGGGAGCCGTCGAAGACTTCGCCGCACACGGGGTTATCGTAGACGATGAAAAGATGCTCGATGGTGCCGCTCGCAAGGCCCGCTTCGAGTTTCTCGAGCAACGACGCCATCAGCTCGGGCCCGAATGGATTGAACAGAAAGACGACCACGTTGCCCGACGGCACCTGCAGATCGGCGACATTGGCGTGCAGCGCGCGAATGGGCGGCCGTTGTGGGAAGCGCCGCGCCACGACGGTCGCGTTCGCGTTCGCCGTTCGCACGAGGTCCGCGCTGATGTCGTAGCCCAGCGCCAAAGCAAACGGATACTCGGAGGCGACGATCATCGGCCGGCCTTTACCGCAACCGATGTCCATGAACGTATAGCCGGTGATATCGCCCAGGGTGTCGAGCGCGCGGCGGATGATGGTCGGCTGCGAGCCCATGTAAGGCCTGAGTTGGGCGGCAAGATCGCAGTCGCGCTGCAGCGCGTTGGAATCGACCAGTCCGCTCGTGTTCGTGCCGTACAGGAGATCGATGGGGTGGCGCCGCAGACAGCCGGAATATACTGCGCGCAATACCGGGACGCGAATGCAGATGCGCCGTATCGGCGGAATGAACATCGCGCGCTGCACGCTGTCGGGCAACCGGGCCACGACATTCAGCAACGGTTGCTTCAGTGCGCGTCCGAGCGCGAATCGGGGGCCGCCGTGTGTCGTTGTTCGCATGGATCGATACGTTGTGAACCTTCTGGAAAGGGGTTGCCGATCCACCATCATCTCGCAGCGCGTCGCCAGGTCGCCGCCATTCACCGGTTGTATTTCGACAAAAGGCTCGAATTCGTGGCTTACTAACGAGTGTCATATGGTCGGCGTAATGTGGTGAGTGGTGAGCAGAGAGCCAGATCGTCATGGGTGGCGTGCCCTTTTTCCCGTTGTCCGGCGAAAGCGCTTTCATGGCGACTGCGTCCATACTCTCCCTGATGTTTCCGCCATTATTTCCGTGCCTTAATGAGTGTTCTCGCCTGGTTCGGCGGGAGTCATGCTCCGGCTTCGCAAGGTATCGGTGCAGGCGGGTCTCCAGGTTTTGTCTACGCAATACTGAATCGGAAGAGGCGAGACGATGAACGCGCGAGTAGATGCTGAAGCGCGCCGTAAGCGGTATGCAATGCACCGCCTTGGCCTGGCAATGAAGCGGCTGATGAACGCCGAAGCAGAACCCGATAAATTGATGGCGACGCGCTGGGTGAATGCCTGGAGCGCTTCCGTCGGCGAGCGGTGGTTCGCGGCAAGCCCCTATGGCAGGCTGAGTCAGGCGGCGTTAATCCGTGCCCCGTTAAAAGGCGCGACAGGTTCCCGTAATGTGCGGAAATCGGGAAGGCAATCGTCAATATGAAACAAAACGCATATTTAATTGACCAATGGGGCCGCGAAACGATATTGTCATAATTTAGACATTTCCGCGTTTACCTTGGCTCTTGCAGAATACGAAACCACCCATCCTTTGAGCGTTGAACTGGATGGCGTGAACTACGCGGGTACTTACCGCGTCATGGCCGGAAGCGTCATTGTCTACTTCGAAAGCGAAATCAAGTTCGCGCAGTACGGGACGAATCGCCCCGAGATCATCGCGCGCTGGGTGTTGACGGACCTCTGCCGTAAATCCGATTCCCGCAGGCGCAAAGCAGGCAAGCGTTGATTCGCGCACGCCGTCACAGAACTTCGCCCACGTTTTTCATCTACCCAGGCAACGCGCTTGTTGACGCTACTGCGCGCTAGCGTCCTTCGGTGCGACGTCGTCGCTCTTGCCGTCGTGCCATTGCGCGCGGATTTTCGTCACGACTACGGCCGGCAGCGGAATATAGTCCAGTGCCTGGATCGTCGGCTCGCCGTGCGTGAGCGCCCAGTCGAAGAACTTCAGCGTTTCAGCGTTGCGCGCCGAGTGATCCGGTGTCGCCTGCAACAGCACGTAGGTCGCGCCCATCACGGGCCATGCGTCCTTGCCCGGCTGATTGGTCAGCACCTGAAAGAGCGTGCTTGACCAGTCCGCATTCGCGGCCGCGGCGCTGAATGTGTCGATGCCCGGCTCCACGACCACGCCCGCCGCGTTGGTCATCGCCGTGTAGGTCAGACGATTCTGCTTCGTGAAGTCCCAGGCGACATAGCCAATCGCGCCGGGCAGGTAGCCCACGAACGTGGCGACGCCTTCATTCCCTTTCCCGCCTATCCCCAATGGCCAGTGAACAGTGGTGCCTTCGCCGACCTTGCGTTTCCATTCGGGGCTCACCTGCGAGAGATAGTGCGTCCAGATCAGCGTCGTGCCCGAACCATCGAGACGCCGCACGACTGCGATCGGCGTGTTGGGCATCTTGATCTTCGGATTGAGCCGCACGATGGCCGGGTCGTCCCAGAACAGGATCTTGCCGAGAAAAATCTGGCCCAACACCTCACCGTTCAGCATCAACTGCCCGGCCTTGATGCCCGGGAGATTCACCACCGGCACCACGCCGCCGATCGCGGTAGGAAACTGCCGCAATCCGTCCTTGCTCAATTGCTCGCTCGTGAGCGGGGCGTCGGAGCCGGCGAAATCGACCGTGTGCGCGACGATCTCCTTGATGCCGTCCGTGGAGCCTGTGCTGCGGTAGATCACCTTACCGCCGCCGGATTTCTGGTAGGCGGTGGCCCAGTGGGAGTAGAGGGGGGCGGCGAGCGTGCTGCCGCATCCGGTCACGTCTTCGGCGCTGGCCGACAACGTGCAAATGCCGCAAACGAGCGCGGCAATCAGGGGGCGCAATGGTCTCACGAGCCTCTCCCGTTATTCATGTTTTCTGGGAAGTCGCGGAGTCTGTCTGGTCCGCGTACTGTCAATTACAGGATGGTGACAAGCAGGATTCAAATTGAATCCTGCTATCGTGCGGCGGTTTTATGACGAAGCGTTACGTGCGTGCGCACGAACAGATGATGAGGATAACAAACGAAATTAGTCTGCATCGGAAAACAGGCTGAGCCGTTCGATTTCCGCAGAGGAAATCGCGTGAACGAAGCCGCATTGCCTGCAACGAATCTTTCACAAAATTTCGCTACGGTAAGCAGGATTGACCCCGCGTTCGTCCTGACAAAACGCTTGTAATTCCTTTCGGAGACGCTACAGATGGCCATCAATACCCTTCGCCCAGTAGTTCGCGGCCCTTGTTTTGCCGCACGTCCTTCCCGACTTGCTATTGCCGCTGCCCTGGTTTGCGCCAGTGCAGGCGCATCCGCTTCCGCGCAAGATGCCGACGCATTTTTCGGCGGTTCGGGCCTGCTCGTCGTGAGCCGCAGTGTCTACGACAATGTGTCGAGCAACGTCACCCCGGGCATGACGCTGCCGCCCAATTGCAATAGCGCGCAGGCGAGCTGCCCCACGGGCGGCGCGCCCACTGACGGCACGTATCCGGCCGTCTGGAACAACGCGCTCTACGATCCGAGCTTCGGCATCACGGCGCGCATTTTCCTCGATACCATTACGCCGGGCGGCCAGGTCGTCCACACGCTGGAAGTGCCCAACAGTCTGCATCCGGGCCATGGCCACGACCAGCTCGTAACGAGCTTCAGCTCCAAGTCCGAACTCGGGCTCAACCTCTCGCGCGACGGCCGTTACCTGACTTTCATGGGCTACGTTGCGCCGGTCAATACGATCGACGTATCGAACTCGAATACGCCGGGCGCGATCGATCCGACGAATCCGGATGGTCAGGCGTTCTATCGCGCCGTCGCGCGGCTCGATGCCGAAGGGCACTTCTCTTTTACGGAGACGAATGCATACAGCGGCAATAACGGCCGCGCCGCATTGCTCAACAACGGCAACGACAACGGCGAAGGCAATGGCGTTTACTTCACGGTGGGCAACGCAGGCAACGGTTCGAATCCGCAGCCGGCAGGTGTGATTCTCGGTGCAGGTGCGCAATTCATCGAGGCGACGCATCAGCATGAGGCGCAGCAAACGCCGGGCACGCCCACGCCGCTCGCGAGCTTTTCGGTCACGCAACTCGGTGCGAAGGCCGACAAGGTCGGCAAGGACGACAACTTCCGCGGGCTCACCGTCTTCAACAACGTGGTGTACTTCACGAAGGGCAGCGGCGGCAACGGCGTGAACACAGTGTACTTCGTCGACACCACGGGCAAGGCGTGCCCTTCGGGCGGCGTAGGCGTGCCGGTGGCGGGCGCGAAACTGCCGTCCAACCCGCTCGCGTACGACGCCTCCACGTTGACGACCAGCGGCTTGCCGAGCAACGTATGCGTGCTCGCGGGTTTCCCGGCTACGCCGAACAAGACGGCGACGACGCTCTCGTATCCGTTCGGCCTGTGGTTCGCCAACGCCAATACGCTCTATGTGGCCGACGAGGGCGATGGCTATTCGGGCGGCACGGACCTCTACACGCACGCCGCGCAGCAGACCGGTGCAGGCCTGCAGAAGTGGGTGTACAACGCCGGAACGAAGTCGTGGAAGCTTGCCTACACGATCCAGAACGGTCTGAATCTGGGGACGTCGTACACCGTGGCCGGTTATCCGGTGGGCACGAACAGCGCGACCAGCCTGCCGTGGTCGCCCGCCACCGACGGCCTGCGTAACATCACGGGCCACGTCGAGCAGGACGGCACGGTCACGATCTGGGCGATCACCTCGACGGTGAGCGGCAACGGCGACCAGGGCGCGGACCCGAATCGCCTCGTCGCCGTGCGCGACGTGCTGCGCAACACCACGGCTTCGGGTGCGGCGAACGAGCGTTTCGTGACGCTGCGCAACGCGGGCTTCGGTGAAGTGCTGCGCGGGGTGTCGCTTGCGCCGGGCGGCCAGTTCGGCAAGTGGTTCTGATCGCCGCGCAGTCATGCACTGAAGGCCGGGCGTGCGTAGCGCCCGGCTTTTTTGTCACTGCGGCGTGCACGCTATTGGCTCTTGAATTTCGCAACGAGCGGCCCGAACACGTCGCTTAACGCAGTCATGCCGAAGCGCCGCTCGCTGCGGCTCGCTTCCACGTCGATGCGGCCGGTGTTGTAAACGTCGTACAGATCGGTGATGAGCCGGCCGTGCTTCTCGCTGAGTCCGGCTTTGAGAAGCATCGGTGCCCACGATTCGCGCGGCAGCGCATGAGGCGTGATCGTGCGGCCGCTCGCAATGCTCAATGCCGTCGCGATGTCGTTCACGCTGACCCTCTGCGGTCCTTCAACGCTCACGATTCTCGGCGTGCCGGACTGATGCGATTCGAGCAGCAGTTCGGCGCTCGCCGCGCCAACGTCCTGTGCGGCAACCGTGGGAAAGCGGCGCTCCAAAGGCAGATGGAGGCTCGGCAGCGCACCGGTTGCGAGCGCGCCGGGCATGAACGCCGCCCAGTTCTGCATATGTTCCGCCGAGCGCAGCAACACCAATTGCGTGGCAATGGGTTTCAGCTGCTTTTCCAGGTAGTGATAGAGCCGCGTGATGCCGGTATTCAACGGCAGCTCCGCGCCATAGTCGGAAATGGCGAGCAGCGTGGCGGGCGGGTTTTCGCGCAGGGCATCGGTGGCGACGTCGATCGTCGTGCGCATGGTCGCTTCGGGATCCGTATCACCGGATGGAACGGGACATAGCAGCTGGACGGCGTGTGCGCCCTTGATCGCGGCCGCGACCGAGTGCGCGTCTGTCAGGTCGGCGAGTGCGATTTCGCAGCCCAGCGCCGCGAGACTCTCGCCCTGACGAGCGTGGCGCACCACGGCGCGCACGGGCTTGCCCGCACGGCGCAACGCGGCGGCGGTGACGCGCCCGGCTTTTCCCGCTGCTCCAAAAATCACGAACATGATCGCTTTCTCCTGGTGTGCGTGGTCTGCATCATCGTAGGCAGACGAACGCCGTATGGCGCGCAGGAACGGATGGCCTTGGACAGAAACGGATGATTGAATACGTCCACCATGGCGCGGTGCGCGAGCGTGGCCCGAATCCAGTAAACTGGCCGCAAACATCGCACGAATTCCCGCACGGCTTGAGCGTCGAAAAGGATTGCCATGAGCGCACTGACTGCAGATCCGCACCGGCATGCTGGAACAAGCGTCAGCCTGCGTTCGAGCGCCGGATTGGGCTGGCAGGGCGGTGGCGCCGAACTGCTGCGTGTGAGTGCGGGGCAGCATCGCTTTCCCGCCATGGCGTACCACCGCATAGGAATTCATGTCGGCATGCCGGTGCGTGCGCGATGCGCCTGCGACGGCCGCCGTCAATCGCGGCTCCAGGCGCACGGCGACGCGGATGTGGTGCCTGCCGGGGTCGAAGGCGAATGGACCGATGATGCGGACTGCATGATTCTGCGCGTGTGGTTCGACGACCGCTTCGTGCGATCGATTGCGGAGCAGATGGAGAACCCGTGGGGTAAGCGCGAGATCCGGCCGCATCTGCAGTTGCGCGACCCGCGCATCAATTCGCTGGCTGGCGCGCTGCTGGCCGAGATCGATGCGGGAACGGCTTGCGATCCGCTATTTGCCGAGAGCATTTCCACGGCAATGGTCGTGCGGCTGCTCGGCGGCACGGGCGCATCAGAAGGCCGGGGCGCAACCAAGCTTGCGACACACAAAGCGGCGCGCGTGACCGATTACATCGAGAGCCATCTCGATCGACGCCTCACACTCGTCGAACTCGCGGCAGTCGTCGACCTGAGCGTGCCACATTTCAAGGTCCTGTTTCGCGAAACGCTGGGGATGCCGGTGCATCAATACGTCGTGCGGCGGCGCGTCGAACGCGCGAGGGCGCTGCTCATCGAAGGCAAACTCAGCCTGAGCCAGGTGGCGCTCGAAGCAGGCTTCGCGCATCAGAGCCATATGGCGCACTGGATGACGCGGCTTCTCGGCGTTACGCCGCGCGCGTTTGCGAATCGTTCGTGAACGCGGCGACATCGTGAATCGTCGAATCGCCGCGGCTGTGCACGTTACCGGTTGACGTCCACCACGAGCCGCCCGCGCACATGTCCGGCGAGCAGATCGCTTGCGGCGGCAATGGCCTCGGCCAGGCCGATTTCTCGCGTAATCATGTCGAGCTGCTTCAGATCGAGCGTCTCTCCCAACGCGTGCCAGGCTTGCTGCCGCTGCGCAAACGGACGCGTGACGCTATTGATGCCGAGGAGGCTCACGCCGCGCAGAATGAATGGCGCGACCGTCGCGGGAAGATCCATGCCTTGTGCCAGGCCACAGGCAGCCACCGCTCCATCGGCGCACAGGCTCGCGCAGACATTTGCCAACGTGTGGCCGCCAACCGAATCGATCGCGGCAGCCCAGCGCTCTTTTTGCAGCGGGCGGCCCGGCTCCGATAGCGAGGCGCGGTCGATGACTTCGACGGCGCCAAGTTGCTTCAGATACTCCGCCTCTTGCAGCCTGCCGGTCGACGCCACCACGCGATAGCCTCGGCGCGTGAGCAGCGCGATGGCAAAACTGCCCACGCCACCGCTCGCGCCCGTGACGAGCACGTCGCCGTGCGCGGGCGTGATGCCGTACCGCTCCAGCGCGAGAATGCAGAGCATGGCCGTGTATCCGGCCGTGCCGACTGCCATCGTTTGCCGCGGCGTAAAGCCCGCCGGCAGCGGAATGAGCCAGTCGCCCTTGACGCGCGCCTTCTGCGCGAGCCCGCCCCAATGTTGTTCGCCAACGCCCCACCCGTTGAGCACGACCGCGTCGCCCACCGCGTAGGAAGGGTTCGCGCTTTGCGCGACCGTCCCCGCGAAATCGATACCCGGAACCATGGGGAAGCTGCGAACGACCGGGCCTTTGCCCGTGATTGCGAGGCCGTCCTTGTAGTTCAGCGTGCTATAGCCGACATCGACGAGCACGTCGCCTTCCGGCAGGCGCGCTTCGTCGAGTTCGGCAACGCGCGCTTCATACGATCCGGATTCCTTATCAATGACGATGGCCTTGAACATGATGCATCTTGCTCCTGAAACGGTGAACGGTTGGCGTTGCCGCGGCTCACGCGCTCACGCGCGAGGCAACCCTGCGATGAAACCCCTAAAAAATGTCTCGAGTGGAGCCGCGCTGCGCACGAGCCTGGCGCGCAGCACGGCGCCTTCCCAGCCTATCCAGAAGAATGCGGCGAGTGACGCAAGGTCGATTCGCTTTGCGAGTGCGCCTTCGCGCTGGGCCTCGTGCAGGCATGCCACGATGCGCGCTTGCCAGCCCTGCAGAATGCGTTCGAGCGTGTCGCGGAAGTCGTCGGGCAGGATGTCCACCTCGACGCCGAGGTTGCCCACGAGGCAGCCGCGTGTATAGCGGTGGCGGGCCATGCCTTTGCTGGCGTCGTCTACGAAGGCGCCGAGCCGCTCGAGAGCAGGGCGCGTGTCGTCCTGCAGCCAGCGGTCGAGCTTCGCGCAGAAGTACGCATCGTACGCGCTCATCAACTCGCGCCCGAATGCTTCCTTGCTGTCGAAGTAGTGATAGAACGAGCCCTTGGGAATGTTCACCCGCTTGAGCAGGGCATCCAGCCCCGTGGCCGCGAAGCTCTGTTCGGTCAGCATTTCCATGCCGGCGCGAATGAGCGTGTCGCGTGTGTCGGCGTGCGCGCGCGGATCTTTCGGCGGCCTGCCGCGGCGCGGTTTGGCGATGATCGGTTCCATGTCGCCGATATTAGACCGATCGTCTATAAAATTCAAGCACGCAGTTGTGTTCGAGCTGCTAGTGGGCCAGCGCTTCCAGTTCTCCCCGCAGCACGCCCCACAATGTGCGGCCGGCCAGCAGGAACAGCAGCGGCGTGACCGTCGCGAGCAGAAAGATCGCGATGCCGTGCGTGATGGGGCCCGGAGCATGGTCGGCGTAACGCTCGGCGCAACTCACCGAGCCCGCGAGCGGAAAGCTCACGGCCCACCACGAGAGCCGGAAGGGGCAGGTGATCGCGAGATAGCGCAGCCGGCCGACGAGCACAGTGAGCAGGAACAGCGTGAGCATGTAGAGCGCATCGGCGAAGCGGTCCACTTCGCCCGTCACGGTCACATAGGCCGAAAAGCCCACGGCGAACGGCGCGAGCAGAATGAGGAGCGTCGGCTGCAGATTGTTGGCCATGGGCTCCTCGAACATGAGGCGCGAAAAAATCAGCGTGAAGAGCGGCACAGCGAAAAAGAGCCCCACGGCGAGCGCGAGCATCAAGACGCCGTTCACGCCCGTGATCTGGATGGCGGGCGTGGCGAGCGGGATGTCGATGAGCCCTACGACGGGCACGATCCACGCGGGTGTGGCATGGGACGGATGCTGACGCTGACTGAGCCAGCGCATGATCACGAACCACGCAAACACGATCATGCCGATGGCGCCGACGATCCACACCGCGCGCGCGAACGGCACGCTCACGTCGGCAAGCGGGATGGGCAGCAGTAACAGGCTGATGAACAGCGTCCCGAAGAGATTGCTCGCAATGGGATGATTGAATTCGGCTTTCACGGCATCGGGGCCGGTGACCCATTTCACGGCGTACCCGAAGCCGATCATCAGGAACGCCAGCACGGCGAGCACGCCGATCAACTGCGCGATCCACAGCGGCACGCCGTACATGCGGTGCGCGAGCCGCCACGCCGACGAGAGCCCGGCAAGCCCCATGACCGAGCCGAACAGCGCGACGGGCAGGTAACCGAGTCGTCCGGCTTGCGCGGTCGCCTTGGGGCTGCCAAATGATGCCGGCGTATCGAGATCGCTCATGCGTGGCTCCTGTGCCGCTTGAAAACACGCCAATAGATGTTTTCAAATATATGCAATGCGAAATATTTGTGGCGATTTCACACCACACGCGAATCATAGCGGCCTGATCGCGTTGGTGCGCTTACGCGAGTTCGCGTGCCTTAATCGTGTCGCTGGCGCGCACGAAATTGCCGGCCCCCAGATGGTGGATCGTGTGCAGGTCCGCGTTGCGGCTGTCGAGTTCCCAGTGGCCATTGCGGAAGACACGCGGCTCGGCCGCGGCAGCGATCACTTCGGCGAAGCACGTATCGTAGGCGTCTTCGGTGTGCCGTTCGGGAATCAGGCGGCATTCCATCCACGCGCAGCAGCCTGCTTCGAGCAGGGGCAAGCCGAGCTTCGGGCCCGTAATGGCGGCGATATCGAAACGCTGGAACTTGTCGGTCTCGCGGCCGCTGACGCTGCCCACGGCGTAGGTCAGATCGATGGCGGCGGCGCCCGGAATGATCACGCCGAACGTGCCGCTCGCGTTGATGAGTTCGCGCGTGAACGTGCGCTTGTCGATCACGATGGCGATGCGCGGCGGTGTGAATTCTACGGGCATCGACCACGCGGCCGCCATGACGTTGCGGCGCTTGCCGTCGCTGCTGGTGACGAGCACGGTGGGGCCGTGATTGATGAGGCGGCTCGCGTGTTCGAGCGCTACGGGCGTAAAAGTCGAGAGGGTTTGCATCGGGTGCCGGATTCGAGGTGAGTCGGAACCCGAGCGACTTTACCTCAGAAAGCGCAGGCGTGCGGCGAGACGCCGTCACGCCAACCGAAAGACCGTAGATGCCGCGTAATTCGGGTACTTTGTTGATCGAATCAGGAAACCCGAGCGCCGTTTGCGTTGGCGGCACGACGGCCGAAAGCCTGGCGGACCCAGCTTTGGGCGTTCACCACCAGCAGGCCGATCAGCACGAGCGCCGAGCCAAACAGGAACGCGGGCTCTACGCGCTCGTGCAGCAGCGCGACGCCGAACGCCACGCCGAACAGCGGCGTCATGAACGACAGTATGCCGAGGCGAGCGGCCAGATAGCGGCGCAGCAGCCAGAACCACACGAGATAGCTCACGAACGAGACGAGCAAGGTCTGGAATGCGAGGGAGGCCAGGGCGAGCGGCGTGCCGTGAAAATGCGCCTGGCCGGTCAGGAACGAGAACGGCACCAGCGCGACGAAAGCACCCGCCAGTTGATAGAAGAGCGTTTGCGTGGCGGGCGCCTCGCTCAGGCGGCTCGTGCGCACGACGACAGTGGTGAGCCCCCACGCCGCGCCCGCGCAAAGACCCATGAAGTCTCCGAGCAGCCACAACGGCGAGCCCGGGATGTCGGCGCCCAGCAGCGCGGGCCCGAGGAACGTAATGGCGATGCCCGCGAAGGCGATCGCAATGCCGCCCCATTGCAGCCGCGCGAGGCGTTCGTCGGGCAGGCGCAGATGCAGGCCGATTGCCGCGAACATCGGCGCGGTATAGAGAAATACGGCCATGTGCGAGGCATTGGTCCAGCGCAGGCCCATGGCCACGAACACGAATTCGAGCGCGAACAAGCCGCCTGTGACGAGCCCAGCGCCGCGCGCCACGCCCGGCAGCCAGCGCTCGCGCGAAACGAGCTGGTTGAAGAGCCACACGAGTGCCGCCGCCACGCCCGAACGCAGCCCGATCTGCAGCATGGGCGGGATGTCCCCGGCCACCGCCTTGATCGCGACCTGTTGCAGACCCCATGCGAGGCAGAGCGCCACCATGATGGCCACGGCCGTTGCGTCGACTTGCTTTCTCATTGCGGGCTCACTGATTTGAAGGATTCGGCTGAAGTTTGTTGGCAGTGGGCGTAGTATTGATGCGACGGGATGCGCGCATATAGCGCAAAACTGACAATCGATAGCCCCAGACCGCCATGCCCAAAACACCTGCCCGTGCTCGCCCGGCGCGCTACCTGCGCCTGCCGCCCTTCACCGACGTGCTGCCCACGCCCGTGTTCTTTCGCATGGAGCACATGCCTTCGCATGCCACCTATCCGCAGATGTGCCACCCGTGGGGCGAGTTCGTCTACGCGTTCAGCGGCACGACCGAGGTGAAGGCGGGGGACGAGCACTACATCACGCCGCCGCATCTCGGGCTCTGGATCGCGCCGGGCACCGAGCACGTGGGCTTCAACGAGCAGGAGACCGTGCATTGCTCGGTCTACATCAGCCGCGACCTGTGCACGCGCATGCCGGCAACAAGCTGCGCGGTGATGGTGTCGCCGCTCGTGCGCGCGATCCTCGAGCATCTGCGTGTGACGCCAACGGAGGAGGAGGGCGAAGCCCAGCGCGCGCG
The DNA here is from genome assembly GCF_040965835.1 of Paraburkholderia sp. BR10872. Classification (NCBI taxonomy): domain Bacteria; kingdom Pseudomonadati; phylum Pseudomonadota; class Betaproteobacteria; order Burkholderiales; family Burkholderiaceae; genus Paraburkholderia; species Paraburkholderia sp. BR10872. The sequence continues at coordinate 155,381 of NZ_JBFRCN010000011.1, forward strand.
TTTGTTGCGCGTGCTCGTGGATCAGCTGTCGACCTGCGCGACCACGGGCAGCTTCGTGCCGCATACCGACGACGCCGATCTCAACGCGATCCTCCAGGTGCTGCGCCAGAACCCCGCCGACAATCGCTCGCTTGCAGAGCTTGCCGATGCATTTCACATGAGCGAGCGCACGCTCATGCGCCGCGCGCAAAACGAGCTCGGCATGTCGCTGACGGAATGGCGCCAGCGCATCCGGCTCGTCAACGCGCTGCCGATGCTGCATGCCGGGCGCAGCGTCGAGGCCGTGGCGCTGGATCTGGGGTACGCCACGTCGTCGGCTTTCATCGCAATGTTCCGACGATTGACGGGCACGAGTCCCGGACAGTTCGTGGCCCGTACGCGTTGAACATAGGGCTGCGCGTAACGATTACGAAGCCTTACGAAACCCCACAAAACCCTAAAGATTCCCTGTGCGCGCGCCGTTAGAGCAGGCATGAAAGCCCTACTCACCCAAACCGACGCACGCTTCATCCTGTCGATCGCCCTCGAGCTGGCCGAGAGCCAGGCCGCCGCGGCCGGGGTTCAGCTCGAATCGGCGGCAGGATCGGCGATTACCGACGACGTGATCGTCGCCACGCTCTCGCAGTTCGCACCGACCGTGACGATCGACGAGTTCTACGGCCTGCTGGACCGGCCGGAGGTGCTGCACTGAGCGGCGGCGCGGCCGGCAAAGGCAAGCGGGCGCTCATGGCGTGAGCACCCGCAATTTCGTTGCGCAAGCAACGAAACTTCGGAGTATTAGAACTTCTGACGCAAGCCCACGCTCACGATGGCTTGCGACCGCGTGGCCGACGAGTGGCCGTTGCCCTTGTCGGACACCGAAGCGGTTGCCGCGACCGGATTGCCGGCTGCGTCGAGCGTCATGCCTCCTGCATGCTGGTAGCCCGCGAGTAGATACACCGTCGAGCGCGTCGAGAGATCATAGGTCGCGCCCACCGAAACGTTGTGGTACTGCGCGTCTTCATCCACACCTTCCACGGCGCTGCACCGCGTATAGCTGTAGCCCGCGAACAGATGCGTGCGCGGCTGCACGTTCCACTGCGTGAAAATGCCCGCGGTATTGAAGATCGCATTGCCCGAAAACAGCGAATTCGCGCCCGAGCGATACTGCACGTTGCTGTAGTTCACGCCGACCACGGCGGGACCGAAGTCCCACGTTGCGCCCGCCGCCACCACCTGCTGCGATTGCGCGCTCGCATAGCCTTCGTTGATCGACGAGTTGAACGTACCGTCGTACGTGCCTTGCCACTTGCCGTAGGTGGGATCGTCGAGGCCGGTCTTGCTGTTGTCCGAGTGTTCATAACCCACGCCCATGCGCAGCGGGCCGTTTGCGTAGCCCGCGCCCACGCTCCAGGTGTTCTTGCGCTTCATGCTGCCCGCCTGGCCGCCGAAACCGTACAGCGCACCGAACGTGAAGCCCCCGTAGTTCGCGCTCGTGTACTTGATCGAGTTGTCGACGCGCGTGGTCTGGTCGAGGTCGTCGATGTCGCCCGGATGCGCGCCGAAGCCGCCGATGAAGTTCACGGGCGCGACCGGCCCGACGAAGTCGTCGAGCGAGGTGTACTGGCGGCCCATGGTGAGCGAGCCGTAACGCTGGTCCGAGAGGCCCACGAAGGCCTGACGGCCGAACAGGCGCCCGCTCTGGCCCGAGGTGCCGTTCGTGATGTCGAAGCCGTCTTCGAGCAGGAAGATGGCCGCGAGCCCGTGGCCCAGGTCTTCCTTGCCCTTGATGCCCCAGCGGCTGCCCGAGAGGTTGCCGGTGGAGAGGCCCACGTTCGAATGGCCCGTGTAAGCGCCGGTGGTGCCGGTGCGCTCGTTGCTGCGATACGTGATGCCGGCGTCGGCAATGCCATACAGCGTGACCGAGCCTTGCGCCGATGCGATGCCGGCGAGCGAGAACAGGACTGGTGCGGCGAGCAGGTGTTTTCTCATCATTTGTTGTATCAACGTCTAAAGATCGCCTGTTGAGCGATTTCTGGTTATGCGCGCACACACGTGCGGTCTCGCGAACGAGACCGCAGGTGTGAAACGCGGGGAGGGAAAAGTGCTGCGCGGGGCGCGTTAGCGCTTGAGCGTTGCGCCAGGCGGCAGCCCCGGCGTGCTCACGGTGATGGTCTTGCGGACCCTCCCGACGTCTTCGGCGCTCACTGGCGCGCCGGTGTTGCCCCAGCTCGCACGCACGAAGGTGGACACGTCGGCCACTTCCTGGTCGGACAGACG
>NZ_JBFRCN010000012.1:0-157309 GCF_040965835.1 Paraburkholderia sp. BR10872
TGTCCAGCTCGCGCATCGTCATTGTTATCCGTTCTGTTGCCGCCATTAAAGCTCCCAAACACTGGATTCCCAGCGATCTGTTAGCTTACGATCGTCCAAAAAGCGGACATCTGAACTTGGCTAAAAGCGGACACTACAACTTAGCCCGTACACTATATAACTGCGATAATTTATCTTATGTTAAATAAGAAAAATCCACGGGCGGCGCCACCTGCCAAGCTTGCGCCGCTCTGTCATTGAGCTTCCTCGAACGAAGGCCGCACGGCAGCCGGCTCCAGTTCGATTCGCTTCGCACCGGGTTTCGCATGCAACGCGAATGTCGATGCGACGAACGACGGCGCCAGATTCCAGTGGTACGTCACTTCATGACGCGGCCTCGAAGGCTGGGTCGTGTCGGTCACGACCAGATGGCACGGCAGCGGTCGCCGTCCCTGCTCGATCCACATTTCCCAGTCGGCCCCACGCTGCTGAAACGCGTAATGCGTGCACCGGCGCGCATCGACCTTTTCGACGCTGAGCACCTGCGCCGCCGTGATCGCCGCGTTGTCGTCCTTGCCGTTGCCCCAATAGAAAAGCTCCGCGAGCGGCGCCTCGATACGCCAGGTGTTCGCGAGCTCACGTACGAGGCCATCGAGCGTCGGTGGCGCGTCATTGCGCGTGTAAAAGCCCTTCTTTTCATTGAAGGTCATGAATTCGCGTCCGTCATAGACCAGCCCGCGCAAGTTGCCGTTGCCCGTGATTTCGGCGCGCAGCCGGTCGGGCCGCTTGACCTCGAGCACCGTATGGCGCAGCAACGCGGCGTTCTGGCCGTTGTCGAGCACGACGTCGGTCGACGTGTCCGCGTTGACCTCGAACTTGCGCAACGTGCGCAGATAAGCGCCCATGGCATTGAGCGCGTCGAGCGCCTGCGCATCGACGGCTGCCTGCGGCGTGTTCGCGGCGGCGGTTCCCTCGCCGTTATCGAGATCGGTGAGCGGCGATGGAACATTCGATTGCGCCTGCGTGTAGCCCCCGCTCTCCGGATGCGCACAGCCGGAGAGCGCAATAGCGGCGCAGAGCGACAAGGCGAACTCGGCAGGAACCCCGGAAAAGACTTTCTTCTTCAAGACGTCTCCTGACTGAGCATCCGCATAAAACGACGGGCTTGGAGCACACGGCATGCCCAGTGGACCGCTGTGAGGCACACGTCGCCTCTCCCTGCATGCACGACTCAGTAAAAGCCCTGGTCGGTTGGCCCACCGCCTCGCAGTATCATCGACCCATATTTTTAGAACGACGTTCTGTCAAACAGAACTGACAGACACGCAAACGAAGCGTTCAGGAGATTCCGATGTCCAGCTTGCCAATCGGAGCGACACGCGCGTCGCTCCGGGACCATGCCGCCGCGCCCGTCAGTGCCGCCGAGATCAACGCGCGCATTGACCGCCTGCCGGCCACCCGCGCCATCTGGACGCTCGTGCTCCTGCTTTCGCTGGGCGGCTGGTTCGAGTTCTACGATCTGTTCTTCACGGCCTATGTCGGGCCGGGCCTCGTGAAAAGCGGTCTCTACTCGACCACCACGGCTTCGTTCTTCGGCTTCTCGGGTCTCGGCGCCTTCGTCGCGGCGTCGTTCGCGGGGCTCTTCATCGGCACGTTCTGCTTGACAGGTCTCGCCGACCGCTATGGCCGCCGCACGCTGTTCACCGCATCGTTGCTCTGGTATTCGGTGGCGACATGCATCATGGCGCTGCAGACGGGCGCGCCCGGCATCAACCTGTGGCGCCTCATCGCGGGCATTGGCGTGGGCGTCGAACTCGTCACCATCGACACCTACGTGAGCGAACTCGTGCCCAAGCACATGCGCGGCCGCGCGTTCGCGTTCGTGCATCTGGTGCAGTACACGGCAGTGCCGGCCGTTGCGTTGCTTGCGTGGTGGTTCGTGCCGCGCGCGCCGCTCGGCTTCGACGGCTGGCGCTGGGTCGTGATGTTCGGCGCGTTCGGCGCGCTCATCGCCTGGGCGATCCGCCGTCGCGTGCCCGAGAGCGCGCGCTGGCTCGCGCAGCGCGGCCGCACCGAGGAAGCTGCACGCATTCTCGCGAGGCTCGAAGCGAAGATCGAGGCGCAGCACGGTCGCTCGCTGCCTGCGCCTGTCGTGGAACCTGCCAGCGCGCAAACACTTGCCAAGGCGCGTTTCGCCGAGATCTGGCAGCCGCCTTACCGCCGCCGCACGATCACGCTGCTCGTCTTCAATCTGTTTCAGGCCATCGGCTTCTACGGCTTCGCCTCGTGGGTGCCGACGCTGCTCGTTTCCAAGGGCGTCACGGTCACGCACAGCCTGCTCTACTCGTTCGTGATCGCGGCGTCGAATCCGTTCGGGCCGCTGCTCGGCATGGCGATTGCCGACCGCATCGAGCGCAAGACGCTCGTCGTACTCTCCGCGCTCGCCATCGCCGTCTGCGGCACGCTGTTCGCCATGCAAACCTCGGCCGGCATGCTCATGTTCCTCGGTGTGCTCATTACGCTGGGCGGTACCCTCCTCTCGGTCGGCTACCACGCGTACCAGGTCGAGCTCTTCCCCACGCGCATGCGCGCCACCGCTGTTGGCTTTGTCTATTCGATGTCGCGTCTTTCCGCGATGTTCTCGGGCTTCATGATCGCGTTCGCGTTGCGCCACTTCGGGGTGCCAGGCGTTTTCGCGCTGATTACCGGCGCGATGATCGTGGTGATGGCGGCCATTGGCATCTTCGGGCCGCACACGAAGAATCGCGCGCTCGACGACATCTCCCACTAATTTTTCCAATACGAGGCGGTAACCATGCTCCCGTTAGCCGGCGTGCGCGTCCTGGATCTGTCGAATGTGCTCGCGGGTCCCTTCTGCGCCTATCAACTCGCGCTCTTCGGCGCCGAAGTCACCAAGGTCGAGCATCCTGAAGGCGGCGACCTGGCGCGCCGCCTCGGGGCCGACAAGGACGCCGCGGCGCGCAATATGGGCGCGTCGTTCGTGGCCGTGAATGCGGGCAAGCGCTCGATCACGCTGAACCTGAAAGACCCGCGCGGCAAGGCCATTTTGCTCGATCTGGTACGCCACGCCGACGTGCTCGTCGAAAACTTCCGGCCCGGCGTGATGGACCGCCTCGAACTCGGCTACGATCAGTTATCCAAAGTGAATCCGGCGCTGGTCTACTGTGCGATTTCCGGTTTCGGCGATGAAGGCGAGCTGTCGCGCCGCCCGGCCTACGACCAGATCATTCAGGGCATGTCCGGCGTGATGAGCGTGACGGGCGACGCGCACAGCGCGCCGCTGCGCGTAGGCTATCCCGTCTCCGATACCGTGGGCGGCCTCACCGCCGCATTCGGCATTTGCGCGGCGCTCGTCGACGCGCGAACGAGCGGCCGCGGGCGGCGCCTCGACGTTTCGATGCTCGAAGCCACGCTCGCGAGCATGGGCTGGGTCGTGTCGAACTACCTGAACGCCGGCGTCGAGCCCGCGCCGATGGGCAACGAGAATTTCACGGCCGCGCCGTCGGGCACCTTCCGCACGGGCGCGGGGCTGCTCAATATTGCGGCAAACGAAACGCGCCAGTTCGAAAGCCTGTGCGAGGTGATCGGCCGCCCGGACCTGCCGCGCGACGCGCGCTTCTCCGCGCGCCATTCGCGCAAGCAGCATCGCGAAGCGCTCAAGGCCGAGATCGAAACCGCGCTCGCCCCAGACAGCGCGGCCAACTGGGAAACGCGCCTGCTCGAGCGCGGCGTGCCCGTGGGCCGCGTGCTCTCGGTGCCCGAAATCCTCGCGCATCCGCATCTGGCCGAACGGCGCTTCATACGCGAGTTCGAACCGGCACAAGGCGAAGCCGCGCAACGCGTGACGCGCGCGGGCCTGCGGCTCGCCGATGCCGACGCCGCGCCCGCCACGCCCGCGCCGGTTCTTGGCGCCCACACGCGCGAAACGCTCGCACAACTCGGTTACGAAGCCGCCCAAATCGAAGCTCTCCACGATGACGGAGTGATCTGACCATGCCGACGACGAATACAGCCACGCCCGATCTCGCCGCCCTATGCGCCGACTACTGGAGCACCTCGATCATCGACATCCATCCGGGCTCCATCAAGGTGCGCGGCTATCCGATCCAGGAGCTGATCGGCAGCGTGAGTTTCCCGCAGATGATCTGGCTGATGCTGCGCGGCGAACTGCCCGGCGACGAAGAGGCCACGCTGCTCGAAGCGGCGCTCGTGGCCTCGGTCGATCACGGGCCACACGCTCCTTCGATCGCGATCTCGCGCATGGCCACGAGCTGCGGCTTGCCGATCAACGGCGCAATGGCCTCGGCGCTCAACGCACTCGACGACGTGCACGGCGGCGCCGGCCAGCAGGCGGTCGAACTCTATGCCGACATCGCCGCGCGCATCGTGGCAGGCGCCCCATTCGAAGCCGCGGTCGAAGCCGGCGTCGACGAGTTCATTGCCAGTCACGGCAAGTATCTCCCGGGCTTCGGCCATCGCTTCCATCCGGTCGATCCGCGCGCCGGACGGTTGCTCGCGCTCGTCGACGCACGTGTGGCGTCGGGCACCATCAAGGGCCGCTACGCCGCGATTGCACGCGGCATCGAAGCGTTGCTGAAAAAGCGCAAGGACCGCCCCGTGCCGATAAACATCGACGGCGTAACGGCCGTTATCTACGCCGAACTGGGCTTTGCGCCCGAACTGGCGCGCGGCGTGTTTTGCCTCTCTCGCGCGGTGGGCATCCTCGCGCATGCGTGGGAGCAGCGCGGGCGCGGCGAGCGTAACAAGGGGCCCATGCCGCGTCAGATTCCGTATGCCTATACTGGCGCGCCGGAGCGACATCTGGAGCAGTCCTGATCAACGCCCCGTGAAAACGACCGTGTGCAAACGGTGCTTTGCGCCTGCAATGTTTGCGCTAGCTGCGCGTGGCTTCAGGCGTCCTGACGTGCGTGCGCGGCGTGCGCACGTTGGGCGGCGCGCAGCGCGCGCGAGTCGCCGCCGAGCGCGTCGGTAGCGCGTATCGCGCACTCGAACAGCGCGTCGAGATGGCGCTCGACGAACGCCGCGTCGATACGCGAACTCGGCCCGGCGAGCGTGAGCACGCCACGCAAGGTGTCGTGAACGCCGAACACGGGCATGGACACGCCGGCGGTTTCGCGGTCGCGCTCACCGATCGAGATGCAGTAGAAGTCGTGGCGAATGGTCTCGAACGGCTCGCCCGGTTCGCCGCCGAATGCCAGCAGCGCGCGGCCGCCAGATCCGCTTTCGAGCGGCAGCACGTCGCCCTCTCGCACATGGTGACGCACCACATGATGCGAATCGACGCGATGCAGGCACACGCGCACCGCGTTGTCACGCACGTAGAACGAAACGCTCTCGCCGCTCGCCGCGGCCAGTTCACGCATGAGCGGCAGCAGAATGTCGCCCATGTTGAGACCGCGCTGATAGAGCGCGCCCAGCGCGAACGTGGCGGGGCCGAGCTGGTAGCGGCCGTCGTCGAGGCGCAGCAGCAGGCGATGCTGAATCAGCGCACCGGCCAGCCGCAGCAACGTGCTTTTATAGAGGCCCGTGCGCGCTGCGAGTTCGGCGAGCGTGAGCGCGCTGTCTCCGGGGCGAAACGCAAACAGGATGGCACACGCGCGGTCGATGACAGCGACGCCTTCTTCTTTCTTGACCGTACCAGCCGGGTCTTGCGCGGGCATGAATGGAAAACGTGGGGATTGGGAATGCGTCCGATTTTACGCGACTTGCCGTCTCCCGGGTGCGCCCCCCTCACCTTCGACTCCAGCGCTGCTGCTCGTTGCACGGGACGCGCGCGTTACTTCGCCCGCGCCACCGAATCGCGCAGCGTCACGCTTACGGGAAACGTGCGCTCGATCGGCCACTGCGTGCCGTAGCACTGGTTGATGAGCCAGCGCACCGCATTGCGCGTGAGCTCCGCTGTGGGAATGTGCACCGAGGTCAGCGCAGGCGCCATGTAGGCCGCCGAATAATCGTCGTCGTAGCCGATCACCGAAACGTCGTGGGGCACGCGCAACCCTGCCTGCTGCAGACGCGCGAGCGCACTCATGGCCATCGTGTCGTTCGCGCAGAAAAGCCCGGTGAAGCGATGTTTGCGTTCGAGCAGCGTCCCGGCCGCCACATAGCCGCCCTCGGGCGAGAAGTCCGAGACGATATGCGGCACGGTTCTGCGCTCGATGCCGTGACGCGCCAGCTCGGCGAAAAAACCATGCAGACGCGCCGCATTGTCCGAGGACGTTGACGGGCCGCCGATCACCGCAAGCTCGCGATGGCCGTGCTCGATGAGCGTGCGGGCTGCCATCTCGCCGCCGTGAAAGTGATCGGCGCAAAACGATGCTTCGGGTAACTGATCGAATGAGCGGTTCAGGAAGGCCATGCGCGGGTGCATGGCGTGCAGCATCTGCAGGTCGTCGTCGTACAGATCGTGGCTGATGACCACGACGCCGTCGCAATCGCGGCCGATGAGGAAGCGCACGGCCTCGATGGCCTGCTCGCGCGGCGAGGCTTCACCGCAACCGGTGGCCACCACCACATGACGCCGCACGGCGCGCAGCTGCGTGTCGGTTTCCTTCAGGATAGTGCCGTAGTACGAGCCGAAAAACGTCGGTACGAAGATACCGATGATGCCGAGCGACTTCGTGGCCATCGCCCGCCCGATGGACGAAGGCCGGAAATTGAGCTGTTCGATCGCAGCCTGCACGCGCGCGGCTGCTTCTGCCGACACCGGGCCGTTGCCCGATATCGCCCGCGAAGCTGTCGAAAGGCCCACGCCGGCCAACGCCGCCACGTCTTTCAGGGTCGCCACGTTCCTGGCCTCTCTGTCTTTATCGGTTGTGTGCATCAAATGCGTGCGCCGGTTTCTTCGTCGAATAGCGAAACATGCGCACCGTCGATGGAGAACGGCACCGCCGCCCCACTCGCCAGCGGCGTCTTGTCCTGATCGATCGACGCGATCTGCCCCCCCTGATGCTCGATCCACAGGACACGATGATTGCCCATGGGCTCCACGAGCGTCAAGTGGCCTTCCCACGACGCCTCGTGCGGGCGCACTGCACCGCCTGCACGCACGTCTTCCGGGCGCACGCCGAGCACGCAGGGGCGTGTCGGATCCGGCGTGCCCTTGAACGCGTAAGCCGACACATCCACGTCGAGGCCTGACCCGCGAAAGCGCAGCCGGCCTTCGTCGGCTTCGAGCCTGCCACGCAGCAGGTTCATCGGCGGCGCGCCGAGGAAGGTCGCGACGAACAGGTTCTCTGGGCGCGCGTAGACTTCGGCCGGTGTGCCGAACTGCTGGATCGCCCCGCCCTTCATCACCGCCATGCGCGTGGCGAGCGTCATCGCCTCGACCTGGTCGTGCGTCACGTAGATCATCGTCGCGCCGAGTTGCTGATGCAACTGCTTGAGTTCGCGGCGCAATTCGGTGCGCAGCTTGGCGTCGAGATTCGAGAGCGGCTCGTCGAACAGGAACACGTCCGCCTCGCGTACGAGTGCGCGCCCGATCGCCACACGCTGGCGCTGGCCACCCGAGAGCTGCGCGGGTTTGCGCGAAAGCAGTGGCCCGAGCTGCAGCATGTCGGCGGCGCGCTTCACGCGGCGGTCGATCTCCGCCTTCGGCGTGCCATTGATACGCAGTGCGAACGAGAGATTGCGCTCCACGTTCATGGTCGGATAGAGCGCGTACGACTGGAACACGAGCGCCACGCCCCGATCCTTCGGGTCGGCCCACGTCATGTCCTCGCCGCCGATCTCGATGCTGCCGTCGGTCACGTCGACGAGGCCCGCGATGCTGTGCAGCAAGGTGGATTTGCCACAGCCCGAAGGTCCGAGCAACACGACGAACTCGCCTGCGCGCACATCGAGATCGAGTTCGTCGATCACCGTGTTCGCGCCGAGGTCGATGCGCAGGTTGCGTACGGAAACGTTCGTGAGATTGCCCATGCCCTGCTCCTAGCCTTTCACCGCGCCCGAGGCGATGCCGCGCACGAACCAGCGCCCCGAAATGAAGTAGATCGCGAGCGGCACGGCCGACGTGAGGATCGTCGCGGCCATGTTGACGTTATAGATACGCTCGCCGGTCGTCGTGTTGATGATGTTGTTCAGTTGCACCGTCATCGGCAGGTTTCTCGTGCCCGCGAACACGAGGCCGAGAATGTAGTCGTTCCAGATGCCGGTGACCTGCATGATGATCGCCACGACAATGATCGGCACCGACATCGGCAGCATGAGCTGCATGAAGATGCGCCAGAACCCGCCGCCGTCGATGCGCGCGGCCTTGAACAGCTCCTGTGGCAACGACGCATAGTAGTTGCGGAACAGGAGCGTCATGACCGGCATGCCGAAGATCGTGTGTATCAGGACGATGCCCGGCAGCGAACTGAACAGATGCACGAAGGCCAGCACGCGCACGAGCGGGTACACCATCACCTGCACGGGAATGAACGCGCCCGCGAGCAGAATGCCGAACAGCACGCCCGCGCCGCGCGGCCGCCAGAACGACAGCGCGTAACCGTTCACGGCGCCCACGGCAATGGAGATGACCGTGCTCGGCACGACGATGCGCACCGAATTCCAGAAGCCCACGCGAATGCCGCTGCAGTCGAGCCCCGTGCACGCGGAGGACCACGCGTCGCGCCACGGCGCGAGCGTCCACTGCACCGGCAGTGCGAGCAGATGACCGAGGCGGATCTCGGTCATCGGCTTGACCGAAGTCACCAGCATCACATAGAGCGGCAGCAGGAAGAACAGCGCCGCCGTGAACAGAAACGCATAGACGCCGAGCCGCGCGGGCGTGAAGCGGCTGCGCGGCTTGCGCCGCTTTTGCGCCGCACGCGCGGAAGCGGGCGCGGGACGCAGCGAATCGGCCAAAGGCGTGCTCATGCCCGGTCTCCTCTGAGCGCCGCGCGGCTGCGCGCGTAGAAGAATGGCGCAAGAATCGCGAGGACCGTAGCGAGCAGCACGATCGACGCTGCCGAGGCGAGCCCGATGTTCGCGCGATTGAACAGGTAATCCATGATGAATTTCGCCGGCACCTCGCTCGCGGTGCCGGGGCCGCCCTGGGTCATCGCGACCACGGCGTCGTAAAGTTTCACGACCATCACGAAGAGCAGCACGAATGCCGTGGAAAGCGAGGTCTTGAGCATCGGCACGACGATGCTCGCGTACACGCGCCAGCGCGGAATGCCGTCGAGGCGCGCGGCCTTCCATATTTCGTCGTCGATGCCGCGCAGCCCCGCGAGCATCAGCGCCATCACGAGACCCGAGGCCTGCCACACGGTGGCGATCACGAGCGTGTAGATCGCGAAGCGCTGCGTGACGATCCAGTCGAAGCGCGCGTGCTCGAATCCCATGTGCCGCAGCACGGCCTGCACGCCGAGTTCGGGGTTGAGGATCCACTGCCAGACGAGGCCCGTTGCGACGAACGACATCGCATAGGGATAGAGAAACACCGTGCGCAGCGCGCCTTCCGCCACGACGCGCTGGTCGATGAAGATCGCGAGCAGTAGCCCGATCGCGAGGCACGCCGCGATGAAGCACAGGCCGTAGATCACGAGATTTTGCAGCGACAGGATCCAGCGGTCGTTCTGGAAGAGCCGCACGTACTGCGTCACGCCCGCGAAGGTATTGGTGGGCAGCGAGCGCGAGAGGCTGAGCGAGACGCGCGCCGTCCACAGCATGGTGCCGAGATACGCGAACAGGACCGTCGCCGCCATCGGCGCGAGCGCGATCCAGGCGGCGAGCGAGAGCCGCCGCCGCGCGGGGCGCGCGCTGCGCACTTGCCCCGCTTGGCGTTTGGCCGGGTGCAGCTTGGCGGCGTACATGGTTGCGCTCAGCTCTGGATTGCCGTGGCAAAGGCTTTCTGCGCGTCTTCGGCCGACTGGTTCTTGTTCCAGAAGTTCGTGATGACGTCCTGCAGCGCGCCCTGGACATCAGGCGGAATCAGCATTTCCGGATTCGGCAGTTGCCGCGACTTGTCCTTCATGATCGTCATGCCCTCCTTCGCGCAGATGTCGAAGCCCGAGGTGTCCACGTCGGGGCGAATCGGAATCGAGCCCTTCTTCTGGTTGAACGCGACCTGTGCCGCAGGCGAGGTCATCACCGTGGCGAGCAGTTGCTGCGCCTTGACCTGCTCGGGATTGTCGGTCTTCGGGAACACGAACACGTCGCCGGCGATCATGTACGGCGACTTCGGAAAACCGGGGAAGCATCCGAAGTCCTTGCCCGCCACCTGGTTCGCGGCAGAAAACTCGCCCTTGGCCCAGTCGCCCATGATCTGCATGCCCGCCTTGCCGGAAATCACGAGCGCCGTGGCGTCGTTCCAGTTGCGGCCAGGCGAGCCCGGATCCACGTAATTATGCAGCCGCTTGAAGGTCGTGAGCACGTTGCGGAACGCGGGCGAATTCACGGCGTTCGCGTCGCGGTCGCGGTACACCTTCATGTAGAGATCGCGGTCCATGTCGGCGAAGATGGCGTCGAAGGTGATCTTCTCCTGCCATGCCTGCCCACCCAGCGCGAGCGGAATCACCCCAGCCGACTTGAGCTTGTCGAGATCGGCGAAGAGTTCGTCGAAATTCTGCGGTTCGCCCTTGATCCCGGCCTTGGCGAACGCGGGCTTGGAATAGAAGAACCAGTCCTGCATGTGGATGTTCACGGGCGCGGCATAGTAGTGCCCTTTGACCTTGATCGCCGTGAGAATCGATTCAGGGAAGCTGGCACTCCAGTTCTCCTTCGTTGCGACCGCATCGACATTGTTCAGGAGTCCCTGGTCGATGAGATCGTGAAACTGCCTGGACGTATTGAACTGCGCAGCGGTGGGCGGATCGCCGCCCACGATGCGGTTGATTGCCGTTGCGCGCGCCTGGTCCCCGCCGGCGATCGCGTTGTCCACCCACTTTCCACCCGCCTGATCGTAGGCAAGCGCGAACTGCTTGATCGCGGCCGACTCGCCGCCCGACGTCCACCAGTGAATCACGTTGGCCTTCAGCGGCTCCGCGGCGTGGGCCGCGAGCGCGCCGGCCAGCGCGAGAGCGGCCACGATGCCGCGCAGAACGGGTGCGTTGTGCTTCATTGCGTCTCCTGTCGATCCGGAGCTGGCGCTTCAGCTGTCGCCTGGCGTCAGTGCTTTCGGCACCGGCGTCGGGCCCATGCAGGGCTCCGGTTGCTCCGGGTTGGTCTGCAAAAGCTTTTGGGTTGGAAATTTCGTCGGCCCACGGCGCGTCGTACGGCATGCCCGAGCGTCGCATGCCCTGCCGTGGTTGTCACGCTAGTTGTTGCCCTTGCTCGGTAACCCTGTCAAGCGCCCTTGATGTGCCATCAAGCGCCGTCGAGCGCGCGCCGCTGCGCGATGAAACGCGCAATGAGTTCCGCACTGCGCTTGGGCGTGCGAACCTGCGTGTCGTAATCGACATGCACGACACCGAAGCGCCGCTCATAGCCAAACGCCCATTCGAAGTTGTCGAGCAGCGACCAGACGAAATAGCCGCGCACGTCCACGCCCGCCTTGATCGCGGCGTCCACCGCGGCGAGATGGCGCTTGAGGAACGAGATGCGTTGCGTATCGTTGACCTCGCCTTCGCTCACGCGGTCGTCCGAAGCCATGCCGTTCTCGGTGATATAGATCGGCGGCAGGTTCTCGTAGGTGCGACCGAAACCGATCAGCAGGTCGCGCAGACCGTCGGGGTGAACCTCCCACCCCATCTGCGTGCGCTCGACGTCCTTCAGCGGCACTTCGACGAAGCCGTGCGCGCCGTCGCTCTTCACGTTGGTGCGGAAATAGTAGTTGATGCCGAGGAAATCGAGCGGCGCCGAGATCGTCTTCATGTCGCCTTCGAGCACGAGCGGCTCGGTGCCCGGCCACAGCTCGAAGAGTTCTTCGGGGTACGCGCCCTTGAGCAGCGGATCGAGAATCCACGCGTTGTGCTGCACTTCGAAGCGGCGTGCGGCGCGCACATCTTCCGGCGACGAGGAATCGGGCGTGCCGCGTCCCACGTTCGCCACGATGCCCTTGGTCGAGCCCGGATCGTTCGCGCGCAGCACGCCGGTAGCGAGGCCGTGGCCGAGCAGCAGATGATGCATCGCCTGGGTGGCATAGCGGCCGTTCGCGAGGCCCGGCGCGTGATGGCCGTTGCCGTAGCCGAGGTACGCCGAGCACCACGGCTCGTTGAGCGTCATCCATGCGTCGACGAGGCCGGACAGTTCGCGGCTCATGAGGTCGGCGTAGTCGGCGAAGCGGTATGCGGTGTCGCGATTGAGCCAGCCGCCGCGATCTTCCAGATGCTGCGGCAGGTCCCAGTGGTAGAGCGTGGCAAAGGTGCGCACGCCCTTCTTCCTCAGGCGCTCCAGCAAGCGCTTGTAGAAGGCGATGCCTTTGGCATTGGGCCGGCCCGCCTCGTCCATCACGCGCGGCCACGCGATCGAAAAGCGATAGGCCTCGAAGTTAAGGCTCTCGAGCAAATCGAGATCGGACTCCCAACGGTGATAGTGGTCGCAGGCCACGGCGCCCGTGTCGCCCGCGAGCACCTTGCCCGGCGTGGCGCTGAACGTGTCCCAGATCGAGGGGATGCGCCCGTCCTCGTGAATGGCGCCTTCGATCTGATACGAAGCCGTGGCCGCGCCCAGGAGGAAGTCGCTGCGCCACAGTGCAGAGCTGGCGGGCGGAGTGAAAGGATCGTCGGCAACTGCGGCGGCGGAATGCGGCAATGCGGTGTCCTGAGTCACGAAGCCTCCTGCGCGGAAGTCACCGGCGTTCTGGGTAGCCGGATCAGGTTGGAGTGGAAGCGCTTCCACAGCGCTTGAGGCGCACAATAGCAGCGGCGAATTCCGGCGGGCAATCGGGGTTTTTATGGACGTTATTATGTAGCTTCTTCACACGTTTTCCGCACTACACGCTCGTCTGGCTTGTAGCATGGCTACACGGGCGTCACGCATCCGAGCGCGACTCCAGTTCGGGACGCACCGCCGCGAGCGCTTCGTGCAGGGTCGGGAAGATGTTCGCACGGCCCACCACGGCCGTGATGCCATGCCGATCCATGTCCGAAAGCAGATAGCGGTTCACGCGCCCGAAAATCACCTTCACGCCGCGCTCCGCGAGTTCCGCGCAGAGGTCGATGACGGAGCGCCCCGCGGAATAGTCGAGATCGGTGATCGCCCCCGCGTCCACGACCACGCAGTGCACGGGCGACGGCGCGCGATCGATCAGCATGCGCAGTTCGTCGACGAACAAATGGTCGTTCGCATAGAACAGGTCCGCACCGAAGCGATAGACGATCAGCCCTGCCGCCGTGAGCTGGCCCGCTTGCGCGGGCTCGGGCAGCCAGTGCCCCTCGTCGTTCGGCACGAGCACCATGGTGTGCGGCCGGTAGCTATGGCGCACGTGGCGCAGTAACGACAGGCCGATCGCGATGAGGATACCGTTCTCCACGCCGATCACGACGACGGCGAGCGCCGTCGTCACCGCGAGCCGGAATTCGCCGGGACTTTCGCGGCGAATGTCGATCAGCTGGCGAATGTTCACGAGCCCCACGGCAATCGTGAAGACGATCGCGGCCAGCACGCAGTGCGGCAGATATTGCAGCAGGTGGCTGAAGAACAACAGCACCACGAGCACGACGCCCGCGAACACGAGCTGCGCGAACTGGCTGCGCGCGCCGGCCTGATCGGCCATGGCGGTCTGCGTGAGGCTGCCGTTCACGACGAACGCGCCGCTCATCGAAGCCGCCGCATTGGCCGCCGCGAGGCCGAGGAGATTGGTGTCTTCGTCGGTGCGCTCGCCGTAGCGCTCGGCAAACGCGCGGCTCGTGGCGGCGCTTTGCGCGACGATGATGACGAAGCACGACGCCGCCACCTGCAGCAGATCGATCATCTGGAACCAGCCCACCGCGGGAAAGCTCAGGCGCGGCAAGCCGCCCTGCACTGGCCCGATCACCGAAATGCCGTGGGCCGCGAAGTTCAGCATGGCGCTCGCGGCGATGCTGCCCGCCACGGCGACGAGCGGCACCGGCCAGCGCGGCCGGTACGTCTTGAAGACCAGAATCGCCGCCACGACCACCGCGGCGATGGCAAGCGTCTGCCAGTGAATCGTGCCCAGTTGCGTGACGATCTGCTTGATCTGCAGGACCGTGCGGCGTGAATTGACAGTAATGCCAAGCATGTCGCCGAGCATCGCCACGCCCACTTGCACGCCCACGCCCGTGAGAAAACCTGCGAGGACGGTGCGCGAGAGAAAGTCCGCGAGAAAGCCGAGCCGAAACAGGCGTGCGATCAACAACATCACGGCCGTGAGCAAGGCGGTCATGCCCGCGAGCGCGACATACTCAGCGCTCGAAGGCGCTGCCATGGTCGTGAGACGGCTCGCGAAAATGGTGGCCGTGGCGGAATCGGCGGCAACCACGAGATGGCGCGACGCGCCAAAGAGTGCAAACGCAACGAGCGGCAGAAAGCCTGTGTACAGACCGGTGACGGCAGGCATGCCCGCGATGCGCGCATAGCCAAGCAGTTGCGGCACGTTCATCGAGGCAAGCTGCACGCCGGCGAGCGCATCACGCAATGCAGACGCACGAGACAGCGGACGCACGCCGCGAAACAGTTCAAACGCCATTACGCCATCCTTTCGAAATCCGCCTCTTCGGGCGGTGTTTTTTTTAGCTGCGGGCTCACTGGCGCAGTATGTTAGCGCGCGGGCGCGTTCCAGTACGTGTTCGATTGCAACGTCGTTGCTCGCGCATCAATGAAAGAGGCCAGCCCGCAGGCTGGCCTCATGACTGATCCGCTCAACCGCGTCACGCAGCGCGATGGCTATACCCGAATCGGCGGCGGCATATAACGGCATTCGTAGCGTTTTCGTACCGTGCCGTTCTCATCCACGCTTTCGAGGAACACGTCGAACTGCCAGAGGCGCGCCATGTGGCGCAGCACTTCGTCGGTGTCACCCGATAGATGGCGATTGTCGCTCATGAAGTGACGCAGCGTGAGGCTACGATCGCCGCGCGTGTTCACCGACCACACCTGAATATTCGGTTCGCGGTGATGCATGTCGTACTGACGCGAGAGCGCCTGGCGCACGTACTGGTAGCCGCTTTCGTCGTGGATGGCCGAGACTTCGAGTGCATCGCGCATGTCGTCGTCGAGCACCGAGAAGAGCCGCATTTCGCGGATCAGATGCGGCGACAGGTATTGCGCCACGAAGCTCTCGTCCTTGAAGTTGCGCATGGCATAGTGCAGCGCCTTGAGCCACGGACTGCCGGCCAGCTCGGGGAACCACTTGCGGTCCTCCTCCGTGGGGTTCTCGCAGATGCGGCGAATGTCGCTCATCATCGAAAAGCCGAGCGCATACGGATTGATGCCGCTGTAATACGGCTTCGTCACCGGCGGCTGATAGATTACGTTGCTGTGCGAATGCAGGAACTCCATCATGAAGCCGTCTTCGAGCTTGCCCTGCGTATAGAGCGTGTTGAGCAGCGTGTAATGCCAGAATGTGGCCCAGCCTTCGTTCATGACCTGCGTTTGCCGCTGCGGATAGAAGTACTGCCCGATCTTGCGCACGATGCGTATGACTTCGCGCTCCCACGGCTCGAGCAGCGGCGAGTTCTTTTCGGCGAAATACAGCAGGTTTTCCTGCGGCTCCGGCGGAAAGCGCTCGTCGATCTCCTCGGCAACGGGCATTTGCTGCTTCGGCAGCGTGCGCCATAGTTCATTGACCTGGGACTGCAGATAAGCCTCGCGTTCCCGGCGCAATGCGGCCTCGCGCTCGAGCGACAGCTTTTGCGGACGTTTGTAGCGGTCTACGCCGTAATTCATGAGCGCGTGGCACGAGTCGAGCAACTCTTCCACGCGGTCGAGACCATAACGCTCCTCGCATTCGGCGATGTAATTCTTCGCATACACGAGGTAATCGATGATGGCGTGCGCGTCCGTCCAGAGACGGAACAGATAGTTGCCCTTGAAGAACGAGTTGTGCCCGTACGCGGCGTGCGCGATCACGAGCGCCTGCATCGTCATGGTGTTCTCTTCCATGAGATACGCGATGCAGGGGTTGGAGTTGATGACGATCTCGTAGGCGAGGCCCATCTGGCCGCGGCGATAGCTCTTTTCGGTGGAGAGAAAGTGCTTGCCGAATGACCAGTGGCGATAGTTCACCGGCATGCCAACGGACGCATAGGCGTCCATCATCTGCTCGGCGCTGATCAGTTCGAGCTGGATCGGATAAACATCCAGTTCGTATTGCTCTGCAACATGCGAGATATGAGTGTCGTACTCCTCGATGAGTTCGAAGGTCCAGTCGGAGGGGCACGGCAACGGCCGTTTGTCGGCTACGTTCATTTGCACTTCCCTTTGCTGGGCGAGCCCATGCTCCTTGTGGCGAGCAGCCCCGGCGGCATGTCCGGGCGCTTCGGCGTCTTCATGGTGGCCGGGCTTGCGCTCGTCACCGTGTTCGCCATGATGCCCTTTTTCGTGGCCGCTCGTCTTCCGGCGCTCCGGCTGGTAGCCGCGCGCCTCATTGTGCAGGTGGCGTGTCGTCATGAGTGCTCCACCTGCTTTTCGAAAAGCTCCCGGAACACCGGGTAGATGTCCGCCGCGGTGTCGACTTTCTTCATCGCCAGATGCGGTTCGGTGAGTGCGAGCTGCGCGTATTCGAGCCAGAGGTTCTGCTCCTCCGGCGTCACCTGAATATACGCAAAATAGCGCACCTGCGGCAGTATGTCATCCGCGAGAATCTTGCGGCATTTGGGCGAATCGTCAGTCCAATTGTCGCCGTCCGAAGCCTGTGCGCCGTAGATGTTCCAGTCGCTTGGCGAATAACGGTCCTCGATCACTTTTTTCATCAGCTCCAGTGCGCTCGACACGACCGTGCCGCCGCTTTCGGTGGAATGAAAGAAGGTGTCCTCGTCCACTTCTTCGGCACGCGTGTGGTGGCGAATGAAGACCACCTCGATCTTTTCGTAATTGCGCTTGAGGAACAGGTACAGGAGGATGAAGAAGCGCTTGGACAAGTCCTTGCGCTGCTCGTCCATCGAGCCCGACACGTCCATGAGGCAGAACATCACGGCCTGGCTCGACGGTTGCGGCTGCTTCACGCGATTCACGTAACGCAGATCGAACGGGTCGATGAACGGAATGCGCCAGATGCGCCCGCGCAGGTGATGAATCTGCTCTTCGAGCCGCGCGATTTCTTCACGCCGGTCGGCCGGGTCGGCCTTGAGCGCTTCGAGCTGCTCCTCGAGTTCGTGCAGTTCGTTGACGAGCGGCGCACCGAGCGCGATGCGACGGCCAAGCGCGCTGCGCAGCGATCTCACGACATCGATGTTGTTCGGCGTGCCTTCGGCAGCCCAGCCCGCGCGGATGCTCTTCCACGTTGGCACGGCCATGAGATGGGTTTTGACGAGGCGCGGCAGTTCGAGGTCGTCGAAGAAGTACTGCATGAATTCTTCGCGGGAGAGTTCGAACACGAAGTCGTCCTGACCTTCGCCCTCGTTGCTCGCCTGGCTGCCGCCACCGCCGCCGCCGCCCTGTGGACGCGGAATGCGGTCGCCGCGAATATAGTCCTCGTTGCCTGGGTGAACCATTTCGCGCTTGCCGCCGGGGCCGTGCCGGAACGACGGCTCTGCGATGTCCTTGCGCGGAATGGTGATGCTCTGGTTGCTCTGTATGTCCTTGATGCTGCGGTCACGCACCGCTTCCGAAACGGCGTGACGAATATAGTTCTTCACGCGGCGCAAAAAGCGCTCGCGGTTAGCAATGCTCTTGTTCTTTCCGGCTAGCCTGCGGTCGATGATTTGATGAAGCACATCCAGTCTCCCGCTCCAGTTGCGAATGGGCGAGGTGCGCAGTGTTCATTGCCGCGTCTGCCATCGTGCGTGCCGCGTTCACCCGCTCATGGCCACGCCGCCTGCGCCCCGCCGGGGGTCCTTTTGCGCCGCCGCAAAACTGCGGCAGCGCACTCGGACGGTAAAGCCTCTTCGTTCACGACGACTTGCGCACCCGCAGATACCAGTCGCAGAGCAACCGGACCTGCTTCGGCGTATAACCCTTCGCCACCATGCGGTTGACGAAGTCTTCGTGCTTGCGCTGCTCTTCCGCCGATCCTTTCGCATTGAACGAGATGACCGGCAAAAGTTCTTCCGTGTTCGAAAACATTTTCTTTTCGATCACCACGCGCAGCTTCTCGTAGCTGATCCAGGCCGGGTTCTTGCCGGCGTTGGCCGCACGCGCACGCAGCACGAAATTCACGATCTCGTTGCGGAAGTCCTTCGGGTTGCTGATGCCCGCGGGCTTCTCGATCTTCTCGAGCTCGGCATTCAATGCCGCGCGATCGAAGCTTTCGCCCGTGTCGTGATCGCGGAACTCCTGGTCCTGAATCCAGAAGTCGGCGTACGTGACATAGCGGTCGAAGATGTTCTGCCCGTATTCGGAATACGACTCGAGGTAGGCGGTCTGGATCTCCTTGCCGATGAACTCCGCGTAACGCGAGGCCAGCACGTCCTTCACGAACGACAGATACTTCTGCTCGGTTTCCGGCGGGAACTGCTCGCGCTCGATCTGCTGTTCGAGCACATACATGAGGTGCACCGGATTCGCGGCCACTTCAGTCGAGTCGAAGTTGAACACGCGCGAGAGGATCTTGAACGCGAAGCGCGTCGAAACCCCGTTCATCCCTTCGTCCACGCCCGCGAAGTCGCGGTACTCCTGGTACGACTTCGCTTTTGGATCGGTGTCCTTGAGGTTTTCGCCGTCGTACACCTGCATCTTCGAGAAGAGACTCGAGTTCTCCGGCTCCTGCAGGCGCGTGAGCACCGACATCTGCGCCATCATCTTCAGCGTGCCAGGCGCGCACACGGCCTCGGCCAGCGACGAATTGCGCAACAGCTTCTCGTAGATCTTCATCTCTTCCGAGTAGCGCAGGCAGTACGGCACCTTCACCACGAAGATACGATCGAGCAGTGCCTCGTTGTTGCGGTTGTTGCGGAACGCCTTCCACTCCGACTCGTTCGAGTGCGCGAGGATGATGCCGTTGAACGGAATCGCCCCGAATCCTTCGGTGCCCTTGAAGTTGCCTTCCTGGGTGGCCGTGAGCAGCGGGTGCAGCACCTTGATCGGCGCCTTGAACATTTCGACGAATTCGAGCAGGCCCTGATTCGCGAGACACAGGCCGCCCGAGTAGCTGTAGGCGTCGGCGTCGTCCTGGGCATATTGCTCGAGCTTGCGGATGTCCACCTTGCCGACGAGCGACGAGATGTCCTGATTGTTCTCGTCGCCAGGTTCGGTCTTCGCGATGCCGATCTGGCGCAGGATGGACGGGAAGCGGCGCACCACGCGGAACTTGCGGATGTCGCCGTTGTATTCGTGCAGGCGCTTCACGGCCCACGGGCTCAAGATGCTGCGCAGGTAACGGCGCGGTATGCCGTATTGCTCTTCGAGTATCGGGCCATCTTCGTCGTAGTCGAACAGCCCGAGCGGAGACTCGTTCACGGGCGAGCCCTTGATCGAGTAGAACGGCACGCGCTCCATGAGCTGCTTCAGCCGCTCGGCGATGGAGGACTTGCCGCCGCCCACCGGACCGAGCAGATAGAGAATCTGCTTCTTCTCTTCGAGTCCTTGCGCCGCATGGCGGAAGTACGCGACGACCTGCTCGATCACGTCTTCCATGCCATAGAACTCGCGGAATGCGGGATACACCTTGATGACCTTGTTCGCAAAGATGCGCGACAGACGCGGATCGTTGCGGGTGTCGATCTGTTCGGGTTCGCCGATTGCCGTCAGCATGCGTTCGCCAGCCGTGGCGTACGCATTGGGATCTTCCTTGCAGAGCGCGAGATACTCCTCGAGCGAGAACTCCTCCTCTCGCGTTTTTTCGAAGCGGGTCGCGAAGCTGCTATAGATATCCATGCTACCTCCTCGCCAAGATCTGCGACCGATGTCGTGCGCGGCGCGCTATTCGGAAACGACATCGCTCAAATTCATCCTAAACCCTTTTGAAATTTTTCGCACCGTTAAATCGCGCCTGATGTGCCCTCAAAAGCTAAGCATTATTGAGCGCTTGGAGGGCGCCAGACAACGACTTACAATGATCTTCCCTACTGGTGCAAATTTCAGACCGGGGTCACGCTCCTTCCCACATGCTGTGCCTGCGTGTTGGCTAATTCCATCGGGCGGGGCATTCGCAGCACGCCACTTTTTACCTGATGTTCGACCGGCTTTTCGCCTTGTCATCCGGCCTGTCCGGCACTCCGGCATACAGATCGCCTCTTCATCAAACGCACCAACGCAGCGCCGGTGCACACCCATTCGTTACGATTTGTTCGCGAGCCCGCAGAACGCGCGCGCATTGCGAACTGCCACGCAAATGTTGTGAGCACGCGTCAATGCGATTTTTTTCCCGTTTTACGCGTCGATTTCGCCGTCGTCGGTGACCTGCCGCGCATTCTTGCGCGGATGCCAATCGACGCTGACCGGCCCTGTCGGCAGTAGTGGTTTTCCCGCTCCAATCGGACGACGCGCGAACGCCACGCGATGAAGATGACGCGCGTGACAGGTTGCCAGGTTTACACCCATGGGACGCACAACGCGTACAAAAAAATAAAGCCGCCGCGCAATGCGCGCGGCGGCCGTTCGTGAGAGCAAATATGACAGGTGCGACGGTTACACGATGCGCCCCTGGGCGACCTAGACGAACTCGACTTCGACTTCCCCTAGCCCGTCGATGTGGCCGTGCAGGAGGCCCGGTGTATCGATGCGGTGCGCACCGACATAGGTGCCGGTCGTAATAGTCCATTCGGGCTCGATCGTGATGCCCATGGCGGCGCAATGATTGACGAACCAGACCAGCAGTTCGCGCGGATCGCCCGCGGGGTTGCCCGGCGCCTCCGGCACGAGCGAGGCGCCGTCGAACGTCAGTTCGAGCTCAGGCGCGACGAAATCGAGCACGCGGGCAAGCGCTGGGTACGGCAGCGCATGGCCGGTCACGAGTGCACCATTGTTCTGTGCATCGGCGAGCTGGGCGAGCGGCGCGACGTTGGGCCACTGCGCGAAACGGCTGTCGACGATCTCGATGGCCGGCACGATCTGGCCCACGCGCGCGAGCACCTCGTCGCGCGCATAGGCTTCGGCGCGAGGGACGATCGGTTCCGAAAAACGAAACGCGATTTCCAGTTCCACGAGCACGCGGAAAAAGTGGCGGCGCTCGAAGCGCGCCGGCGAGGCGTGCACGAGCGGCGCCGGGATCGGCGCGCCGGAGGCAGGGCCGCCGGGGGCGCGTGCGCCCACTTTCCAGCCGCCCGTGGTCGTCTCGAGCCCGGCGAGCACCGCCTGCTGGATCGCGTAGGCCGTGGCCGCGTCGGGCGGCACGCGCTCGGGTTCCAGCGTTTCGATCAGATGATGATGCCGGCGCGCATTCACGAGGCGTTGCGCGAGATCGTCATGCGTCATGTCGGGTTCCTTGTTTGTGCTGTCATGCGGCGCTGGCGCTCGATGCCGGCCAATCCGTCCTGCCTGGCGCGGTGCGCTCCCTTGCCCCTGCGGGGCGGGTCGTTCCTCCTGCGGTGCCACCCCGTTTGGGCCGCGCCCGGACATCGGCGCGGGCTGAACCGTCCAGCACGACGCCATGCCGCTCGCGGGCACCGCTGGGCGCCGCAGTGTAGCGCGCCGACCGGGCCGCGCAGATGACACGGCTGACAATGTACCGTAACGGCGCCCACATGGCGCACGGCGGGGCCGCACAACGGGGTCAAAGGCGTAAAAAAAGCCGCTGCGGCACAGCGGCTGGCTCTCGTGCGCGGACGGCCCGCGCGGCTTGGCGGATGAATGTCAGAAGGTTTCCCAGTCGCCGTTCGAACCGGCAGCCGACGCCACCGCGCTCATGGGCGCGCGGGGGGCTGCCACGGGCCGTGCGGCCGGCTGGGCGGCGGCAGCCGGAGTGCTGCGCGGCGCGCGCTTTGCGGCAGGCGCAGCTGCCCCGGCTCCCGATGCCTGGCGCGTGGCAGCAGCACGGGCGACGGAAGCCGTCCTGGCGGCTGCCGGCGCAGGCTTCACCTGCGCTGCGCCGAGCGCTGCGTCTTCCAGATTGAATACGGCGACGGCCTCGCGCAGGCGTCCCGCCTGGTCCTCAAGCGACTGCGCCGCGGCGGCGGCCTCCTCGACGAGTGCCGCGTTCTGCTGGGTCACCTCGTCCATCTGCGTGACCGCACGCGCGACCTGGTCGATGCCGCCCGACTGCTCCTGCGAAGCCGCCGCGATCTCGCCCATGATGTCGGTCACGCGCTGCACCGCGGCGATGATCTCGGTCATCGTGCGGCCCGCCTCGTCGACGAGCGCCGAGCCCGCCTGCACGCGCTCGACCGAGGTGTCGATGAGCCCCTTGATCTCCTTGGCCGCCGCCGACGAGCGTTGCGCGAGGCTGCGCACCTCGCCCGCCACCACGGCGAAGCCGCGCCCTTCCTCGCCCGCGCGTGCCGCTTCGACGGCCGCATTGAGCGCGAGGATGTTGGTCTGGAACGCGATGCCCTCGATGATCGTGATGATGTCGGCGATCTTCGCGGAGCTGTCGTTGATGTCGCCCATCGTGCCGACCACCTGATTGACGACCGAGCTGCCCTTGTTGGCGATTTCCGAGGCGTTGGCGGCGAGCGCGCTGGCCTGGCGGGCGTTGTCGGCGTTCTGCTTCACGGTGCCCGTGAGCTGTTCCATGCTCGACGCGGTCTGCTGGAGCGCCGATGCCTGCTCTTCGGTACGCGACGAGAGGTCGAGGTTGCCCGCGGCGATCTCACGCGTGGCCGTGGCGATCGATTCGGTGCCCGAGCGCACCGAACGCACCGTTTCGGTGAGGCTGCGCTGCATCTGCGCGACGCCGCCCAGCAGTTCGCCCATCTCGTCGTTGCGGCGCACGACCACGGGCCGGCGCAGATCGCCGGCGGCGATCGCATGGAAAGCGCCAAGCGCTTCGCCGAGCGGCTCCGCAATAGCGCGGCGCAGCGAGAAGAACGAATAGGCGGCGGCGCCGATACCTACGAGCAGCGCCGCGATGCACGCGACGCGCAGCTCCGAGAACGCGGCCTGGGCGTCGTCGAAGCCCTGCTGCGCTTGCGTCATCTGGAACTTGTCGAGCACGGCGTCGGCCTTCGAGAGCCCGTCGTAGGCCTCCTTGAGCGCCTTGGCGCCGGCCACCACCTTCGCCTGATCGCCCGACTGGACGGTCGTCATGAACTGGTCCGCGATCTGGTGCAGGGCCTCGCGCCGGGCTCCGACATCCTGAGCGAGGCGCGCTTCCTCGCCGGCGTGCGGCAAGGCCATGTACTTCTTCCAGAAGTCGTCCGACACGCCACGCAGCATGCGCGCCCGGTCGACCGTCGCCGCGGCGTCGGACGTACCCTGTTCGAAGGCGGCCCGGTCGAGCGCGAGACGCTCGCGTGCCGCATAGATTTCGGCCAGATTGACCGCGTGCGAACTGGGCATCTGGTCGGTGAAAGTCTCGCGATACGCGTCGTTCGAACGCGTGAGACCCAGCAGCCCGACCGCACTGATCGCGACGATCAACGTCGCCAGAAAGCCCATCGTGATGCCAATGCGCGCCTTGATACTGATGCCCTTGCCCATGACTCCCCCAACGCTTGTGATATGGTCGGGCCCAACGCCCGACATCGAGTGGTCGCTCTAACAGGCGTTTACGGCACAGGATTTCAAGGTCTTGAAATGTGTATATGGTATGAAGTATTGGCGAAATACAATCAGGCGCGGCGCGAATAGGCCGCGCCGTGGCCGGTCATGGCTTAGATGCCAGCGAGACGTGCTGATGCGCTCAGCCCGCGAGTTCGGCGAGCGTGGGAATAGAGGGTTGAGCGCCCGCGCGCGTGACTGAAACCGACGCCGCACGCAATGCGAAAGCAATGGCTTCGAGCGCGGGCGCCCCGGCAGCCAGGCGCGCGGCCAGACCGCCGATGAAGGTGTCGCCGGCCGCCGTCGTATCCACCGCATTGACGCGTGGCGCGGGCAGATGGACCGGCGCGGCGCCGTCGAGCAGCGCACATACGCCCTGCGCTCCGAGCGTCACCAGCACGTTGCGTGCGCCCGCCTCCCGCAGCGCCGACGCCGCCCGCGCCGCCTCTTCCGGCGTGCTCGCGGGCAAGCCGGTGAGCGCGGCCGCCTCCAGTTCGTTCGGTACGAGATAGTCGATGAGCGGGAGCCACTGCGCGGGCAGCGGCCCCGTGGCGGGTGCTGGATTGAGGATGGTGATCTTGCCCAGGCGCCGTGCAGCGGCGAGCGCGGCCGCCACAGCGTCGGTGGGCGTTTCGAGCTGGCAGACCACGACGCCGGCCCGCGCGAGCACGGCCTCATGGCGAGCGATCGTTTCGGGCGCGAGTTCGCCGTTGCTGCCGGCCACGATGACGATGGCATTCTGGCTCGCGTCGTCGACGATGATCAACGCCACGCCGGTCGGCGCGCCAGGCGACGTTTCGAGCGCGCCGCAGTCGATACCTTCTGCCATCAGCCCCGCGCGCAATACCTCGCCGTTGCTGTCGGCGCCGACCCGGCCGATCATCGCCACCTGGGCGCCCAGGCGCGCCGCGGCCACCGCCTGGTTGCCGCCCTTGCCGCCGGCCACCTGCGCAAAGGCATGGCCCGCGAGCGTCTCGCCGGGAGACGGCAAGCGCGGCGCGCGCGCGACGAGATCCATGTTCAGACTGCCGACCACGGCCACGCGAGCGCGTGCGTCGGTCGGCTTTGCTGCGTCAGTCGTCACGATGCCTCCTCGATGGCTTGCGCCTTCGCTACGGCCGCCCTGCCTCAGGCCGCGAGCGGCGCGTATTCCTCCGCACCGACCCAGGGCCCCGTCGATTCGCGAGCGAAGAGCGTAGGCGGCATCACGCGCCGGCGCGCCCTCGCGCCTTCCTCACGCGCGTTCGCGATGCGCTCGATCAGCGTGAGCGCCGCCATGTCGCCGAGCGCACGCGCGGGCTGGCCGACCGTCGAGAGCGCGGGCCAGGTGAAGTTGCCGAGCTCGATATCGTCGAAGCCGATGATCGAGCAGTCGCCCGGCACGCGCAAGCCGCGCTCGGCGGCCGCGCGCAAGGCGCCAATGCCCATCATGTCGTTGCCGGCGAAGATCGCAGTGGGCCGCACGCTGTCGAACAATTGCGCCGCCGCGCGGTAACCGCCCGCCCCGGAAAAGTCGCTTTCGACGATCGCGCCCGGCGCGATCTCCACGCCCCGCTCGGACATGGCGCGCAGGAAGCCGTGCATGCGCATCGCGCTCACCGCGGTCGTCACCGGCCCGGTGATGCAGCCGATGCGCGAGTGCCCGAACTCGAGCAGATGCCGCGTGGCGAGCCAGGCGCCGCGCTCGTGGTCGATCTGCACGAGATCGGCGTCGAGTCCCTCGATGTTGCGGTCGATGACGACGATCGGCTCGCGCGTATCGGCAAGCGTCGAGGCGAGCACGGCGTCGTCACCGGCCGAGGCGACGATGAGGCCGTCGATGCGCTTTTCCTGCAGCACGCGCAGGTAGCTGCGCTGCTTGGCCGGGTCGTCGTCGGAGTTGCAGAAGAACACGCAATAGCCCTTGCGCGCGCAGGCGTCCTCGACGCCGCGCGCAAGCTCCGCGAAATACGGGTTGGTGCCGTTCGGCACGAGCAGACCGACGGTCGCCGTGGCACGCGCCTTGAGCGAGCGCGCCACCGCCGACGGCACGTAGTTCAGGTCGCGGATCGCGCGCTCGACCTTGGCCCGCACGTCCGCCGACACCGGACGCGAATTGTTCACCACATGCGACACCGTCGTGAAAGATACCCCCGCCACGGCGGCCACATCCTTGATCGTCGCCATCTTTATGTTGCTCCTGCTTTTTTGCTGCCCTGTTGCTGCCGGCTCTCTGCGCGCCCGTTGTAGGTTTGGTCTGGCGTCGCTTTCCCGGTCATTTCCGTCGGCCCGCGCTGCATTGCGGACCGCGCCCTCGAAAAAATTGTTATGTCCTGCTGCCTCTGCGACTTCGCCTGCTGCGGTACGTGTCGAGCACGACCGCCACGACGATCACCGCGCCGGTGATGATCCGTTTGGTGGGCTCGTTCGCGCCGATCTGCGCGAGCCCCGCGGCCAGAACCGAGATGATCAGCACGCCGAAGAACGTGCTGATGACCGAGCCGCGCCCGCCCATCAGACTGGTGCCGCCGATCACCACGGCGGCGATCACCTGCAGCTCCAGCCCCGCGCCCGCGTTTGGATCGGCGGCTTCGAGGCGCGAAATCTGAAACAGCGCCGCTAGCCCGGAAAGCGCGCCCATCAGCGCGAACACGATCACCTTGTACGGCCGCGGATCGACGCCCGCCAGGCGCACCGCCTCTTCGTTGGTACCGATACCGATCAGATACCGTCCGAACACCGTGCGCGTCAGCGTGAGCTGCGCGATCACCATCACCGCCACCGCGATCAGGAACGCCGGCGAGATGCCGAATGCGATCGGGTTCGAGAGAAAGTCGAACGCGTCGCCGATATACGCCGTGCGCGAATTCGTCATCTGGTACGCAAGCCCGCGCGCCGCTTCGAGCACGCCGAGCGAAACGATGAACGACGGGATGCGCCAGCCCACCGTCACCGCGCCCGTGAGCGTGCCCGTGGCCGCCGCGGCGACGAGGCCGAGCAGCGCCGCCGGCAGCGCGCCCCAGCCCCACTTGAGCGACGCCACGCTCACCACCGAAGCGCCGAGCGCGAGCACCGAACCCACCGAAAGATCGATACCCGCGATGATCAGCACGAAGGTCATGCCCACTGCCATCACCACGAGATCGGGAATCTGGTTCGCGATCGTGCTGAACGTATCGTACGTGAGGAAGTGTGAACTCAGCAGCGAGAACAACACGATCATCGCGATCAGCGCGAGCGCGAGGCCCAGGTAGTTCGAAAAGCCGAAGCGCGTGCCCACGGGCTTGCCGCTCGCCTGCATCGCATGCGGCGCCGACACCGGCGCAGCGCCCGGCGCGATTTTGGTCGAACTGGTACGCCCACCGATTTCGTCGCCGTGCGGCGACGGTTGCCCGCGCAACGGGTCGTTCGTCATGAAGCGCTCCCTCGTGGGTCGTCGTTGCGTTCATGGGGCTTGCGCGTTTCCCTGTGTGGCGGCACGTCGCCCATCTCCGGCAGATCGCGCGCGTTCGCGACCAGCGCATCCTCGGCGCGCAGCCCCGCGAAGGCGGCGGCGAGCAGCTTGTCCTGGCTCCACTCGTCGCGACCGTAGATGGCCGTCATCTTCCCCGCCGACATCACGCCGATGCGGTCGCAGATCAGCATCAGCTCGCGCAGGTCGCTCGATACCACCACGAGCGCCCGGCCTTCACGTGCGAGCGCGCCCATCAGCGCGTAGATGTCGAACTTCGCCCCGACGTCGATGCCACGCGTAGGCTCGTCGAACAGCACGACGCGCATCGACTGCGTAATGTCGCGCGCGAGCCAGCGGCCGATCACCACCTTCTGCTGGTTGCCGCCCGACAGCTCGCCCACCGGCTGCGCGGGTCCGGACGCGCGGATTCGCAGCGCGTCGATCTGCGTGCGCGCCAGCGTGTTCTCGCGCGCCGCGTCCACCACGCCATAGCGCGAGACCGCGCCTACGTTGCCGAGCGTCACGTTCGCGGCGAGCGGCTGCGGCAACAGCAGCCCTTCGCCCTTGCGGTCCTCGGTGATGAGCGCGATGCCAAGCTTAACCGCATCGGCGGGCGAGGCAATCTGCACGGGTTCCGGCGCCGCGCCCGGCGTGGGCGCCAGCGCCACCGTGCCGCGCTCCATGCGGTCGGCGCCGTAGATGAGCCGCATCAGCTCCGTTCTGCCCGCGCCGATCAGCCCCGACACGCCGAAAATCTCGCCGGCGCGCACTTCGAACGACACGTCGCGCACAGCCTTCGCGCGCGTGAGCCCGTCCACCTTCAGGAGCGGCGCGCCGATGCGCCGCTGCCCCAGATCGATGCGCTCGCCAAGCTCGCGCCCCACCATCAGCGCGACGATGCGCTCGGGCGTGAGGTTGGCCATGGCGTCCACCCGCACGAGCTTGCCGTCGCGCAGCACCGCGACGCGCTGCGCGATGCGCTCGAGTTCTTCGAGCCGGTGCGAGATGTAGACGATCGCCACGCCGCGCGCCTTCAGCCGCGCGATCTGCTCGAACAGCAATTCGACCTCGCGAGCCGTGAGCATGGCCGTCGGCTCGTCGAGGATCAGCACGCGCATGTCGCCGCCATCGCCATGATCGGCCGCAGCGGCGCTGCCGACCAGGTTGCGCGCGATCTCCACGAGTTGCTGATGCCCGATTCCCAACTCCCCGACCGGCGTATCGGGGTCGATCGCCTCGAGTCCGACCTGCGCCATCGCGGCCCGCGCGTCGTCACGCAGCCGCCTGCGATCGATCCAGCCGAACCGCAGCGGCCCCGACTGCGGCAGGCGGTCCAGAAACAGGTTCTCCGCAACAGTGAGCGTGGGCAGCAGGTTCAACTCCTGCATGACCATGCGCACGCCGAGCGCCTCGGCTTCGCGGCGGCTCGCCGGGGCGTAGGGGTGGCCCATCAGCGTCATGCTGCCCGCACTCGACGCTGTGAGGCCGCTCACGATCTTCGAGAGCGTGCTCTTGCCCGCGCCGTTTTCCCCCGTAAGCGCAAGCACTTCGCCGGCGTGCAGCGCGAGGCTGACGTCGGCGAGCACCGGCTGCTCGTAGGTCTTCCCGACGCCCGTCACCGTAAGCACGGCGGGCGCAGGTGACGCTACGTCGGGGACATTTGCATCCATCACGATCCTGTAGTCGCGAGCCGCGCCGCCGGGTTCAACCGGTGAGTCGCGCCGCCCGGATACTGCGGGTCCGCACCGCCGCCGCACGCTCCGGTAGAGCATGCCTCGAACGGCGCGCTGGGCAGCGATACGCCGCCCAGCGGAAGACGGCCGCCCATGCGGTCATCCCGGTACAAATAACGGCTGCGCGGCGAGATTCTTGAGCGCTTATTGCGTTGCGCACGCAAATACCGCCGCGGCACGGCATGGCGCCTGCCCGCAGCGCTTTACTTCGTGACGAGCACCACGGGCGTTTCGACGATACCCGACAGCTCCGACTGCTTCTTGTGCTCCTTGAGCGCCTTCAGGGCCGTGTCGATGCCGAACACGGCCTGTTTCGCCGCGAACTGGTCGGCGGTGGCGAGCACGCGGCCGTCCTTGAGCATGGGCTTGATGGCGCCAATGTTGTCGTAGCCGACCACGTACACCTTGCCCTGCTTGCCCGCCGCGCGCACGGCCGACACGGCGCCGATCGCCATGTTGTCGTTGCCGCACAGGAGCGCCTTGATGTCGGGGTATTCATTGAGCATGGCGGAGGCGACGGCGTTGCCCTTGTCGATCTCCCATTCGCCGGACTGCGTCGAGACGATCTTCGCGCTCACGGCGTCCATCGCGTCCTTGAAGCCCGCCGTGCGCTGCTGCGCGTTGGTCGTGGTGGAGACGCCCTCGACGATGCCCACCTGGTCGCCCGACTTCAGGCGCTTGGCCAGGTAGTCGCCCACGAGGCGGGCGCCCTTGCGGTTGTCCGGGCCGACGAACGGCACGTTCAGGTCCTTGGACTTGAGCACGTCGGCGTCGAGCTTGTTGTCGATGTTCACGACGATGATGCCCGCGTCCACCGCCTTCTTCACGACGGGCACGAGCGCCTTGGAGTCGGCGGGCGCGAGCACGATGGCGTCGACCTTCGAGACGATCATCTGCTCGACGATCTGGATTTGGGCGGCCGTGTCGGTCTCGTTCTTGATGCCGTTGGTGATGAGATCGAACTGGTCGGCGTTGTGCTTCTGATAGTCCTTCGCGCCGGTCTCCATGGTGAGGAAGAACTCGTTGGCGAGCGACTTCATGACGAGCGCGACTTTCGGCTTGTGAGGCGCCTGTGCGCGGGCCGCGAGCGGCAAAGCGCCTGTTACGGCGGTCGTGGCGAGCGCGCTGGCGGCGAGAAGGATGCGGCGGCGAATGCGGGAGTTCATGTCTGGAAGTCTCCGGTTTGTCGGGCCCGGCTGGGCCCTGCTTTCTGGTTATGCGCAAACGTTTTCTGCCGGCCCATTCTCGGCGCAGGCGCTCAACGATGTCAACTTTGCTCTGTCACTGGCGTCGCTGCCGGCCATGCGGCGGCGCAACAACGCCCGCACCGCCTTAGAGCCAGTTAATACGACGAAACAGGAAAAACAGGAAGATATCGAGCACGAGCATGGCGGCGAGGCAGATCTGGTAGCCGAACCTGAAGTGCAGCTCGGGAATGTGCTCGAAGTTCATGCCGTAGATGCCCGCGATCATGGTCGGCACGGCGAAGAGCGCGGCGAAGGAACCGAGCCGCTTGGTCACTTCGTTCTCCGCGAGCGAGATCATGCCGAGGTTCACCTGGATCGCCGTGACGATCATTTCGCGGCGCGCGTCGATCATGTTGGACACGCGCACGAGGTGGTCGTACACATCGCGGTAGTACGCCTGCATGCCCACGCAGATCTGCGGAATGCGCCCGCCCACGAGCTTGCCGACGGCATCGACGAGCGGCGTGACGTGATGCGCGAGGATCACGAGACGACGCTTGAGCGAATAGAGATCCTCGATGATCGCGCGCGAGCCCGCGAGGTCGTGCTTGTCGAAGATGCGGTCCTCCAGCTCCTCGATCTCGCCGGAGAGCGTTTCGAGCACCGGCGCGTAGCGATCGACCACGCTGTCCATCAGCGCGTAGAGCACGAACCCGGAGCCTTCGCGCAGCAATTCGGGCTCGCGCTCGCAGCGCGCGCGAACATCGCTGAAACCCTGCTGCGCGCGGTGGCGCACCGAAAGCACGAAATTGGGGCCGGCGAAGACGTTCACCTGGCCTGTGATGACTTCGCCGTCGTCGTCGAGTTCGAGCGTGTGGAGCACGCAAAAAAGCGTGTCGCCATATTCCTCGATCTTCGGCCGCTGGTTGCCGTTCATCACGTCTTCGATGGCGAGCGCATGCAGGCCGAACTCCTCCTTCATCGCCGCCATTTCTCCGGCGTCCGGGTCCTTGAGCGCGACCCAGACGAAACACTCGGGCTTCGCCAGATAGTCGCTGATGGCTTCGACTGTGACATCGGCCAGTTTCTTGCCGCCTTGATACGCGACGCAATTGATTAGCATGTTCCTTTTCTTCCGCGCGGCGGGTCGCGCCCGCGCCGCTTCGAGTTGCACCGGTTGCCAAGTGTAAGGTGTTCCGTCGACCGACGGCGTCTGGACGGGGTGCCCGAGCGGCGCGCGTCCGGTTGACTGGGCCTGAGAGCACTGCCCGTGCCCGCCGTGCCCGCCGTGCAACGGCGGCGGCGAACCGGGAGGCTACTGCGCGACGCGGCGGATGCCGATGCGGTCATCCTTGTCGAAGGTGATGCTCGCGCGGTTGGTGTAGCGCGGATCCACAAGCAAGCGCAGCTCGATCACAGGATCGAACTGCGTCGTCACGGCGATGCGGCGCACGCCGGGCTTCAGGTAGAACGTGACGTGTTCGCCGTCCATGAGGTCGGTCACGCGTTCACCGTCGATGTAGACGGGCGCGTCGCGGAATTTGACGATGACGTTGCGGGTACGCTCGCGGCGCACGTCCACGGCCACGAGGCCCTCGCCCGGCTCGGTGTAGCCAGGCTTCAGGATGCGTTCGGCCGGCACGGGCTTGAACGGCATGGGCTGCGGCTGCTCCTCGGCACAGCCGCCGACTGCGAACGCGGCGACCACCGTGACGGCGGCGGCGAGACTCGCAATCGATCTGCGCGACGGCAAAGGCGGCATGGGCGCTTTCCCCTTTTCTGACGTCTGGCTCCCGGTTCGCGCCCATCATATCCGTACGGGCGCCAGACCGATCATCGTTGTTATATGCTTTGGGGACTGCGCGGCAGCGCTCGCAACCGGCATTGAGAGGAGGCAACGGCCATGTGGTACTTCTCGTGGATTCTCGGCATCGGCGTTGCGCTCGGCTTTGGCATCATCAACGTGATGTGGCTCGAGGCCAACGGCAAATTCCTGAACGGACACGGACCCGAGCAAAACGGCCTGGATAACGCCCCGTCGGCAAACGCCGGCACGCAACACGGCGAGGCACGCCGCCCGTGACAAGACTGGTGTTCTTCTGCGGCCACGCCGGCGCCGGCAAGACCTCGCTCGCCAAACGCCTGTTCGCCCCGCTCGCCCGCGAGACCGGCGAGCCGTTCTGCCTGCTCGACAAGGACACGCTCTACGGCAGCTATAGCGCAGCCGCGATGGGCGCGCTCACGCACGACCCAAACGATCGCGACAGCCCGCTTTTCCTGCAGCATTTTCGCGAACCCGAGTACCGCGGGCTCATCGACACCGCCCGCGAAAACCTCGAACTTGGCGTGAGCGCGCTCGTGGTCGGCCCGCTGTCGCGCGAAGTGCGCGAGCGCAAGCTGTTCGACCGCGCGTGGCTCGGTGTCGGTCAGGAGGTGGGACTCACCGTGGTGTGGGTGCATACGAGCGAGGAAACGGCGCACGCGCGCATCGCCGCGCGCGCCCATCCGATCGACGCCTACAAGCTCGCTCACTGGAACGAATACCGGCAGCGGCGCTTCATGCCGTCGGGCGCGCAGCTCGACGGCCTTCTGCTCTTCGACAACAGCGCGCCCGCCGCGGCCGACTACGACGCGCTGCTCGAGCGCATCGTGTCGGCAACGGCATCGACCTGAGACTTCAGGCCGCCACCTTCGCGCGGCTGTCGAGCGTCGCGCCTTCGTACACCTGACCGAAGCGGTTCGCGAGGAACTGCTGGAGCGACACCTGCTCCTGGCGCACGAACCCGGCTTGCGGCAGACGCTTTTCGCGGAACAGATCGAGCACCGCGCACATGGCGCCGGCGGTGGTGATCTGGATCGCGCTCATGGGCACGCCGCACACCGTCTTCGCGAAGATCTTGCGCGTGAACACTTCCTGCACGAGCTTGCCGTCGCGCATGCCGGTCACCGTCATGAAGATGAGCACGACGTCCTGCTCGGTTGCGGGCACCGAGCGGCGCAGGATGGACTTGAGCGTGTCGCGGTCGCTGGAAAGGCGCAGGTCTTCGAGCAGGAACTGCATGAGCGCGCGATGACCCGGATAACGCACCGACTTGTAGTCGAGCGATTCGACCTTGCCCGAAAGCGTTTCGCAGAGCGTACCCAGGCCGCCCGACGTATTGAAGGCCTCGTACTCGACGCCGTCGAGCGAGAAATGCTCGAGACCTTCGAGCGGCTGCACCCACTGCGTGCGGCTTTCGCGAATCGCTTCGCACGGCTGGCAATACTCGTTGATGAGACCGTCGACGCTCCATGTGAGGTTGTACTTGAGCGCGTTGGTGGGAAACTGCGGCAGCGCGCCTACGCGCATCTTGACGTCGCGGATCTCGGTGAAGCGGCTCGCGAGCGCATGCGCCGCTATGCCGATGAAGCCGGGCGCGAGACCACATTGCGGCATGAAGACATGATCGGCGTCGTCGGCCAGCGCGCGAATCGCGTGGGTCGCCCGCACGTCCTCGGTCAGGTCGAAGTAATGGACGCCTGCGCCCTTCGCCGCCGAGGCGACGTTCACGGCAAGGTAATACGGCAGCGCGTTGATCAGCACGTCATAACCTTCCAGCGCGCCGCGCAGCGCGGCGGCGTCGCCGGAATCGACACGCGCGGTGGGAATGCCCTGCGCCGCAAGCGGCTCGAGCGATTTCGCATCGCGGTCGAACGCCGCGACTTCGTAGTCGCCGCTCTCACGCAGCATGTGGGCAATGGTGTGGCCGATCAGGCCGGCGCCTGCAATTGCAACTTTCATGTGTCATCTCCTTTGGTTTTCTATGCTTGGGGATGGGCAGCGCCCGCTCAAACACAGTCTAGGGAGAGACAAATACGGTTCATAGACGCAAAACGATGCGTTTCGACCGCCATTTTCGTCATTCTGACGACCGTTCTCGTCGAAATGACGAAACCATTCATTTTCGATGACGAAGACCTCGCCGTTCGGGCCGCGGCTCAGCCCTCGATTCAGCCCGTCACCGAGCCGCGATCGACCTTGCGCGCAAGCACGATCGATGTGGTCGTGCGTTCCACGCCGGGTATGCCGCCAATCTGGTCGAGCAGATCGTTGAGGCGGTCGGGCGAATCGGCGCGCAGCCACGCCACGTAGTCGTACTCGCCGCTTACCGCGCACAGCAACTGCACTTCGGGCATTTTGCCGAGGCGCTTTTGCACATCGGGCCCATGGCGCGGCGCGATGATGAGTCCGACCCACGCCTGCAGGCTCGCGTCGAGCACATCCTGGCCGAGGCGCACGCCGTAGCCGGCGATCACCTGAGTGCGTTCGAGCCGCTCGATGCGCGCAAGCACCGTGGTGCGCGCGACGCCCAGGCGCCGTGCGAGATTCGCGACGCTTTCGCGCGCATTTTCCTGCAGCAGCGCGACGAGGCTGCGGTCGAGGTCGTCGAGTTGATCGAGGCGCGGAGGTCTCATCGGGCGGCGGTCTGTATGGGAAGTCTGAACGGCGTCATTATCGCGCGCGGGTGAGCACGCCGGCGGCGCTCGCGGCGCGCAAGTCATGCACGACGGGTATTTCCACGCGTTTCGTTTGTAAGCAAGTGTCGCAGCCGGGGCGTGGCGAAGCGAGAACGTGGTACTAATAACGCCTGCAGCCATTCTGGCCATGCTACCCGCTACGAAATGATTCAAGGAGTCACAATGAAGAAAGCTTTCGTCATCCTTGCCGTCTCGCTCTCGATGAGCGGCGCGTTCGCGCAAAGCGCTGCGCCGGCCGCTTCGGCAACCGCCGCGGCCGCGTCGAGCGCCGATGTGCGCGCCGCGCAGCATCAGCAGCGTGTCGAGGAGCGCATCACGTGGCTGCACACGCAGCTCAAGATCAC
The DNA here is from genome assembly GCF_040965835.1 of Paraburkholderia sp. BR10872. Taxonomy (NCBI): domain Bacteria; kingdom Pseudomonadati; phylum Pseudomonadota; class Betaproteobacteria; order Burkholderiales; family Burkholderiaceae; genus Paraburkholderia; species Paraburkholderia sp. BR10872. The sequence goes on from NZ_JBFRCN010000012.1 coordinate 34,856, forward strand.
GCCCGAGCAAGAACCGCAATGGAAGACGTTCGCCGACACCATGCGCAGCAACGGCGAGACCATGGCGAATCTCTTCAAGCAGCGCGCGGAAAGCGAAAGCTCGCGCAACGCGCTCGACGACATGAAGCAGTATGCGCAGATCGCCCAGGCGCACGCGGACGACATGCAGAAGCTCGTCTCGGCGTTCGAGCCGCTCTACACGAGCCTCTCGCCGGAACAGAAGAAGCTCGCCGATCAGTCCTTCCGCCACGGCAATGAGCACGGCCCGTCGGGCAAGCCGGGGCATCCGAAGCACAAGGGCAAGGCCAAGCCGTCGGCAGACGCCGCAGCGAGCGACACCGAAGCGGCCAGCACGCCGGCCGCGCAGTAAGAAGGAGTAAGGCGCACCCGCGAATCGGGCTGCGCGCCCATGCGTGCGCGACGGCCCGATCCAGGGTACCCTTGCGGACCGCGCGACGGCCGGGCGAAACTGCCCGGCCGTCGCTTCTTTGAAAGCCGCTTTTTGTGAAGCCCGTCCGCTGCTGCCGCCATGATTGAACTGACCCAACTCGACCTGCGTGTCGACCCCGCCGCACAGCGCGTCGTCAAGGACGAGACCGTGAGCGTCGAGTTCGCGGCCGTTGCCGGCGAGCTGATGAGCCTCGAAGGCCCGAACCGCTATGCGCCCGGCGACGCGATCATCACCGGTTCGACCGGCGATCGCTGGGTCGTCTCGCGCGACAGGTTCGATGCGAAGTACCTGCCGGCGAGCGACACCCTCGCGCACGGCGAGGCAGGCGCGTATCGCAACCACCAGGTCGTGGTGCTCGCAAGGCGCATGGACGAGCCGTTCACGCTCGTGCGTTCTGCCGGCGGCGACCGGCTTGGCGGCGTGGCCGGCGACTGGGTCATGCAATACGCACCCGGCGACTATGGCGTCGTGCAGGCCGCACGTTTCGCCAAGGTCTACAAGCTCGCCGACTGAATCTCAGCGCAACGCAAACTGGGCGCACTGCGCCCATCGCTTCAAGCCAATGCGCTTCGAGCAAGCGCTTTACGCAAATTCTTCGTCCAGCGCGATCGTCACCTCGCGCGGCACGTCTTCGCCCTTCGCGTGCTGTTCCTCGAGCGATTCGATCGTCGCCTCCACGTAGGCTCGCAACACCGCGAAGCTGCGCCCGCGCAGCCGCGGCGGCAATGCGCGATAGCGTGCGAGCGCGGCGGGTGCGATTGCCACCGTGAGCACCATGCGGCGCGCCTTCGAGCCGAAGCGCATCGCCACCCAGTGCACGACCAGTTGCGGCACGCCGTTTTCATTCGGCTCTTCGGCAAAGCGCGTCTGCTCGGGAAAGATGTCGGCGATCACGCGGGCGAGCTCGTCGAATTCGGGGCTCGCGCATTCAAACAGATAGGCTTCCATTGACGCCAGAAAAAAGAAGTAAGACGCGCGCACTTACGCCGCGCGTGCGACGCGCCGCTGCGGGCGGCACGTCCTGAAAAGCACGACGGCGACCACCACGGCCGCCACCACATACAAACCGTCCACGGCCACGAGCGGCACGAGACGCGCCTGATACATCGCGGCAGGCACGTCGATGAGCGCGTGCACGAGGATCGCGAGCGGCAAAATCCCCTTCCATCCCGCGCGCACACCGCGCCACATCAGCACCGACAAGGCAATCTGGAACACGAACGCGGCCGTGCGCTCGAGCGCAAAGACGCCCGCGAACAGCGGCGAAAGGCTAGCGAGAATCAGATGCACGCGCAAGACCGAGTCCATCGTGAGATTGGAGAGATGCTCGTCGAGATCGCCGCGATTCGCGAGCACCGCGAACACGATCCATTGCAACTGCACGAGCACGCCGACGAACCACGCCTCCGCACCCGCATGGCCGATGCCGTAGCCGAAGGCCGCGCTGTCTGCGGGCGCGTTGGACTTGCCTGCACCGCGGCGCGCGATGAGCCGCATGGCGATATAACGCCCGACCTCCTCGCACACGCCCGCCGCGAGTGCGCCGTACAGCACGAAGAAAACGGGGTTCGAAAGGACCTGCGCGACGGCGGCGTTGCCGTGCAGCATGTAGTCGTTGATGGCGCGCTCGATCACAGCCACGAACAACGCGAAGATGGCGACGCCCGTGACCGTATCGCGCCAGTCGAGCGCGAACGGCACACGCAGCCGGCGATACAGCGATACGGGCAAGGCGGCGACAAACAGCGTCGCGAGCGATAGGCAGACGAGCGTGATCGGAGCTACGGACATGGGCTTCCTTATGACGTTCGGCACGCACGCACGCGCGCCGCAGCCCGAATGATCGCAGATATCGGCGCTTGCGCGCAGCCCCGGCTGCGCGAGAGCCCCGCAATCGCGCCGTCCTCACCCCAGCGTCGAAGCCCTCACCACCAGTTCGCCCTCGAAGGCCGCCGCGCGTGCCTTGGGCGCCGCGCCCTCGATGCGCTCGTGCAGAAACTCCACCGCGCGATAGCCGATCTCGCGCGTCGGCTGGCGGATCGTCGTGATGCCGGCAAGCTCGGCCCACTCCGGATCGTCGATGGCGACGAGCGCCACGCGCTGCTGCCACTGCGCGCCGAGGGCCGCTTTCAGATGCAAGGCGAGGCGCAGCGCCACCGGCGCATTGGCCGCGAACAACGCGCAACGCGCACCGCGTGCCAGTGCCTGGGCCACGTGGGTGTCGAGCGCCGCGAGCGCGGTTTGCACGGCGGCTTCGTCGTGGAGATCGAGCACGTGCGTGAGGCCGCGGGCCGCGCCCTTCGTAGCCTGCATCGACTCGCGAAACGCCGCTTCGCGCTCGCGCCGCGAACTCACCTGTTCGAACGGCTGCACGACGAACACGATGTCGTCGTAGCCGCGCGCAAGCAGATGCTCCGCGCCGAGGCGCACGGCCGCCGCGTTGTCGAGGCCGACCATGTCCGCATCGAGGCCGTCGACGGTCCGGTCGATCAGCACGGCCGGAATGCCGCCGCTGCCCACGGGTTTCAACATCGATTCGCGCACGCCGAGTGCGTTGACGATCACGCCTTCCACGCGATACGTGGTGAGCAGCTGGAGATAGCGCCGCTCCATGTCGATCTCGTTCGCCGCGTGGCAGATGAGCGGCATGTAGCCGAGCGCGTGACACGCCTCTTCCACGCCCTGCAGAATCTCCACCGAATAGGGATTGGCGAGATCGGCGATCAGCAGGCCGAGCAGACGGTTGCGGCCGCGCTTGAGCCCGCGCGCCATCTGGTTGGGACGATAGTCGAGCCGCTCGATCGCCGCCTCGATGCGCGCGCGCAGGTCGGGCGAAAGCACACCCAGCTCGCCGTTCAGATAGCGCGAGATGCTGGTCTTGCCGGTGCCGGCTTCGCGCGCCACGTCGCTGATGGTCGCGCGGCGCGGCGCCGTGGCCGCGGCGCCCTTTTCCGCCGTATCGACGTCACGCTCGCGATCCGCGCCGCCCGCAGCCATGCTCATCGCGCGAGCACCTCGCGGTTGACGACGTTCACATCGAGCGTGCCAGCGAGCGCCGCGACGAGGTTCTCCGCTGCGCAGCGCGCCATCGCGTGACGCGTCTCGTGCGTGGCCGAGCCGATGTGCGGCAGCGCCACCACGTTCGGCATGCGCAGCAGCGGCGACGCGGGATCGATCGGCTCGCGCTCGAACACATCGAGGCCCGCGCCGTGGATCGTGCGAGCTTCGAGCGCCGCGATCAGCGCTTTTTCGTCGACGGTCGCGCCGCGCGAAGCGTTGATGAGAATCGCGCTCTTCTTCATCTTCTTCAACTGTTCCGCGCCGATCAGATGGCGCGTGGCGTCGGTGAGCGGCACCTGGAGGCACACGAAGTCCGAGCTTGCGAGCAGTTCGTCGAGTTCGACACGGCGCGCGCCGTAGTTGCGCTCGGCCGCTTCGTTCGGGCTGCGGTTCGTGTAGAGCACCTTCATGTTGAAGCCGAGCGCCGCGCGCCGCGCAACGGCGCCGCCGATGCGCCCGAGCCCCACGATGCCGAGCGTTTTGCCCTGCACGTCCACGCCGAATTGCGCCGGGCCGATGCTGCCCTTCCACTGGCCCGCCTTGACCCAGTCGGCCAGTTCGACCACGCGGCGAGCGCTCGCGAGGATCAACGAGAAGACGGTGTCGGCCGTCGATTCGGTCAGCACCTCGGGCGTGTGGGCGAGCACGATGCCGCGCTTGGTGAGATCGGGCACGTCGAACTGGTCGTAGCCCACGGAGATCGTCGAGAGCGCCTTCACGCGCGAACCGTCCAGCATCGCCGGTGCGATCTTCACGCTCGCGCCGATCGCGCCGTCGGCGTCTTTTAGCGCGGCGGCGAGTGCGCCGGGCTGGTCGGCATCGACGTCGATCAGTTCGGCATGCTCGCGCAGATAGTCGGCGACATCGGCGGGCAAGGCTTTGTAGACAACGATTTTCGGCTTCATAAGTGCGCTAGAAAAGAGAGGTTATTTTCCGTGAGCCGGCGATGCATAACCACGGACGGCGGCGCGCTGCGGCCTGACGGCGAGCGTCAGGCCCACCGAAACGAGCAGCGCCGCGCTCATGAACGCATAGGATGCCGCAGGCGAGCCCGTCGCGCCATTCAGATACCCGACCACATAGGAGCCGACGAACGAGCCGAGTGCGCCCATGCTGTTGATGAGCGCCATCGCACCGCCGGCCACGTTCTTCGGCAGCAGCTCCGGCACGATCGCGAAGAACGGGCCATACGGCGCGTACATCGCCGCGCCCGCCACCACGAGCAGCGCGTACGAGATCCAGAAGTGCGTCGAGCCGAGTGCGTAGGAGAGCGCGAAGGCGAGCGCGCCGACCAGCAGGAACGGCCACACGAAGGCGCGGCGATTGTCGAGCTTGTCCGACGCCCACGAGGCGGCCAGCATCGCAATGGTCGCCGCGAGATACGGCACGGCGGAGAGCCAGCCCGTTTCGACCATGCCGAGCGCCGAGCCGTTCTTCACGATCGAGGGCAGCCACAGCACGAAACCGTACACGCCGATGCTCCAGCAGAAGTACTGCGCCGAGAGCAGCATCACGGCAGGCGTGCGGAACGCCTCGGCATAGTTGCGCACCGGCTTGATGGCGGCCTGCTCGGCGCGCATCGCGGCGTCGAGTGCGCGCTTTTCATCGTCGGAGAGCCAGTTGACTTGTGCGGGCTTGTCGCGCACGAGCAACCACCAGCACACGGCCCACAGCACAGCCGGCACGCCTTCGGCGATGAACATGTGACGCCAGCCGAAGGCATGCACGAGATAGCCCGATACGACCGACATCCACAGCACCGTGACCGGATTGCCGAGGATCAGGAACGTGTTGGCGCGCGAGCGCTCCTTCTTCGTGAACCAGTTGCTGATGAAGATGAGCATGGCGGGCATCACGGCCGCCTCGACCACGCCGAGCACGAAACGGATCGCCATGAGCGACGGAATGTTCGTGACGACGCCCGTGAGCGCGGCGCAGCCGCCCCACAGCACGAGGCTCACGAACACGAGCGTGCGCACGCTGCGGCGCTCCGCATACACGGCGCCCGGCAGCTGGAAGAAGAAGTAGCCGAGGAAGAACAGCGCGCCGATCAGCGACGAGAGCCCCGGGCTGATGCCGAGATCGCGATTGATGCCGGCCGCCGAGGCGAAGCCGTAGTTGGCGCGGTCGAGATAGGCGAGGCTGTACGTGATGAACACGATCGGCATGATTGCCCACCAGCGGCGCGGTGCGAGCGAGGTTGAGGTCATCGGTGTCTCCAGTTGAATGGGGCTCGGTACCTGACAGTGCCGCCCTCTGGTCTCATGTTGTCTGGCGCGCCGCACTTTGCGTTGCGCCGCCTGTTCCGCTATGCGGCTGCCTGCGTTTGCGCGGCTTCGAGCGCATCGAGCTGCGCGCGCGTCGGCAAGCCTTCCGAGTCGCCGATCACCTGAACGGCCAGCGCGCCGATGCGGTTGCCGCGAGCCACGGCCGCGGCAAGCGACCGGCCCTCGAGCAGCGCGCTCACCACGCCCACGGCAAAGCCGTCGCCGGCGCCCACGGTATCGACCACGCGCTCCACGCGCTGCGCCGCGACGCGGCCCTGCTCGCCTTCGGCCGTGGCGTAGTACGCGCCCTCTGCGCCGAGCTTTACGATCACGCCGCGTGCGCCGCGCGCAAGATAGAACTGCGCGATGGCTTCCGGGTCGTCCGAACCCGTCAGCACAAGGCCTTCACCGACGCCGGGCAGTACCCAGTCGGCGAAGCTCGCGAGTTCGTTGAGCGTGCCAACCATTTCGGCTTGCGAGCCCCACAGCGTCGGGCGCAGATTCGGGTCGAACGAGATCGTGCGCCCCGCGGCGCGCATCTCGTGTGCAAGCTTGAACGCCAGTTCGCGTGAAGAGGAAGAGATGGCGGGCGCCACGCCGCTCAGGTGCAGATGGCGCGCGCCGAGCACATAGTCGGCCTGATAGTCGCGAGCCGAGAGCTTGCTCGCCGCCGAGCCGCGACGGAAATACTCGACAGCGGGATCGCTGCCGTCGTCGTTCTTCGACTTGAGCTGGAAGCCGGTCGGAAAGCGTGTGTCGGTGCTCACGCAACGCGCGTCGATGCCTTCGTGCGCGAGCACGTCGCGCACGAACTCGCCGAACGAATCGGCGCCCACGCGGCTCATCCAGCCCACCTTGAAACCGAGGCGCGCGAGGCCGGTCGCGACATTGAGCTCCGCACCCGCCGCGCGCTTCGTGAAATGCGCGACCTGGGCGAGCGGACCCGGCTCCGTGGCGACGAACATCGCCATCGCTTCGCCGTAGGTGATGACATCGAGTGCTTCGGTCATGAGATGCGTTCCTGATGAATCGTATGGAGTCTGGTGCGCGGTTTCGAGGCTTCGCGCGGCGCTCAAGCGGCCGCGAGCCATTCGACGTAATGCGCGGCGTCTGCGTGTACGCGCGCCGGATCGAACGGAAACTCGATGCCGCGCGGCACGTGTGTCGGCAGCAGCGCGAGTGCGGCGCGGCACAGCGCGTCGTCGTCGCCCGGCGCGGCAGCGAAGCGGCGCGCGCCCTCACCCACCACGGCCTTGCAATGGATGTATTCGACGTGCGGCGCGAGCGCGGCGGCGGCGAGCAGAGGCGGCTCGCCCGGCCATTGCCAGTTGCCGATGTCGAACGTCATCCCGATCACACCCGGCGCGCCGCCCTCGCGCAGCGCGTTGAAGAGGCCGATGAACTGGTCGAGCTTGCCGCCCTGCTCGAGCTGACCGTTCTCGACGACGACACGCGGGCCGTTGCGCGCGTCAACGGTGTCGCCCGTGCGTGCGCCCAGTGCTTCGAGCAGGCTCGCGAGGCGCGCCGCGCTGGCATCGCCTGAGAAACCGCCCAGTTGCAGCTTCACGAAACGCGCACCGAGCGCCCGTCCCGCGGCGACCGCGGCGCCAAGCGCCGCCTCGTCGAGCGCGCCATTCTCGCCATAGAGCGCGTCCGGTGTGGACCAGACGCGCCACAACCCTTCGTCCGCAAGCGCCTTTCCGAGCGCGCGCAGCGCTTCGGGCTGCGCGTCGGCATCGTGCATCAACTCGCGCCGCACCTCGAACGCGTGCGCACCCGCGCGCCGCGCGAGCCGGCTCCACGCCGCGTGTCCGTCACGCCAGATTGCCTGCGCCCCGAAGGCGCTCGCCACGATTGCTACTTCCGCCATTGCCGTCATCCCGTTGCCTGCCGTCGCGCACTTCGTTTTTTGGAACCGGTTCCAAATCCAGGCCAAAAAAAAGCGCCTGCGCGCCGGTTAATTAGAGCGGATAGTGCGCGTTAGCCGCTTGGGCCGCCATTCTGGATTGCCCTGGGTCTGGTGGATCAGGCGCCAGGAACATCGGCGAGACACAGTTCCAGGAAGCGCTGCGCAACGCGCGAAGCCGCGCCCGCGTGCGGCACCAGGATGGAAAAGCGCCGCGCAAGCGGCTCGGGCCCAAGGCGGATCTGCCGCAAGGCGCCGTTCTCGTGACGCATCGACATGGCCGATACGAAGCCGATGCCCATACCTGCTCGCACTGCCTCCTTCACGCCCTCCACGCCCGCGATCTCCAGCGCAACGCGCATGGGCACGCCAGCGCGAGCGAACGCCCGCTCGACCACCTGGCGCACGCCCGAGCCATCCTCGCGCAGGACCAGCGGCCACTGCGCGAGCGCTCCCACCGTAATGGCCGGCATCGCGGCGGCCGTCTCCCCCTGCGCGTCGAGCTGCGACGCCAGTGCGTGAGAGCGCGGCACGATCGCGACGATTTCGTCCTCGTGCCAGGCATGCACGGCGGTATCCGGCGGCAGTTGCTCGCCCACCGGGCCCTCGATCAGCGCGATATCGACCGCGCCGAGCATGCCCACGACGTCCGTCGAATTTCCGCTCGACGTCTCGAGCTTGACCTGCGGATAGCGGCCGTGGAACTGCGCCACCAGATACGGCAGCCGGTAGCTCGCGGGCGTGGTGGTCGCGCCGATGCGCAGCGTGCCGCGCTCGAGGCCGCGCAACGCGTCGCGGTAGGTGAGCGCGTCGCGCCAGGTGTCGCGCAGGCGCGCTGCGTAGCCCGCGAGCTGTTCGCCCGTGGGCGTGAGGCGCACCCCCCGGCCGTCGCGCTGATACAGCGGCTCACCGATCTCCTCCTGCAGCAGCCGCAACTGGCCCGAAACGGCCGGCTGCGACAAATGCAGTGCCAGTGCAGCTCGACTGATGTTGAGATGCTCGGCGACAGCAGCGAAAGTTATCAGTTGTTCCGGGGTCATCGAGGGAAACCATCGTGTTGTCCTATATATTACGTCACAAATCACGATTTTTCATATCGATATACCTAAATTAGGATTAGGCCATTCGATAGCGACCTGTTCGCTACCCCATTTTCCGCCGCATCGCCCGGTAGAGAGGCCGTCATGTCCACACCCAGTCTTGCGCACGCATCATCGCCGTCCACCCGCGGGCAGCTCAACGGCGTCCTGTTCGTCGCGCTGTTCGCGGCCGCCGTCACCAGTGTCGCGTCGCTGCCCGCGATCGCCGGGCTCGGCATGAGCCCGCTGATCGTCGGCATCGTCGCGGGCGCGATTTACGGCAATGCGCTTCGCGACGGCATGCCCGAAAGCTGGGCCGCCGGCGTGAACTTCTCCGCGCGCAAGCTGCTGCGCATCGCCGTGGCGTTCTTCGGACTGCGCGTGAGCCTGCAGGAAATCGCCCAGGTCGGCGTGCCGGGGCTCGTCGAGTCGGTCGTGATCGTCGTGAGCACACTCGTGATCGGCACCTGGGTCGGCATGAAACTGCTCAAGCTCGACCGCGACACCGCCATTCTCACGGCAGCCGGCAGCGCGATCTGCGGCGCAGCGGCCGTGCTCGCATTCGAATCCACATTGCAATCGAAGCCGCACAAGAGCGCCATGGCTGTCGGCAGCGTCGTGCTGTTCGGCACGCTTTCGATGTTCCTCTACCCGGTGCTGTTCCACGCGGGCTGGCTGCATCTCGACACGCTCGGCGCCGGGCTCTTCTTCGGCGGCACGATTCACGAGGTCGCGCAGGTGGTGGGCGCCGCGAGCAACGTGAGCCCGGAGGCCACGCACATCGCCACCATCGTCAAGATGACGCGCGTGATGCTGCTCGTGCCTGTGCTGCTCGTGCTCGGCGTGTGGCTCAATCGCTCGGCGCGCAGCAAGGCAACGGCCGACGGCCACGCCAGCCAAGGCGGCGCGCGCAAGCTCGCGGTGCCCTGGTTCGCGCTCGGTTTCCTCGCGCTCGTGATCGTCAATTCGCTCCACGTGCTGCCCGAGACGGCCACCCACGCGGTCAACACGCTCGACACCTTCGCGCTGACCATGGCGATGACGGCCCTCGGCATCGAGACGCGCGTCTCGCAGATTCGCCAGGCCGGCCCGCGGGCGCTGACCGCCGGTTTCATCATCTACCTCTGGCTGGTCGGCGGCGGTCTCGCGATCACCTGGGGCGTGCAGCGCCTGTTCGGATGACCCGGCGCCCGAGGGCCGCGCGCCCCGACCCGATCCCTTGTGCGCCGGCGCTCCCGGCCACCGGCCCCGCCTGCGGCGGGGCTGTTTGCGTTTCTGCGCGCGGCCCCCTTACGCCATCTCGCGTGCGCACGCCACACGCGAACCAGGCGCGAGCGTTGCGAGCGATACTGTGCGTTGCTGCCCGTTGCGTGGGCAGCGGCCGCGCGGGCCGTGGCGAGCACGGCCATGAACGCAAGGGGACGACCGATGGCATACGAACTCTATTACTGGGACGGTCTGCAGGGCCGGGGCGAATTCGTGCGGCTCGCGCTGGAAGAGGCGCAGGCGCCCTACGTGGACGTGGCGCGCGGCGAGAAGAAGGACGGCCTCGGCATCGGCGCGATGATGGGCGAACTGGAGAGCGACGAACCGTATCCGCCCTACGCCCCGCCCTTCCTCAAGGACGGCGACCTGATCGTGCCGCAAACCGCCAATATCCTTTTCTATCTCGGCCCGAAGCTCAAGCTCGCGCCGCGCGACGAGAGCTTGCGCATCGTCGCGAACGGCCTGCAACTGACGATCGCGGACCTCGTGACCGAAGCGCACGACACCCATCATCCGATCGCGAGCGGGCTCTACTACGAGGACCAGAAGGACGCAGCGAAGGCGCGCTCGGCGGATTTCATCGCGCATCGCATTCCGAAATTCATGAGCTATTTCGAGCGCGTGCTCGCGCAGAATCCGGAAGGCCCGCGCCACATGGTGGGCAACGCGCTCAGCTATGTCGATCTGTCGATGTTTCAGATCGTCGAGGGCCTGCGCTACGCCTTTCCAAAAGCGACGAAGCATTTCGCGGATCACTATCCGCATGTCGTCGCGCTGCGCGACGCCGTGGCCAAGCGCCCGAATATCGCCGCCTATCTCGACTCGGAGCGGCGGCTGCCGTTCAACGAAACGGGCATCTTCCGGCACTACCCCGAACTCGACCGGGCCGTGCGCTGAATGCGCGCGGGCCGAGGAAGGCGTCCGCCACCGCCTGGTTTCGTGCACGCGGCGCGCAATTGCCGTGCAGTTGCTGCATTGACCCGTTATGCTTCCCGCCGCACGTCGCGCCCTGCGCACGCGCGGCTTTCTTTCACCCGTAACCTGACCCGCCCGCCGTGCTGTCATTCCTGCTGAAACTGCGCACCCGCGCCCGCGATCTCTTTCGCTTGTCCGACGCCCATACGATGCTGATCTGGTCGGTCATCGTCGGCGTGGCGGGCGCGTTTGCGACCGTGATCTTTCGCGAGGGCATCGCGTATGTGCAGATGCTCTTCGCGGGCAGCGAAGGCAGCCTCGTCGAGATGGCGCGTCACCTGCCGTGGCACCGGCGCATCTGGATGCCGGCGGCAGGCGGCTTCATCGCGGGATGCCTGCTGCTGCTCGCGCGGCGCAAGGCGCCCGGCAGCAGCGGCAAGGCGATGCACGCCGACTACATCGAGGCGGTGGCGATCGGCGACGGCGTCATGCCCGTGGGCACGAGCATCTGGCGCAGCCTCTCGTCGCTCTTCACGATCGCGAGCGGCGGCTCGATCGGCCGTGAAGGCCCGATGGTGCAGCTCGCCGCCCTCGCCGCTTCGCTGATCGGCCGCTGGGTCCACTTCGATCCGTCGCGGCTGCGCCTGCTCGTCGCGTGCGGCGCGGCGGCCGGTATCACCTCGGCGTACAACGCGCCCATCGCCGGCGCCTTCTTCGTGACCGAAATCGTGCTCGGCTCCATTGTCATGGAAAGCTTCGGGCCGATCGTCGTTTCCTCCGTGGTCGCCAACATCACGATGCGCGAGTTCGCGGGCTACAAGCCGCCGTACGAGATGCCCGTGTTCCCGCCGGTGACGGGCGTCGAGGTGCTGCTCTTCGTGGCGCTCGGCCTCCTTTGCGGCGCGCTCGCCCCGCAGTTCCTCATGATGATGGCCACCGCGAAAAAGGGCTTTGGGCGCATCAACGCGCCGCTGCCCGTGCGGCTCGCGCTCGGCGGTCTGGTGGTCGGCATTCTTTCGGTTTGGACGCCCGAGGTGTGGGGCAACGGCTATAGCGTCGTGAACTCCATCCTCCATTCGCCGTGGACCTGGACGGCGCTCGCCACGGTGCTCGTTTTCAAGCTCATCGCGACGGCCGCGACGGTCGGCTCGGGCGCCGTGGGCGGTGTGTTCACGCCGACGCTCTTCATGGGCGCCGTGCTCGGCTGCCTGTTCGGCCAGGGCATGCACACGCTCTGGCCCGACGGCACCTCGGCGTCGTACGCCTACGCGATGGTGGGCATGGGCGCGTTCCTCGCGGGCGCGACCCAGGCGCCGCTCATGGCGATTCTGATGATCTTCGAGATGACGCTGAGCTACCAGGTGGTGCTGCCGCTGATGCTCTCGTGCGTCGTTGCGTATTTCGTCGCGCGCGCGATCGGCAAGGCGTCGATGTACGAAATCACGCTGCATCGCAACCGCGAGGAAGCCGAACGCATGCGCCTGCGCATGACGCAGATGCGCGAGCTGGTGCGCCCCGCGCAGACTGTCGTGCTGGAGAGCGCCACGGTGCAGGAGATGACGCGCGTGTTCCTCGAATATCCGGTCAAGTACCTCTACGTGACCGACGAGACGGGGCGCTTTCTCGGCGCGGTTGCGCTCGCCGACATCACCTCGGACCTGCTGCAAAAGCGCGATACCGCGCACAAGCACGCCCGCGACTACCTGAAGCCGACGTTCGACGTGCTCACGCCCGACATGCCGCTCGCCGTCGGCCTGCAGCACTTCATGTCGTTTCAGGGCGAACGCCTGCCCGTGGTCGAAAGCACGCGCGAGCCGACGCTCGCGGGCGTGGTGTACAAGACGTCGCTGCTCGATGCCTATCAGCGCATGAACGCGGAGCGGTAGGCTTCGCCCGCGCGCGAGGCGCGTGGCAAAGCGCAGCGGATTTTCTAGAATCTAGAGGGAAAACGCGCTTCGCGGCCCGCGCTGTGCGTGCGCGCACCGTCGTGCGCACAGGGGGCCAGCGAGAATCGACGCGGGGATGACCGGAGCGAAGATGAGCGAACCCTCACTCGAAGCCGTACGCCGCGACCACGCGGGCTGGATATTCGTGCACTTGCAGGGCGAGCCTTACGACCGCGGCGAGCAGCACGGCAAATTGCTCGCCACCGAAATCCGCAATGCGATTCGCACCGCGCGCTACCTCGCGAAGTGGGACACGGGCGAAGACTTCGACACCTTCGTCGACGCCGCGATCATGCAGTTCGCGCCGCGCCTCGACACCGAATTCGCCGACGAGATCCAGGGCATCGCCGACGGCGCCGGTCTCAAGTTCGCCGAAGTGCTCGCCTGGAACGGCTACATGGACCTGCTGCAGAGCTGGTGGCCGGTTCATGTTGCGACACAGCAAGCGCAGCCCGCGGTGCGCCCCTGGCGCGGGCGGCGCGGCCACCATTGCAGCGCCTTCATCGCGACGGGCAGCGCGACGCGCGACGGCCGCATCGTCATGGCGCACAACTCGTGGGACCGCTACGCGGCCGGCGATGCCTTCAATATCGTGTTCGACATCGTGCCCGACTCGGGGCACCGTATCCTCATGCAGGGCCTGCCCGGCTGCATCTCGAGTCTCACCGACTTCTGGATCAACGGCGCGGGCCTGATGGTGACGGAGACGACCATCTCGAACTTCGTCGGCTACCGCGCGAACGGCGCGCCTGAGTTCTATCGCTCGCGACGGGCGACGCAGTATGCGTCGAGCATTGCGCAATGGTGCGAGATGTTCGCGCAGGCGAACAACGCGGGCTATGTGAACAGCTGGCTGCTCGGCGACACCAAAACGGGCGAGATCGCGCGCTACGAACTGGGCCTGCAGCACGCGGGCTTCGAGAGCACGAAAGACGGCTTCTACAGCGGCTTCAACGCGGCCACGGACCTCAAGATCCGCAACCAGGAGTGCACCGGCGAAGCCGACGACTACACCGACGTGCGCCGCAACGGCGCGCGCCGCCTGCGCTTCATGCAACTCGCGCAGGAGCACCGCGGCGCGATCGACGCCGAACTCGCCAAGGCGATGATCGCGGACCACCACGACGTCTACCTCGAGCGTAGCGACAACCCGTGCTCGCGCACGATCTGCGGCCATCTCGAACTCGACGACGCGCGCTTCGGCGGCGCCGACCACGGGCCGTTCAACCCGTGGGGCGCGAACGACGGCAAGGTAGTCGACAGCGAAATGGCGCGCGATCTGTCGTTCTGGGCGCGCTGGGGCCATCCCTGCGGCCGCCCGTTCGACGCCCAGGCGTTCATGCAGCGCCACCCGCAATGGAACTGGCTCAACGGCTATATGCGCGACCGCCCGTCGTGGCCCTGGACGCGCTTCGAGGCGCTGCGCAGGCCCTCGCCTTAGTCCCGCGTAGCGGCAGTGCCGGCAAAAAAGCACGCGCGTTCGAGACGTGTCGGGTCATTTCCTGCCATCATGGTATTTCCGTATGCGCGTCGCGCACATGAGCCGTCCAGGCGGCTCGTTGCGCCTTCGCGTAGCGGCGCGCCTGGCCGCCCCGGCTGGCGCGGCTGCCTGCGCCGCCAACCCACGCTGGCGGATGCGGTACGGCGCTTGCTGCGACCTGTGGGCCGCATGAGAAAGGAGGTCGAGCGATGAAAACCTCGACACTGATGACCACCGTGCTGTTGTCGGCGTCCTGCTTCGCCGCTCCGGTACGTACCGCGCAGGACTCACCGGTCACCCCGACCAGCGCGCACATCCCGCTCGCAAGTGGACAGTCCCACGCCTACGACGCCCCCGTCGCGCCCCCTGCCCCCAACGTGCCCGCGACCGCAAACGGTCCGCAACACTGGGAGTACCTCACGCTGCCCAGGTCGCATCGGCTGGACAAGACGCTCAGCCCGGACCTGCACGAGCAGACCTGAGCCTGACCGGTACCCCCGTTTGCGAACAAGCGGCAAACCAAAGTGGCGCATGAGCGGCAAATGAGCGGCGCGTGCGCACGCCGCGAGGGCGTGCGAGTCGGATTGTGTATGCTTGAGGCGCGGCGCTAGCGCTGCGCGCCGCAAAGCAGACCGGGCGCGAACAAAATCTGAAAAACAAACCGCACAACAAACGAGACGACGACGCGGACCGCCAACGCCGGCCGCCCGCGCAAAGGACGCCACGCATGTCAGCCTCTCGCATTCCCGACGAACCCATCGATCTGCAATTCGCCGACGTGCTGCGCGAAGTGCGCTGGCCCGCCAACAAGGACGAACTCGTGGACGCCGCGCGCGAAGCCGGCGCGAGCAACGAGGTGCTCGGCATCCTCGACGGCATGCCCGAGCAGGATTATCAGGACGTCGCGTCCGTTACGCGGCTGATCGGCAGCAACTACGGCCCTGGCCTCGGCTCCTGACGCGCGCGCGTCGTGGGCTGCGTGCACGCCGGGCTCACGCGTCGCGGCCGAACACCACGCGCGCGAGGAAAGTCCCCAGCACGGCTTCGACGACTGGCGGCGTGACATGCTGCGGATCGGCCGTGGCGAGAAACTGCACCCCGTCGCACAGCCCCATCAGCCCGAGCGCGAGCAATTGGGGATCGAGCGGCACCGGCATGCCCGCACGCGCCGCAAACTCCTCGATGTACACGGCAAGACTCTCGCGCTTTTCCTTCATGAAGGCGTTGTAGCGCGTGCGAAAGCGCGCGTCGCGCGCAGCCAGCAGCCTGGCTTCCACCCACAGCAGGAAGACCTTGTTGTCCTGCGGCATGCGGCTGTAGTAGGCGAGCACGCGCGCCTCCATCTGCTCGCGCGAGACCTCGGTCTCGAAGATGGCGCGCAGGTCGGTCTGCATCGCTTCATGATCGCGCCGCAGCAATTCCACGAGCAGGTCCGACTTGCCCGAAAAGTTCGAGTAGAACGCGCCGCGCGTGTACCCCGCCGCGTGCGCGATGTCCTCGACGCTCGCGCCCACGAACCCTTTTTTCATGAACACGGCCTGCGCGGCGTCGAGCAGGCGCTCGCGCGTCTGGTCGCGGCTTTGTTCGCGGGTGAGTCGAATGCGCTTCATGGCGTGGGGCGTCGCTATGTATCACGGATGGACGCGAGTCTAGCACTGAAACATTCCTCGGATTCAGTTTCGCACTCAGATACAAGGTTGTATTAGAATCCGGCTCATCATCCCAAGTCCGGGTCGGTGCGCGAGCCGCGCCGCGCCCGCGACTCAACGGCGGCGCAACCGGTCCGGCGGCATTGCGGTCTGCGTGCGCACCCAGCCTATCGAGGTCCAGGTGAATCGTCGCGGTCGTGGCGCATCGAGCAGAATGCGCAGTGGTACCGGTAAGTTCAGTGCACCGTGGCGGCATGCCGCGAATGTGTTTCTCGTGCTCGGTGTGGCCGCGCTGGCTGCCTGCGGCAAGGAAAAGGAAGCCCCGCCGCAGCCGCGCCCGGTCGTCTCGATGACCGTGCACCCCGACGGCGGCGGCGTGAGCCCCGTCTATCCAGGCGATATCGAGGCGCGCAACGCCACGCCGCTTTCGTTTCGCGTGAACGGCAAGATCATCGAGCGCAGCGTGCGCCTGGGCGACAGCGTCAAGCCCGGCCAGACCCTCGCGCGGCTCGATCCTGCAGACTTCGAAAAGAACGCGGCCAGCGCGCAGGCCCAGTTCGACGCCGCGCAGCATCGCCTCGTCTTCGCGAAGCAGCAGCTCGATCGCGATACCGCCCAGTCGGCGGCCAATCTCATCGCCCGCGCGCAGCTCGAACAGACGCAGGATGCCTACGCCTCGGCCGCGGCCCAGCGCGATCAGGCGCAGCAGCAGCTCGCGCTGGCAAAGAACCAGTTGCGCTACACACAGATCGTAGCGGACCACGCGGGCGTCATCACCGCCGAAAACGCCGACACCGGCCAGAACGTGCAGGCCGGCCAGGCCGTCTACCAGCTCGCATGGAGCGGCGACGTCGACGTGGTATGCGACCTGCCAGAGCGCGCCGTGGCCGCGCTGCACACCGGCGACACCGCGCAGGTCACGCTCGGCGCCCTGCCCGGTCGCCACTACATGGCGCGCCTGCGCGAACTCGCCGCCGCGGCGGACCCGCAAAGCCGCACGTGGCGCGCGAGGCTCACGCTAGAACGTCCCGATGCCGACGTGCGTCTCGGCATGACCGCCAACGTGGCGTTCGCGGCACCGAGCGAGGCCAACGCGCCGGCCGCGTTTACCGTGCCGGCCACCGCGCTCTTCCACGACGGCGCAGCGCCCGCCATCTGGGTCGTCCACGCGCCCGACAACGTGCTGCAATTGCGGCGCGTGAACATCGCGCGCTACGACGCGCGCACGATCACCGTGGCGGGCGGATTGCAGGACGGCGAACGCATCGTGCTGCAAGGCGTCCATACCGTCCACGCGGGCGAGCAGGTACGGCCGGTGGCGCCGCTGCATCCCGAGGACCTCGCGTCATGAGCCAGACGACGGACTCGGGCCCCGGCGCCGATCACGAAGAGGGCCGCTTCAACCTGTCGGCGTGGGCGCTGCGGCATCGGGCACTCGTCACCTTTCTCGTTGCGCTCGCAACGATCTTTGGCGCGCTCGCCTATACGCGTCTTGCGCAATCGGAAGACCCGCCCTTCACGTTCCGCGTGATGGTCATCCAGACCTTCTGGCCCGGCGCGAGCGCGCGCCAGGTCGAGGATCAGGTGACGACCCGCATCGGCCGCAAGCTGCAGGAAACGCCGTATATCGACTTTCTGCGCAGCTATTCGCGGCCCGGCGAATCGCTCGTGTTCTTCACGATGAAGGACTCCGCGCCCGTGAGCGAAGTGCGTGAGACCTGGTACCAGGTGCGCAAGAAGGTCGGCGACATCGCGTACACGCTGCCCCAGGGCGTGCAAGGGCCGTTCTTCAACGACGAGTTCGGCGACGTCTACACCAACATCTACGCACTGGAGGGCGACGGCTTTTCGCCCGCGCAACTGCACGACTACGCGGACAAGCTGCGCGAGCAGCTGCTGCGCGTGCCCGACGTCGGCAAGGTCGATTATTTCGGCGATCCGCAGCAGCGCATCTACATCGAAATTCCGAACACGCAGCTCACACGCCTCGGCATTTCGCCCACGCAACTCGGCCAGGTGATCGGCGCGCAGAACAGCGTCTCCGCCGCAGGTACGCTCACGACCGCCGACGACCGCGTGTTCGTGCGCCCGAGCGGCCAGTACGAGGACCTCGAGGCGCTCGCCGATACACTGATCCGCGTGAACGACCGCACGTTTCGCCTCGGCGACATCGCGACGATCCGGCGCGGCTACGACGAGCCGCTCGCCACGCAGATGCGCTTCCAGAACCAGGCCGTGCTCGGTATCGGCCTCACGATGCAGCCGGGCGGCGACGTGATCCGTCTCGGCAAGGCGCTCGATGCGCGCGTCGAGCAGTTGCGCGCGCAACTTCCCGCGGGCCTGAGGCTCGTGGAGGTGTCGAGCATGCCCGATGCGGTCTCGCGCTCGGTGGACGACTTCGTCGAAGCCGTGGCCGAGGCCGTGGGCATCGTGCTGCTCGTGAGCCTCGTTTCGCTGGGCGTGCGCACGGGCATGGTGGTGGTCATCACCATTCCGATCGTGCTCGCCGTCACCTCGCTCGCGATGTACCTCTTCGGCATCGGTCTGCACAAGGTGTCGCTCGGCACCCTCGTGCTCGCGCTCGGCCTGCTCGTGGACGACGCCATCATTTCCGTCGAGATGATGGCGGTGAAGCTCGCACAGGGCTGGAACCGCACGCGCGCCGCTGCATTCGCCTACACCAGCACCGCGTTCCCGATGCTGACCGGCACGCTCGTCACCGTTTCGGGCTTCCTGCCCATCGTGCTCGCGAGGTCGAGCACCGGCGAGTACACGCGCTCGATCTTCCAGGTCTCCGCCATCGCGCTGATCGCCTCGTGGTTCGCGGCCGTCGTGTTGATTCCGCTGCTGGGCTACCGGCTGTTGCCGGAGCGCAAGCCCGATCCGGATGCGGCGCACGCCGCCCATGGCGACGATCACGAGCACGAGATCTACGACACGCGTTTCTATCGGCGGCTGCGTGGCTGGATCGGCTGGTGCATCGAGCGCCATGCCATCGTGCTCGTGCTGACCATCGCGCTGTTCGTGGCCGCGCTCGCGTGCTTCAAGCTCGTGCCGCAGCAATTCTTCCCGAGTTCCGACCGGCCCGAGTTGCTCGTGGACGTGCGCCTGCCCGAAAGCGCCTCGATCGATGCGACGCTGCGCCAGACGAAGCGCCTCGAAGCGGCGATCAAGGGCCGCCCCGAGATCGACCATTTCATCGATTTCGTCGGCACCGGCGCGCCGCGTTTCTATCTGCCTCTCGATCAGCAGTTGCAGCAGCCCAATTTTGCGCAGTTCGTGATCACGACGAAGTCGGTCGAAGATCGCGAAAAGCTCGCCAGCTGGCTCGAACCGATGCTGCGCGACAAGTTCCCCGCCATCCGCACGCGCCTCTCGCGGCTCGAGAACGGGCCGCCGGTCGGCTACCCCGTGCAGTTCCGCGTGAGCGGCGACGACATTCCGACCGTGCGCGACATCGCGAACAAGGTGGCGGCGACGATGCGCGCCGATTCGCGCACCGACAACGTCAGTTTCGACTGGGACGAACCGGCGGGACGCTCGCTGCACTTCCAGATCGACCAGCAAAAGGCGCGCGCGCTCAATGTCTCGTCGCAGGACATCGCCAACTTCCTGCAGATGACGTATTCGGGCTATACCGTCACGCAGTTTCGCGAGCGCGACAAGCTCATCAGCGTCGATCTGCGCTCGCCCGCTGCCGAGCGCGTCGATCCGGCCCGCCTGCTCACGCTCGCCATGCCTACGCCCAACGGCCCGGTGCCGCTCGGAGCGCTCGGGCATCTCGCCAACGATCTAGAGTACGGCGTGATCTGGTCGCGCGACCGGCAGCCGACGATCACCGTGCAGTCCGACGTGCGAGCGGGCGCACAGGGCATCGACGTCACGCATGCGCTCGACGGCAAACTGGAGTCGATCAAGCGCGCGCTGCCGCCCGGCTACCACATCGAGGTGGGCGGCTCCGTCGAGGAAAGCGCGAAGGGCCAGGCATCCATCTTCGCGCAGTTGCCGGTGCTCGCCATTGCCGTGCTCACGCTGCTCATGATCCAGCTGCAAAGCCTCACGCGCGTGCTGATGGTCGTGCTGACCGCGCCGCTCGGCCTGATCGGCGTGGTGATCGCCCTGCTCCTGTTCGGGCAGCCGTTCGGCTTCGTGGCCATGCTGGGCGTGATCGCCATGTTCGGGATCATCATGCGCAACTCGGTGATCCTCGTGGACCAGATCGAAACGGACATCCGCGCCGGGCACAAGCGCTTCGACGCCGTGGTGGGCGCCACGGTGCGCCGCTTCCGGCCCATCATGCTGACCGCCGCGGCCGCCGTGCTCGCGCTCATCCCGCTCTTGCGTTCGAACTTCTTCGGGCCGATGGCGACGGCGCTAATGGGCGGCATCACGATTGCGACCGTGCTCACGCTGTTTTTCCTGCCCGCGGCTTACGCGGCCGCGTTCCGCGTGCGCAGCAGCGAGACTGACGAGACCGGCAAGACGCCGGAACAGGCATCATGAAGACGGATTCTTCGACATTGGCGTCGGGCCCGCGTGCAACGGCGCGTTCGCCCGCAACACGTTTTCCGCACGCGCCCGGCTTGCTCGCCGCATGCGCCGCGCTCGCGCTGGCCGGCTGCGCGATGGGACCGACCGGTGAGCCGCCCGCCATGCCGCAGCCCGAGCACTACGGTGTGCAGGCGCAACCGGCACAGACGGTCGCCGCCCAGGGCGTCGCGCAGCAGTTCGTGACGGGCGCGGAACCGGTGCCGCAATGGTGGACGCTCTACGGCTGCGACGCGCTCGATGCGCTCGTGAACGAGGGCCTCGCCAACAGCCCGAACCTCGCCGCCGCCGACCACAACCTGCAAGCGGCGCGCGAGCAGTTGCGCGGCCAGATCGGCAGCTCGCTGCTGCCGACCGTCGACGCCATCGGCATCGCGCAACGCCAGCAGCAACCCGCGATCCCACAGTTCGGCATCGACCGGCTGCAATACGCGATTTTTGCGGGCTTGATCGACGTTCGCTACACCTTCGACGTGTTCGGCGCGACCCGCCTGAACAACGCGGCGCTCGCCTCGCGCGTGAACGTGCAGGCGTTCCAGTTCGAGGCCGCGCAGCGCGCGCTCGCGGCGAACATCGTGGCAAGTGCGCTCGGCGCGGCAACGCTGCATGCGCAGATCGACACGACCGAACAGCTGATCGCGCTCGCCAATGCGCAGGCCGACGACGTGCAAAAGCGCTACGCGCTCGGCTCGGCCTCGCGCACCGATCTGCTCAGCGCGCAGCAGAGCGCGGCGTCGCTCGCGGCGAGCCTGCCGGGGCTGCGTCAGCAATGGGTCGCACAGCGCCATGCGCTCGCCGTGCTGATCGGCCGCACACCCGACCAGGCGCCGCCCGACCTCGATCTCGCCAGCCTGACCTTGCCCGCGCAGGTACCGGTAGTCATCCCTTCAGAACTCCTGAGAACCCGACCCGACATCGAAGCCGCCGAAGCCACGCTCAAGGCGGCCGCGGCGGGCGTCGGCGCCGCCACCGCGCAAATGTACCCGAGCATCACGCTTTCGGCGGCGCTCGGCCAGGGCGGCTTCAGCTGGCCGGTGGTGACTTCCGGCGCGGGCGCGCTGTGGGCGATCGGCGCTTCGCTTTCGCAGCCGATTTTCCACGGCGGCGCACTCGTTGCGCAGCGGCGTGCGGCGTTGCAGTCCTATGAGGCAGCCAACGACACCTATAAGCAAACGGTGCTCACGGCGTTCCAGGATGTCGCCGATCGTCTCGCCGCGCTCGATCACGACGCCCAGGCGCTCGACGCAGCCAGTACCTCGGCACGCACGGCCCAGGGCGTCTACGAGGACACCCACGCGCGCTACAGGTTGGGCGCGGTGCCGTGGTACGCGGTGCGCCAAAGCGAGCAGCAATGGCGTAACGCGCGGCTCGACGAAATCCGCTACCGCGGCACCCGGCTTGCCGATACGGCCGCCCTCTTCCAGGCGATGGGCAATCCGCCGGTCAACCCGGCGACGCTCGGCGGCGGGCGCGGGACGGACACGGCCGCTGCCGCATCGGACGCTGGAGCCGCCGCACAAGGCAAGTAACACTCGCGATTGTCCGGGCGTCTCGGCGTACCATGATCGCAAGCGCCGCGCACCTCGGTGCAACCGCTTCATGGAGACGACAGCATGTCCCGTCCATCGCTCGACTTCTGGTTCGACCTCGCCAGCAACTACAGCTATCTCAGCGTAATGCGCATCGCCGCGCTCGCCGAACGAAATGGCGTGGATGTTTACTGGCGGCCCTTCCTCCTCGGCCCCATTCTCGACGCACTCGGCTGGGAAGGTCCGCCCTTCGTCGTGCAGAAGGAAAAAGGCGCCTATGTGTGGCAGGACATGCGCCGGCAGTGCCGCAAATACGCACTGCCGTGGCAACAACCCATCGAGTTTCCCCGCCGCACCGTGCTCGCGACGCGCATCGCCGTGCTCGCCGCCGACGAGCCGTGGCTGCCCGACTGGTGCCGCGCCGTCATGACGCGCAACTATGGCGACGACCGCGAAGTCGATTCGCCCGAAGCCGTCGCACAGATGCTCACCGCTCTGGGATTGCCGGCACAACGGCTCATCGAGGAAGCCGGCAGCGAGGCGAACCGGCTGCGCCTGCGCGAGCGCACCCAGGCGGCTCGCGATCTCGGCATCTTCGGCGCACCGACGTTTTTCGTCGGCGAAGAGATGTTCTGGGGTAACGACCGGCTGCAAGACGCCATCGAAGCGGCGCTCGGCGCGCCGCAGAACCGGGACACTGCGTAGTCCTGTTCTTTGCGCATCACTACCGTGGAGCTGTTCGTATTCCTGCCTGTTCACGCCGTCACGTATTCGCGCGGTTCGCACAGCCAAACCTTCGGACCGCGTTCTGACGATGTGTTTTGAGGCGCGATGCCTCATACGGCCTGCCTGTGAACAAAGCCTTTGGCGTCAGCCAGTTAGCTTCGATATCCCAGGGTTATGAACAGGGGCTTCAACAAAAACTGTGGAAAAGTCGGCACGAGAGTTACCCACAGATTTCGTTGACAGCCCTGTGGAAAAGCCCTGGAAAGCTCGACCAACTCCTTGGCCCACAAGGAAATTCCGCTCACCAAACAAAACACGGCGCGCCGTTGCCGACGCGCCGTGTTTATCCGGCAGAACTCATCAAATCAGCATCAAGGCTTGTTCGATTCGAACAGATCCATGATCTGCTTCTTCTCCGTCGTCGTCACGTTCGGCGTCATGCCGGCCGGCCCCATGCTGCCGGTCGCGCCGCTCGCGTCGCTCGCCGCACCGGCCGGGTTCGCCGAGTCCAGACCGATGCTCGCCACGAAGCCGTTACCCGGCGTCATGTCCGAGAAGAACAGTTCGTCGTTGATCGTCGTGAGGCCCTCGGGCATCGCCGGTTCTTCCTGCGGCACGCCGCGCAGCGCACGCTGCATGTACTCCACCCAGATCGGCAACGCGAGCTGCGCGCCGAATTCGCGGCTGCCGAGACTCTTCGGCTGGTCATAGCCCATCCACGCCACGGCGACCAGTGTGCGCTGATAACCCGCGAACCAGCCGTCCTTGGCGTCGTTGGTCGTACCGGTCTTGCCCTGCAGGTCGTTGCGATGGAGCACGTTGGTGCCGGCGCCCGTACCCGCCGTCGCCACCGAGTGCAGCAGGCTGTTCATCACGAATGCGTTGCGCGGCGAAAGCGTTTGCGGCGCATTCTGGCCCGCCACCAACGGCTGCGCGCGCAGGATCGGCTGGCCGCGCGCGTCGTCCACTTCGGCGATCAGATACGGGTTGATGCGATAGCCGCCGTTCGCGAACACGCTATACGCGCCCGCCGACTGCAGCGGCGTGACGAGGCCCGCGCCGAGCGCCATCGGCAGGTACGGCGGGGTCTTGTCCGCGTCGAAGCCGAAGCGCTGCGTCACGTAGTCCTGCGCGTACTTCGTGCCGATGTACGAGAGGATGCGGATCGACACGAGGTTCTTCGACTTCTGCAGCGCGAGGCGCATCGACATCGGCCCTTCGGGCTGGTCGTCGTCCTTCGGCTCCCACGCGTCGCCGCCCGGCGTGCTGGGGGGGAAGTACAGCGGCGCGTCGTTGATGATCGTCGCCGGCCCAAGGCCCTTTTCGAGCGAAGCCGAGTAGATGAACGGCTTGAAGCTCGAGCCCGGCTGACGCCACGCCTGCGTGATGTGATTGAACTTGTTCTTGTTGAAGTCGAAGCCGCCGATCAGCGCGCGGATCGCGCCGTCCTGCGGCGTGAGCGAGACGAGCGCGCCTTCGACCTGCGGCAGCTGCGTGATCTGCCAGTTGCCCTTCGCGTCCTCCATCAGGCGCACGATCGAGCCCGGGCGAATGCGCAGCGCCTGCGAGGCGCGCGGCGAGAGCGCGGCCGCGACGAAGCGCAGGCCCTCGCCCGTCACCGTCACCGAGGTGCCGTCGAGCTGTTGCGCCGTCACCGACTTCGGGCCCGCGTCGGTCACGACTGCCGAAACGAGGTCGCCGTTGTCCGGGTGATCGGTGAGCGCGTCTTCGATGGCCTGCTCGCGGTCGTCGCCGTCCGCGGGCAACTGCACGAAGCCCTCCGGTCCGCGATAGCCGTGGCGGCGCTCGTAGTCCATCACGCCCTTGCGCACAGCCGCGTACGCGGCATCCTGGTCGGCCGAATCGATCGTCGTCGTCACCGTGAGGCCGCGCGTGTACGTCTCGTCCTTGTACTGCGCGTACATCATCTGGCGCACCATTTCGGCGACGTATTCGGCGTGCACGTTGTACTCGGTGCCGGCCGTCTTCGTCTGCAGCGGCTCCTTGATCGCTTCGTCGTACTGCGCCTGCGTGATGTAGCCGAGGTCGAGCATGCGCTTGAGGATGTACTCCTGGCGAATCTTCGCGCGGTGCGGATTGACGATCGGGTTATACGCCGAAGGCGCCTTCGGCAGGCCCGCGAGCATCGCCGCCTGGGCCACCGTGATGTCCTTCAGGTCCTTGCCGAAGTACACGCGCGCCGCCGCCGAAAAACCGTAGGCGCGCTGACCCAGATAAATCTGGTTCATGTACAACTCGAGAATCTGGTCCTTCGTGAGCGCGCGCTCGATCTTGTAGGCGAGCAGCATCTCGTAGACCTTACGCGTGTAGGTCTTCTCGCTCGACAGGAAGAAGTTGCGCGCGACCTGCATCGTGATCGTGCTCGCGCCCTGCGAGGCGCCGCCGTGCATCAGGTCGGCCACGCCCGCGCGCAGGATGCCGACGAAGTCCACGCCGCCGTGCTCGTAGAACCGGTAGTCCTCGATGGCGAGCACGGCCTTCTTCTGAATATCAGGAATATCCTGAAAACGCACGAGCTGACGTCGCTCTTCGCCGAACTCGCCGATCAGCACGTGATCGGCGGTATAGATGCGCAGCGGCACCTTGGGCTGATAGTTGGTGAGCGCATCGAGCGACGGCAGTTGCGGCTCCATCACGACGAGCGCGTAGCCCACGAGCAGCGCACCGACCACGCAGAGCGTGCCGATCAGGCCGACGAACCAGAGCGCGAGCGTGGTGCCGATGGAGCGCCGCTTCGGGCTCCCGTCGCGCGGCCCGTTGCCGCCGGACCCGCCGCCCGATTCAGGCCGGCGAGGCGGCTGGCGCCCGTTGTTGAAGGAGGGTTCCCGATCTTCGTTCGGGTACTGCGGTGAAGGCGGTCGTTTGATGATAGGCATGACTGGAATGATGGGCGCGTCTCGCGCGCGCCGGCTGCGCGCAACTCGCGCGCATGGATCTCGACCACGGCGTCATGGCGCCAATGCGGCATACGACGTCGCCGGCTCAATCCCGGCGACGCGGCGCGACCGGCAACGCCCCCGTCCGGCCGCGCGGCGCGCACTATGGCACGCCACATGCGAATACCGCCCGTTCGGGCGCCATTCGCGAAATGTAACAGCGCATTCTAAAGAAATCGCGCACGCCGGGTCGCGCTTTTTTTGTAAGAGTTTCTTGGGAAACACTTCCTGCCCGATTTCTGGCCGTCCAGGCGATCGCTTGCGTCGATCATGGTTTTATGCGCGAAAAGTTTCGTAACCGCCCTCGTGTAGCGCGATAAATTAGGCATCGACTGGTTGTTGACGGCAGATTTTTGCAGGCAGGGTTGTTCCTGGTCGCGCACCTTCTCATTGCGCATCGGCGCACTCGTCTTATCATGAAAGATCTGCTACACGCCCCTGTTCGCGCCCAGGCAAGCACCCATCCATTCTTACAAAAAGCTGTTGCGCAGGCAGGCAAACCGACGTCATACGAAGCCGACCCAACGGCCCGTCGATCATGAACAAGCCCAGCGAACGCATCGTCGTCTTCGTTACGCCCGCGCAAAAGCGCGCGATCTCCGCCACCGCCGACGAGCTCGGCATCAGCCTCAGCGAACTCATGCGCCGCGCCGTGATCGCGTTCAGCGCGACGAGCGATCAGGTGAAGGCCGCGAGCATCGTCGACCGGCTGAACGCGCCGCGTCAGCCCGACGCGCTCGCGCAGGTGCTGCAAAAGGCAGCGAGACCGCTGCGTGTGGGTCGAGCCGGCGCGATCCGGCCAGCAGTGGGCGCGGCGGCGGCCATCGGCGCGAGCGACGCGAACGCGGACGCGCAAAAGGCTGGCGAAGCGGCCGCGGCCCTTCACGACGACGACGCCCACGAGACAACGCTTCAAGCGTCAAACATACCCCTGCCCGCCGCGCACACCGACGAGGCGGACGTGAGCCATGCCGCGCGCGAAATCGCCCAGGCTGTCGCCCGGCTGAGCGCCGAAGCGGCCGCTGCAGCGCAAAGCGCCGCGCTCGATACGGCCGCCGCACAATCGCTGGACGTCGAACCGCTGCAGCCGCTGAGCTCGGCGCCCTTCGCCCGCTCCCGGCGCGACGCGAGCGATCCACGCGACGAAGCCCGCAGCGACGACGCCGCGCCCGAAGGCGGCAAATACGCCTGACACGCGCAGCATCCACGCCGCCATACACACGAGTCACAATCGGCTTAACGCCCGCTTACATACGCGCCGCGAGCGCTGGGCAGGCCCGATTCCTTTAAGTCCCTTTTAAGACGGGCCGTGGTGTAATATCCGCGATCGATGGCGGCGCCCGGCCTGCAGCGGTGCTTCACGCCGCGCAGCCAGGCCCCGTCCTGATGAACATACGCGTGCAAGAAAACAGCTTCACGCTATTGCAATTGCCGCACTCGCCCCGATTTTCGCCGTGCATGCGCGCCAGGCGCAAAGCGGCGTAAGCTGGCAGATGGATCAGCCCTCTGCCGGCCGGCTGGCGCGTGAGGCCAAACCGCGAACACGCACCTCGGCCCACCACGGCCGATCTCATTTCACTGGAGGAATTCATGTCGCTTTTCGACTCCATCTCCCGCACCGTCAAGGGCCTGCTCAACGACGCCGCAGACTCGGTGCAGGATCCGTCGCGCGACGCGCGCCAGATCGTGCGTGAGCTCGACGACAGCATCGGCCGCGCGGAGAACTCGCTCGTCGAGATCCAGGCGCAGGTCGCGACGCAGCAAAGCAAGCGCGACGTGGCCGCCGACAAGGCGAAGAAGTACGAAGACGGCGCGAAGCGCGCGCTGCAATCGGGCGACGAAGCGCTCGCACGCGAAGCGCTCGGCGCGCAGCAAACCGCGGAAGCCGAACGCGACGCGCTCGCGGGCGAACTCGCGAAGCTCGAACCGTCGGTCGATCAACTGAAGCAGCAGATCGACGACATGCGCCAGCGCCGCAACGACCTGAACGCGCGCTCGAACATCCTGCAGGCGAAGCAGCAGATCGCCCAGGCGAAGGATGTCGCGGCTACGGCGCTGGGCGGCATCGGCGGCAAGAATCTCGACGGCGATTTCCAGAAGCTGGAAGAAAAGGTCGCGCTCTCGAACGCGCGCTCGGACGCCCGCCTGAATTCGTCCGACCAGTCGAGCGGCAAGGCGCTCGACGACAAGCTCGCGGCGCTCAACAAGGGTCCGTCGGTAGACGAGCGCCTCGAGGCGCTCAAGAAGCAGATGAACACGCCGGCACAGTAAGCGCCTGCGTGCTGGATACGGCGCGGCACGATCCGTGCGGCCGATGGCAATCGGCAGGCGCGCGAGAGCGCCGCATCCCCGTATCGAATGCCATGGAGACGGGCGTCAATCCGCCCGGCCTGCAACATGAAAAAGTTTCTTGCCGCTGCCAGTATCGCCGTCGCGTCGCTCGCCTTTACGGGCGGCGTTGCGTTCGCCTTGCCGAGCGTGCAGCAGATTGAATCCGCGATGTCGCAGGGTGACTGGCAGCGCGCCGATTCCGGCCTGACCGAAGTCCTGCAGGCGCATCCGGACAACGCTCGCGCGCACTACCTCTACGCCCAGGTCCTCGACCGCGAAGGTCGTTACAGCGACGCGCTCACCCAGGTCGAGCAGGCGAAGTCGCTCGATCCGCAAATCCGCTTCACCCAGCCGCAACGTTTCGCGCAGGTCGAAGCGAAGATTCGTTCCGACGCTTCACGCGCCGGCAGTGTCAACACGAACAGCACGGGCAACCCGTTCACGCAGCAGCAGTTGGCCGCGCCCGCGCCACAGAAGCGAGGTCCTGGTATGGGCATGTGGATTGGTATCGCCATCTTGCTGGTCGGCATTGTGCTCGTGCTGCGCTGGACGCTGCGTCGCGCGAAGTCCACCGAAGACGCGAAGGCCGGCGACGACCGCCGCGACCAGCTCAAGCGCGCCACCGAGTTGCTCAACGGCGTGCGCTCGCTCAAGCTCGACGTGAAGCTCTCGACCGCGCCCGGTCACGAAGCGCTCGAAAAGGAAGTCGAAGGACTCGAAGCGCAGTTGCGCAGCCTCGTCGAAACGCTTTCGAACAGCGCGAATCCGCGACCGCCGTATGAGATCGAGGATCTCGAACGCCAGTTCGCGAGCCTCAAGGCGCGCGCCGAGGGCCGCGCCGATCCGAATGCGCAGCCTGCCGCGCCCGACTACGGCAGCAACTCCCCCTACGCGCGCGAAGCCGACGCCGCCTTCGGACGTCAGCCGCAGTATCCGCCTGCGCCGCCGCAGCAACCGCCGCAGGTCATCGTGCAGCAAGGCGGCGGTGGCATGGGCGGCATGGGTGGCCTGCTCACGGGCGTGCTGCTCGGCGAAGCCCTGAATCATGGCCGTGACCGCGTGATCGAGCGCGATGTGTATGTCGACGACGAGGGCCGCAGGGTTCAGCGCGACGGCAACAACGGCGGCGGCCTCGACTTCGGCCAGGGCTCGAACGACTGGGACGACGGCTCGGGCGGCGGCGGTGTCGATATGGGCAGCAACGACAGCTCGGACGACTGGAACAACTCCTGAACGCCTGAGGCTTGCCCAGCGCACGCCGCTAAAGCAACGACGGGCTCCTTCATGGAGCCCGTTTTGCATCGGCGCAAAATACGCAGCACACACACATAACGGCGGACGCAAACATGGCCAATCAAGCGCTCGGCAACGGGGGCGCGCTGCGCATCGCCATCATCAGCAGCGGTTTTTCCGGCATCGGCATGGCGATCCGGCTGCGTCGCATGGGGGTGGATTCGTTCACGATCTATGAGGCCGCCGAAGGCCTCGGCGGCACCTGGCGCGACAACGCCTATCCGGGGGCCGCTTGCGATATTCCTTCGCACCTCTACTCATTTTCGTTCGAGCTGAATCCGGCGTGGACGCGCACCTTCGCGCCGCAGCATGAAATTCTCGACTACCTACGCCATTGCGCGCACAAGTACGATGTCGAGCGCTTCATCGAATACCGTTCGCGCGTGCGCGCGGCGCGCTTCCTGGAGGCGCACGGCGTCTGGCAGGTGGAGATCGAACGCGACGGCGCGAGCACGACGATCGAAGCCGATATGGTGATCGCCGCGAACGGTCCGCTCTCGCGCCCGGCGCTGCCGCATATCGCGGGCATCGAGCGCTTCGAAGGCACGCTCTTCCACTCGGCGCGCTGGGACCACGACTACGCGCTCGAAGGCAAGCGCATCGCCGTGATCGGCACCGGTGCGAGCGCGATCCAGTTCGTGCCGCATATCCAGCCGCGCGCGGCTCAGCTCACGGTGTTTCAGCGCACGCCGCCGTGGATCATGCCGCGGCGCGACCGCGCCATCAGCGAACGCTGGCGCTGGATTTATCGGCACATGCCGTTCGCGCAACGTGTGGCGCGCGCAAAGATTTACTGCCAGCACGAATCGCGCGCGCTCGGCTTCGCGGTCGAGCCGCGCCTGCTCAAGACGCCGACGAAGTTCGCGCTGAGCTACCTCGCGCACAAAGTGAAAAATCCCGAGCTGCGCGCGCGCCTCACGCCCGACTATCGGCTGGGCTGCAAGCGCGTGCTGCTGTCGAGCGACTACTACGCTGTCCTCGCGCAGCCCAACGTCGAGCTGGTGACCGACGCGATCCGCGAGGTCGTCGCCGATGGCATCGTCACCGCCGACGGTACGCATCGGCCCTACGACGCGATCGTGTGCGGCACGGGCTTCCAGGTCAACGATGTGGACGCGCCCTTCCAGGTGACGGGCGTGGGTGGCCAGGACCTCGGCGAGACGTGGCGGCGCGACGGCCCCGAGGCCTACCTCGGCGCGAGCGTCGCGGGCTTCCCGAATCTCTTTTTCGTGATCGGGCCGAACACGGCGCTCGGGCACAACTCGATGATCTACATGATCGAGTCGCATATCGCCTATATCGCGGCCTGCATCCGCGCGCTGCAGCGCTCGGGCGCCCGCACGATGGCGGTTCGCGCCGAGGCGCAGCAAAACTGGAACGCGCGCGTGCAGGCGCGCTTCGCGCGCACCGTGTGGCAGTCGGGCTGCCGCAGCTACTACCTCACGCAGGCGGGCAAGAACACCGCGCTGTGGCCTGGCTTCACGTTCATGTTCCGCCGCAAAACGCGCCGCGTGCGCACCGCCGACTACGCGTTCGAGCGCTAGATGCGCTGCGGCTGCCCCGCGTACACGCGCGTCTCGTAGGCGAAATTGACGGTGCCGTCCTTTTGCGTGGCCTCGAACAGCTCGCGCAGCGCCGCGAGCATCGGCTCGTGGCGTTCGTCGCCCGCGCGCGGCGCGTATGACGACGACATCAGCCGTCCGCGCAGGCCATCGAAGTCGAGCAGTTGCGCGTTCGGGAACACGGTCTGATGCTCGAAGCCATCGCCGAACCAGTGGGCCATCGCGGCCGAGTCCGGATAGGTCTCGGCCACGCGCGCGTAGTCGGGGCAAAAACGCTGCAGGAGCGCCTCGTAGCCTGCCAAAAACGCCGAGCCCTCGAGCAGGCGGCTGTTCCAGAACAGCACGATCTTGCCGCGCGGCTTGAGGATGCGCGCGAATTCGCGCTGCGTGTCGGTCTTGTGGAACCAGTGAAACGCCTGTGCGGCGCTCACGAGATCCACGCTCGCGTCTTCGAGCGTCGTCGCCTCCGCCGTGCCCGCCACGCTGCGATAGCCTTGATAGCCGCCTAGCAGTTCGTCCGCCGCGGCGCGCATGGCCGCGTTCGGCTCGACTGCCGTGACAGGATGACCCGCGTCGAGAAAGAGCTTCGTGGAGAGGCCCGTACCCGCGCCGATGTCGGCCACGGGCGCGCCCGGCGCGATGCCGCACTCCACATGCACGAAAGTCGCCACTTCGCGCGGATAGGTCGGCCGGAATTTTACGTAATCTGCGACCCGGTCGGTGAAACGCCGGGTGGAATCGTCGATCATCGTCTGCCCTTTTGTCGTTCAACCGCCGCCGCCGAGGAGCTTCACCAGCTCCCAGAGGAAGCGCAACACCATCACGATCAGCTCCCAGAGCTGGATCAGCTGCTGCCAGAGCGCGAGCGGCGCGCTCCCGCCGAAAATCGCTTCTATCATCTTGCTCCCGTCGCGACGCCCCTTTGCCCCTCTTTTCCGGCTTTCGGAGCGCCCGAGTTCCCGATCATAGCGCCAGGCGCCACCCCTTCGCTCAAGTCGCCGTATTACGCGCCGTAAACCAGTTCAGAAAGCCCGGCGATCGAACCTGCCGACGACCGGGCCCGCAGCTTTGGGCAGTTGTCCGCAGCTTTCATGGCGCACCGGGAAAGGAGACACCCGATGGCACGTTTGCGTTTGTTGGGCCTGCGCGGTCGCCGCGCGGGGAAATCCGCCGGCGTCGTCGGCGACATTGCCGCACATGCCGGCAGGCTCGGTATCGAGATCTGCGACGTGGCGGGCCATGTCGACGAAGTCGCCGCGCGCGTGCAGCGTCAGACCGACGTCTGCCACGCCCTGCGCGAGTCGGCGGCCCACACCCTCGCCGGCAACCATCAGATCGCCACGGCGGCCCGCGCCATGCGCGAGCTGAGCACCGGCACCGCCGCCACCGTGCAGCAGTCGCAGCAGACCATCGAGGAGTCGCTTGCCGACATTCACGGTCTCGTGGAGAGCGTCACCGTCATCGAGACGCAGATCCGGGCGCTCAAAAGCGCGCTCGCGCATGTCTCGAAGGTCTCCGAGGAAATCTCCCTGATCGCGCGGCAAACCCAGCTTCTCGCGCTCAACGCGGCCATCGAAGCGGCGCGCGCGGGCGAGTCCGGCAAGAGCTTCGCCGTGGTCGCGGCCGAGGTGAAAAACCTCTCCGCCAAGACGGCGCAGGCCACCGGCCAGATCGAGCAGACGCTCGGACAACTCACGCAGCAGACCGAGCAACTCATCGCCGAGGGCACCGCCAACACCGAACGCGCGCATCGCGTGCGCGAGGGCACGCACACGATCGGCGAGGCCGTGCACAGCACCGGCCAGGCGATCATGCAACTCGACGAGCACGCCGGCCAGATCGCCCAGCTTACGGGCGAGATCGAAACGAAATGCGACGGGCTCGAAAGCCAGGTGGGCGAAATGGTCGCGGGCGTCGAAGATTCGGGGCGCAACTTCGTGCAGGCGAAGGATCAGCTCGGCAAGCTGCTCGAGGTCTCGGAAACGCTCATCGAGCTGTCCGCCGCAACCGGCGTGGAAACCGACGACACCCGCTTCATCGAGACAGTGCAGCGCGCCGCCGCCCAGGTGAGCAAGCTGTTCGAAGGCGCCCTCGCGCGCGGCGAGATCGGCGAAGCGGATCTGTTCGACAGCGTCTACGCGCCGGTGCCGAACACGAACCCGCAGCAGCATATGACACGCTTTACGGCCTTCACGGACCGCGTGCTGCCCCCGGTCCTCGAACCGCTGCTCACGTTCGACGAACGCGTCGCCTTCTGTGTCGCGATCGATCCGCGCGGCTACATACCGACCCACAATCGCAAGTTCTCGCATCCGCAGGGCGCCGACCCGGTGTGGAACGCCGCGAACTGCCGGAATCATCGAATCTTCAATGACCGCGCGGGCCGCGCGGCCGGCTCGCATACCAAGCCCTTCCTGCTGCAAACCTATCGTCGCGACATGGGCGGCGGCACGTTCGTGATGATGAAGGACGCCTCCGCGCCGATCTTCGTGAACGGGCGGCACTGGGGCGGGTTTCGTATGGGATATCGGCTGTAAGGACTGCGCCGAATAAAGCAAACGGCGCGCGGACATGACTGCCCGCGCGCCGTCTATTGCAGGCGCTTCGAAGCGCGGCGGCGCTCAGACCGCCATCGCCATCCGCTTGCGCTCCGCGCGCTGCATGAAGTAGTTGCCGGCAATCACGCCCACCGTCACGACCGCGATGAAGAGCGTCGCGAGCGCGTTCATCTCCGGGTTCAGGCCAAGGCGTACGCGCGAGAACACCACGAGCGGCAAGGTGGTCGAGCCCGGGCCCGAGAGGAACGCCGAGAGCACCAGATCGTCGATCGACAGCGTGAACGACAGCAGCCAGCCTGCCGCAAGCGCCTGCGAGATGAGCGGCAGCGTGATCTGGAAGAACACCTTGAACGGCGTAGCGCCGAGGTCAAGTGCAGCCTCTTCGAGCGAGGGGTTCAACTCGCGCACGCGCGACTGCACGATGATGGCGACGTACGAAATGCACAGCATGACGTGGCCGATCCAGATCGTGAACACACCGCGCCCCGCGGGCCAGCCGATCAGCTTGCCCATTTCCACGAACAGCAGCAGCAGCGAAATGCCCTGGATCACTTCGGGAATCACGAGCGGCGCGTTGATCATGCCCGAGAAGAGCGTGAAGCCGCGAAAGCGCCCCATGCGCGCGAGCACGAAGCCCGCCCACGTGCCGATGAACACCGAGGCGAACGCTGTCATCAGCGCAATGCGCAGCGAGAGCCACGCGGCGGTGATCAACTCGTCGTCGGTGATGAGCGCCTGATACCAGCGCGTGGAAAAGCGCGTCCACACCGTCACGAGTTGCGACTCGTTGAACGAGTAGACGACGAGGCTCAGGATCGGAATGTAGAGGAACGCGAAGCCGAGGCCGAGCGCGATGAACTGCAGAACGCGATTCGGTTTCATTTGCCGCGGCCCTCCAGTTCCTTCGCCTGATAGTGCTGGAACAGCGCCATCGGCACGAGCAGCAGGAGCACCATCGCGCAGGTCACCGCGGAGGCCATCGGCCAGTCGGCATTGTCGAAGAACTCGTTCCACATGACGCGGCCGATCATCAGCGTGTTCGCGCCGCCGAGCAGCTCAGGAATCACGTACTCGCCCACCGCCGGAATGAACACGAGCAGGCAGCCGGCGATGATGCCGTTCTTCGAGAGCGGCAGCGTGATCTCCACGAACGCGCGCCACGGCTTCGCGCCGAGGTCGTAGGCGGCTTCGAGCAGCGTGAGGTCCATCTTCACGAGGTGCGCATAGAGCGGCATCACGAGAAACGGCAGATACGAATACACCATGCCGATGTAGACGGCCGTGTTCGTGTGATACAGCTCGATGGGCGAATGGATGATGCCGATCGACATCAGGAAATTGTTCAGCAGTCCGTTGTTCTTCAGGATGCCGATCCATGCGTACACGCGGATCAGGAACGACGTCCAGAACGGCAGCATCACGGCCATCATGAGGATGTTGCGCGAGGCCGGATTCGAGCGCGCAATGTAATACGCCATCGGATAACCGATGATGAGGCATAGCAGCGTCGAAATCGCGGCCACCACGACCGAATTCACGTAGGTCGCGAAGTACAGGCTGTCCTGGAACAGGAACGCGTAGTGCGAAAGGTCGAGCGAGATATGCCAGATGCCATCCGCGAACGACGTCAGCTCCGTGTACGGCGGAATGCCGAGTTGCTGGTCGGCGAAGCTGATCTTCACCACCAGGATGAACGGCACGAGGAAGAACAGCAGCAGCCAGATGAACGGGCCCGCCACGACGGCCGTACGCCCGGTCAGGTTGAAGCGTTTCGCCGGCCAGTTCAGGATGCTGCGCAAAGTCGTCGCGCTCATGACGTCAGCACCACACCGGCCGAAGCGCTCCAGCGCACGTAGACTTCGTCTTCCCAGGTGGGCGAATCGATCTCGGAGAGCGCGAGGCTCGACATGTTCGCGATCACCGTTTTGCCCGAGTCGAGCTTGACGTGATAGAGCGAGTAGCCGCCCATGTAGGCGATGTTCTTCACTACGCCCTTGCCCCAGTTGAACACGCCCTCGGGCGGCTTGCGCGTGAGCGAGATACGCTCCGGGCGCACCGAGATCGTCACAGGCATGCCGAGCGGCCCGGTGATGCCGTGGTTCACGTAGAGGCGCACCGGCAGCTCGGGGCACTCGACGAATACATGGTCGGGCTCGTCCTCGACCACGTTGCCATCGAAAAGATTGGTCGAGCCGATGAACTCCGCCGAGAAGCGGCTGTTCGGGAATTCGTAGACCTGGTTGGGCGTGCCGAGCTGGACGATCTCGCCTTCGCTCATCACCGCGAGGCGCCCCGCCATCGTCATCGCTTCTTCCTGGTCGTGCGTGACCATGATGCAGGTGACGCCGACCTTGTCCAGAATGTTGACGAGTTCGATTTGCGTGCGCTGGCGAATCTGCTTGTCGAGCGCCGACATCGGCTCGTCGAGCAGGAGCAGCTTGGGGCGCTTCACGAGCGAACGCGCGAGCGCCACGCGCTGCTGCTGGCCGCCCGAGAGCTGATGCGGCTTGCGCCTGGCAAAGCGCGTCATCTGCACGAGTTCGAGCGCGTTGGCCACCCGGTCCTTGAGCTCGCCCTTCTTCACGCCTTCCTGGCGCAGCCCGAAGCCCACGTTCGACTCCACCGTCATGTGCGGAAAGAGCGCGTACGACTGGAACATCATGTTGACCGGACGGCGGTACGGCGGCATCGACGCGAGATCCTCGCCGTCGATCATGATCTTGCCCGAGGTCACGGTCTCGAGACCCGCGAGCATGCGCAGCAAGGTGGACTTGCCGCAGCCCGAGCTGCCGAGCAGCGCGAACAGCTCGCCCTTCTTCACCGACAGATTGACGCCCTTCACGGCGGTCGTCTCGCCGAACTTCTTGACGACATCGACGATCTGCACGAAGTTGTCCGCGGCGGAATCTGCCGCGGTGAAGCCCGAAGGCAGCGAGCCGGCGGATGCCGGCGCGCTCGACTGGTCACTCATGATTCTCTCTGCCCTGCCTGTTTCTGCGTGAATGCTGGACGGGGTTGACGAACAAAGCCCCCGGCATCGTGCCGAGGGCTCGGGGTAAAACGGGATCGAATTTCAACCGCGGCTGCGAGCGCGTCAGCGGCCCGACTTGAACTCGGTCCACAGACGCGTTTGCAGGCGCTGGATCTCAGGCGGCAGCGGCTTGAGCAGGAACAGCGTCTTCAGGACTTCGGGCGGTGGGTACACGGCCGGGTCGTTGGCAATGTCCTTGTCCACGTACTTGCGTGCTTCCGCGTTCGCGCTCGGGTAGTAGACCGCATTCGTGATCGCTGCGTGGACCTGCGGCGTCTCGATGTAGTTGATCCACTCGTGCGCGGCTTCCTTGTGCTGAGCATCCTTCGGGATGGTCATCACGTCAAACCAGATCGGCGCGCCGCCCTTCGGGATGTAGTACTCGATCTTGTAGGGCTTCTTCGCGTCGATGGCGCGGTGCTTGGCAATCACGACGTCGCCCGACCAGCCGTACGCGAAGCAGATGTCGCCGCCCACGAGGTCGTTGATATAGCCCGACGAGTTGAACTGCGTGATGTACGGACGGATCTTTTTCATCATCGCGAGCGCGGCGCGATAATCGTCCGGGTTCGTCGAGAGCGGGTCCTTGCCGATGTAGTGCAGCGCGGCCGCGAACATCTGGTCCGGCGCGTCGAGCACGGACACGCCGCAGGCCTTCAGCTTCGAGATGTTCTCGGGCTTGAAGAGGATGTCCCAGTTGTCGAGCGGTACATTCTTGCCGAGGATCTGCTGCGCCTTCGTGACGTTATAGGCGAGACCCGTCGTGCCGTACGCCCAGGGCACCGCATACTTGTTGCCCGGATCCGCGCCGGCGACGAGCGCCATCAGCTGCGGATCGAGGTACTTGAGGTTGGGGATCTTCGACTTGTCGAGCGGCGCGAAAATGCCGGCGGCGATCTGCTTGCCTGCGTAATTGCTGGTCGGCACGACGATGTCATAGCCCGAGTTGCCAGCGAGCAGCTTGGCCTGGAGCGTGTCATCGCTGTCGTAGTTGTCGTACTTGACCTGAACGCCAGTCTGCTTGGTGAAGTTCGGAATCGTGTCCTTGGCGATGTAATCGGACCAGTTGTACACGTTCAGCTGCGTGTCCTTCGCCACCGACGTCATCCACGGCGCCGCGCACAGTGCGAGCGCGGCCAGTTGCGCCACAACCCCTTTCTTCATCCCGTTCTCCGATCCTGACCGGCTCCGGCCGGCCGCCTGCCTCGCTTCGTGCCGTGCTCCGTTTCACCTGTGCACGGCTCCCCTGACTTTCCCAGAACCTACCATCAAACCCGCCCGGCAAGAAATAAAACGCGGGCGTGTCGCACAAACGGAACATGAGCCCTGGAAGGCCGGCAAGCCGTGCGCGGACGGTAAATCGCGCGCAATTTTAGCCGTTTCACGGGCCGTGTCCACAAAAAACCGCTTCGGTGGCGCATGCGCGCGACGCCCGGCTGCCAGCGGGACGCGGCGGCGCCCTTCACCTTGCTATCGCCTTGCAGCGGCCTGGCCGATTCATCACGCATCCATCGCCGCCGCTCGCCTGGAGGTGCGGGCGGCCGTCCCGCGCCGTATCGGTTAACATAGCGGCGTTCCGTACCGAAGCCGGCGCGCGCGATGCCCGGCCACGCCCCAAGGTTCTTCAATGGCATCCAATCTCCACGACCTCCCCGACAGCCCGTGCATCGGCGTATGCTCGACCCTCTTCGACGACGTCTGCAAAGGTTGCGGGCGCACCGCCGTGGAAGTTTCCAACTGGGTATTTCTGAGCGACGAGGAAAAGCGCGCCGTGTGGGAGCGCATCGAGCGCGACGGCACCGCCATGCGCTTCCAGAAAGACCGCGCCTGAACGCGGATAAAAAAACGCCGGGCAAGCCGGCGTTCGAAAAAGCGGTGATGAGGCGACCGATCAGAACTTCATGCCGACGCCCAGACCCACCACGAGCGGATCGATATGCAGCGTGCCGAGAGAGGTGCCGCCCAGCGACGCGTCGGTGTGCATCCAGATCTTCTTGATATCCGCGTTCACGAAGATGCGCTTCGTCACCTGGAAGTCGATACCGAACTGCAGCGCCGGGCCCCAGCTGTGGTTGTCGATCGAAACCGATTGGCCGCCTGCGTGCAGACCGTTGTTGTAGAACAGCGTGTAGTTGATACCCGCGCCCACGTACGGCCGCACCCTGCCCGCGTTGTTGAAGTGATACTGCAGGAGCAGCGTTGGCGGCAGCACGCCCACGCCGCCGAGTGCACCGATATTCGACGTCACCTGGTTGCGCGACGTGCCGAGAATCAGCTCGACGCCGATGTTGTTGGTCGCCATGTAGGTGAAGTCGACCTCGGGCACGATGGCGTTGTTCACGTCCGCGCCAAGCGCGCCGAGCGTACCGCTGCCGCGCGCGTCCGGCGCGATTTCGATCGCGCGCAGGCGCACCAGCCAGTCGCCTGCGTAGATGCCCGAGTCGGGCGAACCGGCCGCGCTGGCCGGCACTGCCAGAAAGACCGCGCCCATGGTGAGCGCGGCAGTTGCTGCTGCCTTTCTAATTGCTTTATACATCGTTGATCCCCGTGTCTGTAGGTCTAGCCTTGAAGGCCCACAAATTGTCAGAGACGGGGTCTGGCGCCGTTTTGATACGTGTCAAGCCAGTGCGAAGGCTGCGCGCCGTGCGACCGCAGGTCGCGCAGCGCCGGTCAGCAGCAACTCCAACAGGTCGCGGACGCTGCGGATCGCATTGCCGAACGGCAACGCTTCACGCCCGCGGAAGAACAAGCCGTTCGCGACGTCGCCACGCAACGCCGCGGCAAGGCGCGTGTCGATGCAGAAGTGGCCGAACTTCTCGATGCCGTCGCGCAGCCCGCAGGCCGAAAGACATTCGAGACCGGTTGGGCAAGCAAGCTTGAGCGAGCCGATCTTGGCGCGAATGCGCGACTCGTTGCGCAAGTAACGTTCGAGCCACGGCGTTTTCACCGCGCGCGCGGGCAGGCCCGTCACACTCACGAACTCGACGATGTCTTCAGGCTTCGCTTCGGCGAGCACGCGCTTGAAGTCGGGGTGCGCGTCGCCCTCCTCGGTCACGGCGAACGGCGTGCCGACCTGCACGCCGTTCGCGCCCGCCTCGAGCCATTTGCGCACGGCCTCGTGGCTGTTGACGCCGCCCGCCACGACGAGCGGCACGTCACGCCGCGAAATGCCGAGCGTGGCATAGACGCCTTCGAGTTCCTCGAATATCTTCGTGAAGGCGAAGCGCTCGTTGCCCATGTCGGCGATGTCGGTCACGCCGAGGTGGCCGCCCGCGTAGGCCGGATGCTCGATCACGATGGCGTCGGGCAGGCGACCCTTCTTCATCCACTTCTTGAGCACGAGCGCGACGCCGCGTGCGTCCGACAGGATCGGCACAAGCGCGATATCCACGCCCGCCGTGAGGTCGGGCAGATCCAGCGGCAGGCCCGCGCCCATGACGATGGCGTCGGCGCCGTGCTCGCACGCGGCGCGCACGTAGTCGGCATGGGCGTTCACCGCCTTCATGACGTTCACGGCGATCATGCCGTTGCCGCCCGCAAGCTTGCGTGCCGCCGCGATTTCGCGGACGAGCGCGACGAGGTTCGCGCGTGCGAGCGTTTCGTGCCGCGGGTCCGCGCGGCACATGTCCATGAGGTCGCTGTGATGATGGCGCAGGTCGATGCTCGCAATCGTGCCGAGCGCGCCTTCACGCGCCACACTGCCGGCCAGCCGGTGTGCCGAAATGCCGACACCCATGCCGCCCTGCACGATGGGCAGGAGTTGACGACCGCGAATCTGGAGGGGAGCGAAGGAGTGGCCAGGAAACATGTTGTGCTCTGTCGATGACAAAGCGCTTATGGTCGCGCGTACCCCACATATGACATTGACGTACATCAAACAAAAACGCGGACTTCAGCAAAGAAGTCCGCGTTCATGACTTGCATCAACACGTCGTATTAAAAGATTTGCGATAGCGCGCGACGAGATGCCTCATCAGCCCTTCGGCACCTTGAACTGCATCGACTTGTATTCGAGGTATTCCTCGAGGCCATACGCGCCGTTTTCGCGGCCGTGTCCCGACTGTTTGAAGCCGCCGAAGGGTGCGGCCATGTTCCAGGCGCCGCCGTTGATGTCGATCTGGCCCGTACGGATACGGCGTGCCACGCGCATCGCGCGCTCGTCGCTGCCGGCCCAGACCGCGCCGCCGAGGCCATAGAGCGAGTCGTTGGCGATCGCGACGGCGTCGTCTTCGTCCTTCGCCGTGAGAATCGTCAGCACCGGGCCGAAGATCTCTTCCTGCGCGATGGCCGCATCGCGCGGCACGCGGCCGAACACGGTCGGTTTCACGAAGAAGCCCTGCGTCACGCCTTCCGGCATGCCGGGGCCGCCCGTCACGAGTTCGGCGCCGTCGGCCATGCCGCGCTCGATGTAGTGCAGCACGCGTTCCTGCTGCACTTTCGAGGCGAGCGGGCCGAGCTTCGCTTTGTCGTCGCGCGGGTCGCCCACCTTGAACGCCTCGGCGGCCTGCTTCGCGAGGTCTCGCGCTTCTTCGTAGCGCGACTCCGGCACGATCATGCGCGTGTGGGCCGAACAGGTCTGCCCCGAGTTGAGGAAGCACGCGCCCACCGTGCCTTTCACGGCAGCCGCGAAGTCGGCGTCATCGAGCACGACGGAGGCCGATTTTCCGCCCAGCTCCAGCGCGACGCGCTTGACCGTGGCCGACGCGACTTCCGACACACGTTTGCCCGCACGCGTCGAACCGGTGAACGACACCATGTCGACGTCCGGATGGCGCGCGAGCAGCTCGCCCACCACGGGACCGTAGCCCGTCACGAGATTGAACACACCCGCGGGCAGGCCGGCGTCGTGGATGGCCTCGGCGAGCACGAATGCGTTCAGCGGCGCGATCTCGGAGGGCTTGAGCACGACGGTGCAGCCGGCGGCGAGCGCGGCGGCGACCTTGAGCGTGATCTGGTTGAGCGGATAGTTCCACGGCGTGATAGCCGCGACGACGCCCACCGGTTCGCGCACGACGAGCGAGTTGCCCACGCGCTCCTCGTACTGGAACTCGCTTGCGAGCTGCGCGTAAGCGCCCCAGTTGTGGACCGGGCCGCCCACCTGAATGGCGCGCGCGAGCTTGAGCGGCATGCCGACTTCGCCTGCGATCAGCTGCGCGAGTTCGTCGGTGCGGGCCTTGAGATTGTCGGCAATTTTTTGCAGATACGCCCCGCGCTCGGCGGCGGGCGTCGCGGCCCAACCGTCGAAGGCGGCGCGCGCGGCGGCGACGGCCGCTTCGGCATCGGCTTCGGCGCCCTCGGGGATGCGGCCCATCACCGCCTCGGTGCCCGAATCGATCACGTCGATCGTGCCCTTGCCGTGCGGGGCGACCCATTGGCCGTTGATGTAGAACTGCGCGTAGTCGTTCATCTACTTGTCTCCTGTCTGTCGATGGCGGCTTGCGCTTTAGCGCTTACTGCCATCCCATGCAAAGCTCTGTGTTCGTTCGCGATTTCATCGCGGCGCTCGCCGCGGCGACAGTGCATTCTAGCGTGGTTGACGCATACGTAAAGCGGGCGCGCCGTAGGCTAAGGCACGCAGGCCAAAAACAAAACGGGCGACGCTCACGCGCCGCCCGTTTTCATTTCACGCCTCGATCAGCGATCGAAATTCATTGCAGCCCCTGGCTCACCAGGAAGTCTTCGTAGTTGCCGCTGTAGTCCTTGACCGTGCCATCGGTTTTCACCTCGATGATGCGGTTGGCCAGGCCGTTCACGAACTCGCGGTCGTGCGACACGAAAATAAGCGTGCCTTCGAACTTTTCGAGCGCGATCTGCAACGACTCGATCGATTCCATGTCCATGTGGTTGGTCGGCTCGTCCATGAGCAGCACGTTGTGGCGGCCGAGCATCAGCTTGCCCCAGATCATGCGGCCCTTCTCGCCACCCGACAGCACCTTCACCGACTTCCTGATGTCGTCCGCATTGAAGAGCAGACGGCCCAGCGTGCCGCGCACCGACTGCTCGTCGTCGCCTTCCTGGCGGTACTGGTCGATCCAGTCCATCAGCGTCACGTCGGCCGGAAACTCTTCATACGTGTCCTGCGGCATGTAGCCGACGTTCGCGTTCTCCGCCCACTTTACCGAGCCGTTGTCGACGGCCAGATTGCCGAGCAGCGAACGCAGCAGCGTGGTCTTGCCCGCGCCGTTCTCGCCGATGATCGCGATGCGCTCGCCCGGCTGCACGCTGATGCTGAGCTTGTTGAAGATGCGGCGCTCGTACGTCTTCGTGATCTCTTCCGCGACCACGACGATGTTGTGCAGTTTCTTCTCGAATTCGAAGCGGATGAACGGGTTCTGGCGCGACGAGGGCTTGAAGTCCTCGATCTTGATCTTGTCGATCATCTTCAGGCGGCTGGTGGCCTGGCGTGCCTTCGACTTGTTCGCCGAGAAGCGGCGCACGAAGTCCTGCAGGTCGGCCACGCGCTCCTTCGCCTTCTGGTTCGCGGCCTGCTGACGCTCGCGCGCCTGCGTCGACGCCAGCATATAGTCGTCGTAATTGCCCGGCCAGACCTTCAGCGTGCCGTAGTCCATGTCCGCCATGTGCGTGCAGACCTGGTTCAGGAAGTGTCGATCGTGGGAGATGATGATCATGGTCGAGTTGTACTCGTTCAGAACATCTTCCAGCCAGCGGATCGAATTGATGTCGAGGTTGTTGGTCGGTTCGTCGAGCAGCAGCACGTCCGGCTTCGAGAACAGCGCCTGCGCGAGCAGCACGCGCAGCTTCCAGCCCGGCGCCACGCCGCTCATCGGGCCGTTGTGGAATTCCGTGCCGATGCCGATGCCGAGCAGCAGTTCGCCCGCGCGCGCTTCGGCAGTGTAGCCGTCGTACTCGGCGAACTTCGCTTCGAGTTCGGCGGCATGCATGTAGTCGTCGTCGGTGGCTTCGGGGTTCGCGTAGATCGCGTCGCGCTCGCTCATCGCGGCCCACATTTCGGTGTGGCCCATCATGACGACGTCGAGCACGCGCACGTCTTCGTACGCGAACTGGTCCTGACGCAGCTTGCCCAGACGCACGTTCGGCTCGAGGATGACGTTGCCCGAACTCTGCTCGAGATCCCCACCGAGGATCTTCATGAACGTGGATTTGCCGCAACCGTTCGCGCCGATCAGGCCATAGCGGTTGCCTTCGCCGAATTTGACCGAGATGTTCTCGAACAAGGGCTTCGGCCCGAATTGCATGGTGATGTTGGCGGTAGAGAGCACAGCGCGTCCCGGAAAGTAGATCGACGAAAAACCTGTAATTTTAGCAGGTTATGCCACTTCGCGCGCGAGTTCCAGCCGCGCGGACAGCCTTGCTCCGCGCAGCATGACACGGCAGGAAGTGAACAATGTGAAGGCCGCCATGCACGCCGGTTACAACGGGGCCGCATCGCTCGCGAGGCCTGCGGGTGCCTGATCAGGTCACGCTTCGCCGCTGCGCGGTGTCTGCAGCACGTCGATGAAGCCCGAAAAATCGGCCTGCTCGAGGCCCATGGCTGCCGCGAGACGCAGCAATTGCTGGACCGTGCCCGAGACGGGCATAGGCGTGCCGGTCTGAGCGGCCGCGGCGGCGATCGTGTCCACGTCTTTCTGGAACGTTTTGAGCGCGCCGATGGATTCGAACCCGTCTTGCGTCATACGCGGCACGAACGTGCGCAGCAACGTCGAATCGGCCCAG
The DNA here is from genome assembly GCF_040965835.1 of Paraburkholderia sp. BR10872. NCBI lineage: Bacteria > Pseudomonadati > Pseudomonadota > Betaproteobacteria > Burkholderiales > Burkholderiaceae > Paraburkholderia > Paraburkholderia sp. BR10872. The sequence continues at coordinate 79,105 of NZ_JBFRCN010000012.1, forward strand.
CCGCCCGCGAGCGCCTCGGGCAGCTTCGCCGCCTCGATGCCGCTGCGCCGCGCGAGGCTCACCGCTTCGGCAATTGCGGCGACCGTAGCCGTGACGATGGCCTGGTTGCACAGCTTGGTGGTCTGACCCGCGCCCACGCCACCCATATGGGTCACGCGCGCCGCGTAGGCGCCAAGGATCGGCGTAACGGCTTCGACGTCGGCCGCTGCGCCGCCCGCCATGATCGCCAGCGTGCCGTTTTGCGCGCCCGCCACGCCGCCCGACACCGGTGCGTCGATCCAACCCACGCCGAAAGCCGCCGCGCGCTCCGCGAGCCTGCGCGTCGCGTCGGGAGGAATGCTCGAATGATCGACGATGCGACGCACGCGCACGCCGGGCATACCGGCCAAAAGCCCGTGTTCGCCGAACACCACCTGCTCGACCGCCGCTGCGTCGGCGACGCACAGCAACACCACGTCAGCCTCGCGCGCGAGCTCGCCAGGCGTCGCGGCCACCTGCGCGCCGTCGGCGATCAGCGCCTGCGCCTTCGCCGGCGAGCGGTTCCACACGCGCACTGCATGCCCGGCGCGCAGCAAGTGACGGATCATCGGCGCGCCCATCAGCCCCGGTCCGCAAAAACCCAACACCTGCCCGTCCATTTTCTCCGTCTCCTGTCGATCGCCGTTGCGCATTCACGCCTGCAAAACGGGCACGTCGAATGCTCGTTTTCGCGCGTGGCGTCATGATAACTGGCGCCGGGCTTCTCTCATCTTTGCCCTTGCGCCCCGGTCCGTTACCTATACTCGATTGACGCGCCGACGCCGCGCGACCCACGAGGAGACTCTGCCATGAACGACCACGTCTACAAGCAGATCGAACTTACCGGCTCGTCGAAGGTGTCCAGCGACGACGCCATTCGTTGCGCCATCGCGCGGGCATCGAAGACGCTGCGCTACCTGCACTGGTTCGAGGTCGTGGAAACGCGCGGCCTGATCGAAAACGATCAGGTCTCGCACTGGCAGGTCACGATCAAGGTCGGCATACGCATCGACGACTGACGCGGCGCTGCGTTGCGCTGCTGGAACGTCAAACGGCTGCGCGCGCCTCTCAGCGCTACGCGCAGCCGCTTCGCGTACGCACGTCGAAATCGTCCGAGGAATGCAACTCGCACCCGCGCCGTGCAGGACGGGCGAGCGCGCCCGGCATATGCCTATTTCGGCAGCGAGCCGTCCACGCCTTCGACGTACCAGTTCAGGCGTTGCAGTTCCGGGTCGGTCAGCGTCTTGCCGGCCGGAACCTTGACTGCGCCCGTCTGATCCTTGATCGGACCCGTGAAGACGTCCCACTTGCCGCTCGCGATCTGTTCGCGCTTCGCGGCGACCGCCTTTTGCGCGTCTGCCGGGAGCTCGGACGTGTTGACGTCGCCGAGATCGACGGCCTTTTGCGGAATGCCCCACCACACGGGGTCGTTCTTCCACTTGCCATCGAGCACCTGCTGGATCGCCGCGACGTAGTACACGCCCCAGTTCGCCTCGACCGAGCCCAGGTGCGCGTGCGGGCCGAACTTCTTCATGTTTGAATCCCAGCCGAACGCGTGGACCTTCTTCTCTTCGGCGGTGGCGAGCGTCGCGCTCGAATCGGTGTTTTGCAGCAGCACGTCGGCGCCCTGGCCGATCAACGTTTCGGCGGCCTGCTTCTCCTTGCCCGGATCGAACCAGCTGTTGATCCAGATGACCTTGGTATGCACCTTCGGATTCACCGAGCGCGCGCCGAGCGTGTACGCGTTGATGTTGCGCACGACTTCGGGAATCGGCACCGAGGCGACGAAACCGAGCGTGTTGGTCTTCGTCGCGTAACCCGCGGCGACGCCCGCGAGATACGCGCCCTGATACATGCGCACGTCATAGGTGCCGAAGTTCGGCGCCTTCTTGTAGCCCGTCGCGTGCAGGAACACGGTGTCCGGGAAATCCTTCGCCACCTTGAGCTGGAAGTCCTGGTAACCGAAGCTCGTGCCGAAGATGATCTTGTTGCCCTTGTTCGCGAGATCGCGGAACACGCGCTCCGAGTCCGCCGACTCCGGCACGTTTTCCACGCGCGTGATCTTGATCTTGTTGCCGAACTTCTGCTCGGCGACCTTCGAGCCCTGATCGTGCGCGAAGGTCCAGCCGGCATCGCCCGGATTGCCGAGATAGACGAACGCGACGCCCGGCGCGTCGGCGGCGTGGGCCACGGGCGCGAGGGCCGCCGTGCCGCACGTGGCGGCGACGGCGAAAGCGGTCAGGATGGTTTTTTTCATCGTGGATCTCCTGTCGTGAATGGGGAACTGCGAGCGTTCAAGGCGTTTTGGTTAGTATTCCCGATAGATTGCCCGTCTTAAGCAACCGCACCTATGCGGCCCCAAAGAACGACTTGCCGAGCGAAGCCGGCGCGTTCAGGCGGATCGTGTTCGGGTTGCGCGAAATGAGCACGAGCACGACGATCGTCGCGACGTACGGCAGCATGGCGAGGAACTGCGTGGGCACCGGCACGCCCACGGCCTGCGCATAGAACTGCGCGCCCGTGACCGCGCCGAAGAGCAGCGCGCCGATCAGGAGGCGGCCCGGGCGCCACGTCGCGAACACGACGAGCGCGAGCGCGATCCAGCCGCGTCCTGCGGTGATCTGCTCCTGCCACAGATGCAGTTGCACCACGGAGTAGTAGCTGCCCGCGAGGCCCGCCATCGCGCCGCCGAAGGCGGTCGCGCCATAGCGCACGCCGATCACGGGAAAGCCCACCGAATGCGCGACCTGCGGCGACTCCCCGACCGAGCGCAGCACGAGCCCGGCGCGCGTGCGATAGAGGAACCACCCGACTACGGCGAACATGATGAACGCGAGGTAGTCGACAGGCGTGAGGCTGAAGAACGCCTGTCCGACCACGGGCAGTTGCGAGAGCCCCGGAATCGGCCAGGCCGCGATGGTCGCCGAGGTCGCGGCCGAGGTGTACGGCTTGCCGACATACGCCGAGAGCCCGACGCCGAAGATCGTGAGCGAGAGGCCCGTGGCGACCTGGTTGGCGAGCATGGTGAGCACGAGAAAGCCGAACAGCAACGACATCGCAATGCCGGCGGCCATACCCGCAACGAGGCCGAGCCATGGGCTGCCGGTAATGGTCGCGACCGCGTAGCCTGTGACGGCGCCCATCAGCATCATGCCTTCCACGCCGAGGTTGAGCACGCCCGACTTCTCGGTGACGAGTTCGCCCACGCCCGCGAACATGAGCGGGATGGCGGCGGTGACGGCGCTCGAGGCGAGCGAGCTGGCTTGCTGGATATCCATGTCGTGTGGCCCGTTTGATTGTTCTCTGGCTTGCGCTGGTCAGTTCGCAACCGCGACCGGATGACGGCGGCGCACGCGATAGTTCACGAAGAGGTCCGCGCCGAGCAGGCAGAACAGCAGCAGCCCCTGGAACACGCCGGACAGCGCCTGCGGCAATTGCAGCGATGTCTGCACGGCTTCGCCGCCCAGGTAGAGCAGCGCCATCAAGAGGCTCGCGAGCACGATGCCGACCGGATGCAGACGCCCCACGAACACGACGATGATCGCCGTGAAGCCGTAGCCCGGCGACCAGGTCGCCTGCAGCTGACCGATGGGACCGGCAATCTCGCCCATGCCCGCGAGGCCGGCGAGGCCGCCGGAAAGCAGCAGCGAGGTCCAGATCGTCTTCTTCTCGGAGAAGCCCGCATAGCGCGCGGCGAGCGGCGCGAGGCCGCCCACGCTCATGCGATAGCCCGCAAAGCTGCGGCGCATGAAGAGCCACACGAGCGGAATGGCCGCGAGCGTCAGGAAGATCGATGCGTTCAGGCGCGTGCCGCGCAGCCAGTGGATGCGCCAGTCGCCGCCGAAGGTCGGATAGAGCGCGTCGCCGCTAAACATTTCGGAGAGCGGAAAGTTCATGCCCTGCGGGTCGCGCCACGGACCGCTCACGAGCCAGATCAGTAGCTGCGTGGCGACGTAGGTGAGCATCAGGCTCGTGAGGATCTCGTTGGTGTTGAAGCGGCTCTTGAGCCACGCGGGAATTGCCGCCCACGCCATGCCGCCCAGCACGCCCGCGAACATCATCAGGAACAGGATCCACCAGCCCGTCGATTGGTCGAAATAGATCGCCACGCCGCTCGCCGCGATGCCGCCCAGCACCATCTGCCCTTCCGCGCCGATGTTCCACACGTTGGCGCGATACCCCGCCGCGAGACCGAGCGCGATCAGGCATAGCGGCGAGGCCTTGAGCAGGAGCTCGGACCAGCCGTTGATGCTCGACAGCGGTTCGATGAAGAACGCGTGCATCGCCTGCAAGGGATCGCGGCCCACGAGGCCGAAGATCAGGAAGCCGATGGCGAGCGTGAGCAGCGCCGCGATGAGCGGCACGGCGATGCGCACCGTGCGCGACGGCGTCGTGCGGGCTTCGAGTCGGTACGGGAAGATCATGGTCGTGAAGTCGGTGGTCGGTCTCGGGTGGTCGATGTGCTTTAGCGCGTTGTTATGTGTCGCCGATCATGCGTTCGCCACGGTCTGCGCGGGCGGCTCGCCGTCGGGCCTGCCGCCGCCGTCTCCGCGATCCGCACGCTCGCCGAAGAGCCCCGCCATCCAGCGGCCGATTTCCTCGGCGTTCGTCTCGCCGGTCAAACGCGCGGGCGAAAGGCGTCCGCCCGCGAGCACGGCAATGCGGTCGCAGATGTCGAAAAGCTCTTCCAGTTCTTCCGAGATCACGAGTATCGCCACACCGCGCGCCGAAAGATCGAGCAACTGCTGGCGAATGAATGCGGCCGCGCCGACGTCCACGCCCCAGGTGGGCTGCGCGACCACGAGCACCTTCGGCGCCTGGAGAATCTCGCGCCCCACGATGTACTTCTGCAAGTTGCCGCCCGAGAGGCTTTGCGCGAGCGCATCCGGGCCGCCGCAGCGCACATCGAACGCGCCGATGCAGCGCTCGGCGAACGCGCGCATCGCGCCCGTCCTGAGCCAACCCGAGCGCACCATGCCTTCGCGGTGTGCCGTGAGCAAGGCGTTTTCGGCAAGCGACATGGCCGGGACCGCGCCGCGCCCAAGGCGTTCCTCCGGCACGAAAGCGAAGCCGAGCTTTCGGCGCGCCCCAGCCGAAAGGCGTCCCGCGGCCTTGCCGCAAATCCTGACGGCGTCGGCGCTCACACCGTGGCGGGCCGCTTGCGCCTCGCCCGAGAGCGCGGCGAGCAGTTCCGCCTGGCCGTTGCCCGAGACGCCGGCGATACCGAGTATCTCGCCCGCATGCACGCCGAACGAAACGTCGTTGAGCGAGGTGCCGAACGGATCGTCGCTCGGCATCGACAGATGCCGTGCTTCGAGCAGCACGTCGCCGGGCGCGTGTGCGCGCCGCGTGTAGTCGGGCAGTTCGCGCCCGACCATCAGCCGCGCGAGCGACGCATGCGTTTCTTCGCGCGGAATGACGCGGCCCGTGACCTTGCCGCCGCGCAGCACGGTGGCCGTGTCGCAAAGCTCCTGGATTTCGTCGAGCTTGTGGCTGATATAGAGAATGCTGCAGCCTTCGGAAGCGAGACGCCGCAGCGTGCCGAACAGCTTGCGCACCGCTTGCGGCGTGAGCACCGAAGTCGGTTCGTCCATGATCAACAGACGCGGATTCTGCAGCAGGCAGCGCACGATCTCCACGCGCTGACGCTCGCCCACCGTGAGGCTATGCACGTGGCGCTGCGGATCGACATCGAGGCCGTATTGCGCCGACACCTCGCGAATGCGTTTGCCGAGCGTTTTCAGGTCGAACGGTTCGTCGAGCGAGAGCGCGATGTTCTCGCCGACGGTAAGCGTTTCGAACAACGAAAAATGCTGGAACACCATGCCGATGCCAAGTTTGCGCGCCCCAGCCGGACTCGCGATTTCGACGGCCTGGCCTTCCCAGCGGATCTCGCCCGCGTCGGGCCGCACCGCGCCGTAGACGATCTTCATGAGCGTGCTCTTGCCCGCGCCGTTCTCGCCGAGCAAGGCGTGGATTTCGCCCGGCGCGACCGAGAGCGTGACATCGTCGTTCGCGCGCACCGCCGGGTACTGCTTCGTGATGCCGGCAAGCGCGAGGCGCGGCACATCGCTGCCGTGTTGCCCAAGCGTTGCCTGACGAGAAGAAGAATCACCCATGGAGGTTCCGCCGTTGTACGTAATTGCTGTTCGTTAACCCGATTGACGCTGGCCGCCGTGCGGGGGTGACGATACCTGTTAGCCCTGCGAAGGTCGAGCCGTCAAAATTCGCTGTTGCCTCGCTGCATGAGGCTGGCCGGCATAACCCCGGCGCGAGCCTCGGGGTAAGCCTCGCTTGACGCCACTTTTTGTCCATATTAAAAACGATATACCCCCAAGCCTCATCGATCAGCCAGAACATATAATTCGGAGAATTCATGAGTCAGCAACGCGAGGCGATCGACACGTACCTCTTGCGCGTCTTGCACACGCTTCTGATGGAGCGCAGCGTGACACGCGCAGCCGTCAAGCTCAATCAGTCCCAGCCCGCAATCAGCGCGGCGCTTCGGCGCCTGCGCGACATCACCGGCGACCCGCTGCTCGTGCGCGGCAAGTCCGGCATGGTGCCGACCGAGTACGGCCTGCGCCTGCTCGAGCCCGTGCAGAACGCACTGCGCGAGATCGAGCGCATCCGCTTCCAGCAGCACAATTTCGATCCGGCCACCTCTATCCGTTGCTATCGGATTGGCTGTCCTGACTATTTGAACGTCCTGTTCGTGCCGACCGTGGTCGAGCGCTTCCGTCTGGCCGCGCCCAACGCCACGCTCGAGTTTCACTCGCTCGGGCCTGCGTTCGACTACGAGCTCGCGCTCGAGGAAGGCAAGCTCGATATCGTCATCGGCAACTGGCCCGAGCCGCCCGAACAACTGCACCTGTCGAACCTGTTCGTCGACCAGATCGTCTGCCTGATGAGCAACTCGCACCCGTTCGCCAAGCGCGGCGGGCTCACGCTCGACCAGTATCTGAACGCGCCGCATCTCGCGCCCACGCCCTACTCCGTGGGCCAGCGCGGCGCCATCGACGTGCACCTCGCGCGCGAGCGCCTCAAGCGCCACGTGGTCGTCACGCTGCCGTACTTCAATCTCGCGCCCTACGTGCTCGTGAAGTCGGACCTGGTCTTCACGACCACGCGCCTGTTCGCCGACCACTATGCGCGCTTCCTGCCGCTCACGGTCGTACCCGCGCCGCTCGACTTCCCGCCGATGCAGTACTACCAGTTGTGGCACGAACGCTGTCATTACTCGGACGAAGTACGCTGGTTACGCAGCCTCATCGCCGAAGCGACGAAGACGCTGATCGACAAGCCTTGAGCAGCACGGCCGCACGATGCTGCGGCCGCCTGACCTTTCAGTACGTCCATGCGTGGCGCGCTTGCCTCAGCGCGCCATCTGCACGAGTTGCGCCGCGAGCCGGTTATGCCGCTCGATGACCGGCCCAAGCTCCACCGTCTGCAACACGCCGTCCTTCACGACCACGCGCCCGCCGATCACGCTCAGCGCGACCTGCGAGGGTGCGCAGAAGACGAGCGCAGCAACAGGATCGTGCAGCGCACCCGCGAAAAGCGGCTGGCGCAGGTCGAACGCCACGAAGTCCGCCGCCATGCCGGGTGCAAGCGCGCCGATGTCGTCGCGGCCCAGCACCTGCGCGCCGCCCAGCGTCGCGATTTCGAGCGCTTCGCGCGCGGTCATGGCATCCGGCCCGAAGCCCACGCGCGCGAGCAGCATGGCCTGCCGCGCCTCGGCCACCATCTGCGCGCCGTCGTTCGACGCCGAACCATCCACGCCGAGCCCGACCGGTACGCCGGCGAGCCGCATCTTCTTCACGGGAGCGATGCCGGAGGCGAGCCGCATGTTCGAGCACGGGCAATGCGCGACGCCGGTGCCGGTCCGGCCGAACAAACCGATGCCATGATCGTCGAGCTGTACGCAGTGCGCATGCCAGACGTCGCGGCCCACCCAGCCCAGGTCCTCCGCATATTCGGCGGGCGTCATACCGAACTTTTCGCGGCTGTAAGCAATGTCGTTGGCGTTCTCGGCGAGATGCGTGTGCATCGACACGCCGTAGTGCCGTGCGAGCACCGCCGATTCGCGCATCAGGTCGCGGCTCACCGAAAACGGCGAGCACGGCGCCACGACGACGCGCAGCATCGCGTACCGGCCCTCGTCGTGATACGTCTCGATGAGGCGCTGCGTGTCGGCGAGAATCGCGTCCTCGCGCTCGACCACGGAATCGGGCGGCAAGCCTCCGTACTTCTGGCCGACGCTCATGCTGCCGCGACTTGCATGAAAGCGCATGCCGATGCGCTGCGCCGCGCGGATGCTGTCGTCGAGGCTGCTGCCGTTCGGATAGATGTACAGATGATCGCTGGACGTCGTGCAGCCCGAGAGCAGCAGCTCCGCCATCGCGGTGAGCGTGGAGACCTCGATCATCTCGGGCGTGAGGTTCGCCCATACCTTGTAGAGGCTGGTGAGCCAGCCGAACAGTTCGGCGTCCTGCGCGGCGGGCACGGCGCGCGTGAGGCTCTGGTACATGTGGTGGTGTGTGTTGACGAGCCCCGGCGCCACGAGGTGGCCGCTGGCGTCGATCACCTCGTCGGCCGTGGCGGGCAGGTCGGCCGTCGGGCCGACCGCGACGATGCGGTTGCCTTCGACGTAGAGCCCGCCGCCGCGAATCTCGCGACGCGCGCCGTCCATCGTCACCAGCATGTCGGCGTTTTTCACCAGCAATGTCTTGCCGGGCTTTTGCGGGTCTTGCGGTTTTGCCGCTGTGCGAGAGTGGGTTCCATCGTCCTTGTTCGCTCCGTTGTCGTGCCGCCACGAGCCCTGGCTTTTCGTTCGGACTCGCGCACGGCACGTGAACCAGACGCCCTCGCCTCACCCGCCGACCTCGCCGGTCGCCCAGGCGCCCGGTGCCGACGCGTCCCGACGAGGACGCCGCTGGCCCGGTTACCCGGCGTCCACCGCCGTCTTCGGGACGCGCAGCACGCGCTGCGCATGGCCTATACGATCCGCAACCAAAATAGTCGTGGCAATTCGCGCCGCTGCGATACCCAAATTTACGCCACGCATATAAAGGTCGATTTTTGGCGTCGCTACGATGCTAACAAGGGACGCGCGAATCCGGGGCGCAATGAGCGACAGCATCCAGGCAGTCCCAGGGCTCACCCTCATGCGTGTCGCTTTATCTTTCCTATCGCGCGCGCGCGCCGGGTGCGATCGTTCTTAAAATGCGTTCACGGCGCTCGCTTCGATCCGCCGACGGGTATGTAGCCACTGATGTGGAGCCTCGATCCGCCGCAATGCATCATGCATGGGATCGAGAGCTGCCGCTGAAACCTCGCAATCGCACCAGGCACTCACAAGGAAAACTGCGAATGGGCAAGCTGACTACCCACGTGCTCGACACCGCGAACGGCCGTCCCGGCGCGGGCATCAAGGTCGAGCTCTTTGCGCTCTCGGGCGACGCGCGCCGCGCGCTCAAGACCGTGACCACCAATGACGACGGCCGCTGCGACGCGCCGCTGCTCGAGGGCGTTGCGCTCACCAAAGGCGAATACGAACTCGTGTTCCACGCCGGCGACTATTTCGCCGCTCTCGGCACGAAAGTGCCCGAGCCGCGCTTCGTCGACCGCGTGGTGCTGCGCTTCGGCATCGCCGACGCGGGCTCGCACTACCACGTGCCGCTACTCGTTTCGCCGTGGTCGTACAGCACCTATCGGGGCAGCTGAGCATCAATTGGGCGGCCACCGCAACACGAACTCGTAGGGCATTCCGGGCGATCTTCCAGCCCGACTCATCAAGCCCGAGGACATACAAAAAACAATGGCAGCGCGGCAGCGCGCATGGGTCACTCTGCGGCCCCAACGCTACGCGGCGCGCTCATACCCCGCAGTTAGCACGTGCGTTCAGACGCGCGCGCAATGCATCAGGACTGGAGACGTTTCATGGAAGGCTTTATTACCGATTGGCTGAACCTCGCACTGCGCTGGTTCCACGTCATCGCGGCGATCGCCTGGATTGGCGAGTCGTTCTATTTCGTCGCGCTCGACAACAGCCTCAAACCGCCCACGGACCCGAACCAGCGTCGTCGCGGCGTGTTCGGCGAGCTGTGGCACGTGCACGGCGGCGGCTTCTACAACATGCAGAAGTACACCGTGGCGCCGCCCGAAATGCCCGATGACCTTCACTGGTCGAAGTGGCCGTCGTACACCACGTGGCTCTCGGGCGCGTCGCTCTTCACGGTGCTGTATCTCATGGCGCCGAACACGTATCTGATCGACAAGAACGTGCTCGACATGGGTCCTGTCGTCGCGATCTTCTCCGCGCTCGGCTTCCTCGCCGCCGGCTGGATCGTCTATGACTCGCTGTGCCGCGTGCTTGGCACAAAGGACAAGCTGCTGGGCGTATGCGTAGGCCTCTATGTCGTGATCGCCGCCTACCTCGCCTGCCACATCTTCTCGGGCCGTGCCGCGTACCTCATCATGGGCGCGATGCTAGCGACGATCATGTCGGCCAACGTGTTCTTCGTCATCATTCCGGGCCAGCGCAAGATGGTTGCCGCGATGCTCAAGGGCGAAGTGCCGAACCCGATCTACGGCAAGCGCGGCAAGCAGCGCTCGGTGCACAACACGTATTTCACGCTGCCCGTGGTGTTCGCGATGCTGTCGAACCACTACGCCATGACCTACGCCCACGCCTATAACTGGGCCGTGCTCGTGGTGATCATGCTGGCCGGCGCACTGATTCGCCAGTTCTTCGTGATGCGTCACCGTGGCCAGCAGCTCTGGTATCTGCCGATCGGCGGCGTGGCCCTGATGTTCGTCGCGCTGGTGTGGACGCTGCCGCGCCCGGTCGTGCCTCAGGCCGAAGCCGCGAACGCACCGTCGCTGAAGGTTTCCGACATTCAGCCTATCCTGCAGCAACGTTGTGCGGCCTGTCACTCGGCGCACCCGACGTTGATGGGCGCAGCGCCGGCCGGCGTGATGCTCGATACGCCCGACGAGATTTCGCAGAACGCGCAGCGGCTCTATCAGCAGGCCGTGACGCTCAAGGCGATGCCGCTTGGCAACGTCACTCACATGACCGACGACGAGCGGCAGAAGATCGCCACCTGGTTCCAGGGCGGTGCGAAGCAATGATGTAGTTGGCAGCGCGAGTGGTTTGCCTCGCGCTACGTGAGATGTGACTGGAAGGACCCGAGGCGCGACGCGCTTCGGGTCCTTTTGCCTTTGGTACGGTCGTTGCTGAGGGGGTTGCGCGTTGGGCTGCGAACCATTCGGGCTGGCGACGGCAGGCGCATCACGCAGTCGGGCGCCGCTGAGCAAACAGAGCGCGTATGCCAACGACCCTCGCCACCTGATCCAATCGACGTATTGAAGCGTCGCACACAGCCATGCATGACTCGCCACGTTTCACCGCGCCTTCATCCGCAAAACGCAAAAAAGCCACGTCTCGGACGTGGCTTTCTCCTGCTGATACGGACTGCCTGGTAATTCCGCGAATTAGCGCATCGCCGCCTTCATCGCTTCTTCCGTCAACCAGAACGACTCAGGCAGATCCTGCTCGTTGAGATTGAGCCCGTCTCCACCGCGGTCGACGACGATGAAATCGCTCACCTCGCCCAACGCAATCAGCGGGTGATGCCAAACGCCCTTCGCATAATTCACGCCCTGCCAGCCGCGCGAAACGAACGCGCGAACCCGGGTGACATCCAGATCGCCCGCCGGTGCGACCACCACGAGATACGGCTTGTCGTTGAGCGGCACGAATGCCTGACTGCCCAGCGGATGCCGTTCGAGCATCTTCACTTCGAACGGCAGCTCGCGCGGCTGCCCGCGAAAGAGATTCACGAGCGTGCGGCCGCCCTCGTCAGTCACATCCACTTTCGCGAGATCGTGAAAGCGGATGGTCGTCCCTAGATTGATCGGAATCTGCTTCGCACCCGCGAGTTCGATCACGTCGCCGAAGGGCGCGAACGCCTCGGGCGTGAGCGGCTCGATAGTCAGCGTCGTCCTTGTTTCACTCATGATGGCCCCATCAGCGTATCAGGCGAGCGTGCCCCAGAGGCGTACACGCGACACGCCGCCGTCCGGGATGATGTTGAAGCGCACGTGCGTAACCGGACCGAGCGCCGCCAGTTCGCTTTCGTAGTAGTGCTGCTTGTCCATCTGCAGCTTCTGCTCGCCGAGCAGCACCGGCCAGAACATGGCCTGGGTCACGAGCGAGCTGTCCGTGCCGCCCACCACGCGCGCGGCCTGGAACGAGCAGCCATCGGGATAGTTGCCCTTGAAGTGCGCCGTATCGACTTCGATCTTCCTGATGATGCCCGGCTGTGCGAGCGCAATGATCGCCCAGTCGTTGCCCGGCTCCCGGCGGCGGCGCGTTTCCCAGCCGTCGCCCATGTTCACGCCGCGGCCCGGCATGAGCAGCGTGGAGGCCATGCCAAAGTGCTGGTTGTTCGCGCTAACGAGGTACGCACCGTTTTCCATCGCGGCCAGGTCGAACAGTTCGGTACGGCTCGCGCCCGCCCAGTCCACCTGCGGCTGGCCGTACACGCGCAGACGCGCGATGCCGCCATCGGGATAGATATTCACGCGCAGGTGCGTGTACGGCTTGTCGCTCGACACTTCCACGTAATGGTGGCTATTGCCGTTCAACGAGGTCGAAGGAACGATCTCCGTCCATTGTGTCGTGGCCGTGGGTGCGCCATCGGCCACGTACGCGCCCTCCACCGATGCCGCCGGCGGGTAGTTACCCGTGAAGTGGCTCGTGTCGATATCGAGGCCCTTGATGACGCCGGGGCGTGCGAGCTTCACGATGCACCAGTCATAGCCGGTCGTGCGCTTGCGGCGCGTTTCCCAGCCGTCCATCCACTTGCCGTGTTCGTCGTACTTGCCCGGAATAAAGACGGCCGGCTCCGGATTGAGCATGCGATCCTTCGGCGCGAAGAAGTCGTCGCTCGCCTCGAGCGTCTGCGCGCCCAGGCGCGGGTCCGCGAGATTCACGAAGCGGCGCGTGAAATCGGGGGCGTTGGGGTCGAGAGTCGGGAGTGCCATCGTTGTCTTCCTTCGTGTCTTTTCTGTAGATCAAAACGGCGCTGCACCCCTTCCGCGAGAAGCCGGGGGGCGCGTCGCCACGTTACGCGTCGATCAGTTCGTCCAGCCTGAAGCGCGCAATGCGGTAAATCTGGTCGAGGCTCGCGCGCATTTCATCGGCGCGGCTGTTGTTCACGCGCGCCTCGAAGTTCGCGATGATGCCGTGGCGGTCATAGCCGCGCACCGCAAGGATGAATGGGAATCCGAACTTCTCGCGATACGCGCCGTTGAGCGCCAGCAGCTTGTCGAACTCTTCCTGCGTGCACTGGTTCAGACCCGCGCCGCTTTGCTCGCGCGTGGATTCGGCGGTCAGCTCGCCACGCACGGCGGCCTTGCCCGCAAGTTCCGGGTGGGCGTTGATGAGCGCGAGCTGCTGCGTCTCGCCGGAGGTTTCCACGGCCTGCGACATGGCGCGATGCAGCGCGTCGATGCTCGCAAACGGGCGTTGCTGCGCGGCCGCAGCGGCGACCCAGGGCGAGTGCTCGAAGATGCCCGAAAGTGCCGCCACGAAGGCGTCGACCGAGGCTTGATTCAGCTGTTCGAGGGTGTAGTGCATTGCCTTCATGCGGCGGCCCCGCGGTGGTCGTTCTGCTGCGGTTGATAGGGATGATGCTCGCGCCAGTGGCGCGCGATGTCCACGCGGCGCGTGACCCACACGCGCTCGTGTTTCTCGATGTGATCGAGAAAGCGCTGCAGCGCGCGAAAACGCCCGGGGCGCCCGAGCAGCCGGCAGTGCATGCCGATCGAGAGCATCTTCGGCGCTTCGTCGCCTTCTTCGTAGAGCACGTCGAATGCGTCGCGCAAATAGGTGAAGAAGTGGTCCGCCGTGTTGAAGCCCTGGGGCGACGCGAAGCGCATGTCGTTGGTATCGAGCGTGTAAGGCACGATCAGTTGCGGCACCGACGTGCCGCCCGTGACCTCCACGTCCATCCAGAACGGCAGGTCGTCGCCGTAGTAATCGGAGTCGTAGAGGAAGCCGCCATACTCGGCCACGAGGCGATGCGTGTTCGGGCTGTCGCGTCCCGTGTACCAGCCGAGCGGGCGCACGCCCGTCACGCGCTCGATCGCTTCCATGCCGAGCTTCATATGCTCGGCTTCCTTGGCGGGCGAGACGTCCTGGTAGTGAATCCAGCGATACCCATGGCACGCGATCTCGTGGCCCAACTCGACGAACGCACGCGCGACTTCGGGATGACGCTCGATCGCCATGCCCACACCGAACACGGTGAGCGGCAGGCCGCGCTTTTCGAATTCGCGCAGGATGCGCCACACGCCCGCGCGCGAGCCATATTCGTAGATCGACTCCATGCTCATATGGCGCGCGGGATAGGCCGCGGCGCCCACGATTTCGGAGAGGAACTGCTCGGAGCCGGGGTCGCCGTGCAGCACGCAGTTTTCGCCGCCCTCTTCGTAGTTGAGCACGAACTGCACCGCGACGCGCGCCTGGCCGGGCCAGTTGGCCTGCACCGGATACCGGCCATAACCGATCAGATCGCGGGGATATTGGGGATCGAGTGGCATGCTGGTCGAATCAATCGAATAGAGAGAATGAAACGCAATATCCGCACAACGGCGAGGCACCGCGAAACGGCCGCTGGCGCTGCATTGCAGGGCCTCGCGGACGGTCCGCGCAACCTGCTCACAGGACCGGACCAGTGTAGCGAAATCACCTGTACGCGCCCATACGCACGCTCAGATAGTACGGGTCAAGCGAGGTGTATGTGGCCGCCCGATACGACGTGATCCGGGTTGCCACCTCCGCTTGCGCGCGCTGCGCGTTTACCCGTAACGCAGCGGCCGCACGGGCGGCGGCGTTTCCGTGGCCGGGGCGGGGTTGGCCGGGCTGAAACGCGCGAAGTCGCCGTCGTAGCGCTTGGCGAGCGGGCGCGCGAAGTCGCCGCGCTTGGCGGTCGTGAGGCGCAGTGCGACGAGCGCCTCGACCCACTTCACGGCGGCCGTCACGCCGTCGACCACCGGCACGCCGAGCGCGTCTTCCACCTGCGCGCACAGGCTCGTCATGCCCGCGCAACCGAGCACGATCGCGTCCGCACCGTCTTCTTCGAGCGCACGGCGGCACTCGTCGACGATCGCGCGGCGCGCGGCCGACCCCGGTTCATCGAGTTCGAGCACAGCCACGTCGATCGCGCGCACGTTGCGGCAAAAACGCGTCATTCCGTAACGCTCGGCGAGATGCCAGGCCATGGCGCGCGTGCGTGAGAGCGTCGTCACGACCGAGAAGCCCGGCGCGAGCACGCTCGCCGCATGCATCGCGGCTTCCGCGATGCCCACGACAGGCCCGCGCGCCAACTCGCGCGCCGCGTACAAGCCCGGGTCGCCAAAGCACGCGATCACGTAGCCGTCGAAGCCTTCGCGCTCGCCCGCCTCCACTTCGGCAAGCAGGCCAGGGGTGGCGAGCGCCTCGTCGTAATAGCCTTCGATCGACGGCGGGCCCATCGTCGGGCTCACCGCCACCACCTCCGTGCCCGGTGCGATCACGGCGCGCGCGCACTGCTCCATCGCGGCGGTCATACGCTGCGTAGTGTTCGGATTGATCAGTTTGATGCGCATTTCGATTCCTTCGTCGATGCCTGGTTTTACGCGCAGCTCATGCGTTCGCGCGAGCACGTTCGCCCATCGTGAGCGCACGGTAGAACAACGCGCCGAGTGCGGCACCGATGAACCACGAGAAGTTCGCCGCGCCGCCGAGCGAAGGCACCATCACGCAGAGAATCGCGATCACGGCGGCGGGCAGCAAGGCCGACACCGCGCGCCAGTTCACGCCGTTGCGATACCAGTACGCCCCGTTCGGCGACACCGTGTAGAGATCATCCACGGCAAGACGACCGCGCTTCACGAGATAAAAGTCGACGATGAGGACACCATACAAAGGCCCGATAAAGGCGCCGAGTATGTCGAGCGTGTAGTGAATCACGGCCGGGTTGTTGAAGAGATTCCACGGCGTGATGAAGATCGAGGCCACGGCGGCGAGCATGCCACCCGCACGCCAGCTGATGAGCCGCGGCGCGACGTTGGAAAAATCGAACGCGGGCGAAACGAAGTTCGCGACGATGTTGATGCCGATAGTCGCGATCGTGAACGTGAGCGCGCCGAGAATCACCGCGGTGGGATGATCGATGCGGCCGACCGTTTCGACGGGATCGGTAATCAGTTCTCCGAACACAGGCAGCGTTGCCGACGTCGTGATGACCGTGACGAGAGAGAAGGCGAGGAAGTTGACCGGCAGCCCCCAGAAGTTGCCCTTATGCACGCTCTTGAGCGACTTGCCGTAGCGCGAGAAGTCGCCGAAATTGAGCATCGGCCCCGAGAAATACGACACCACGAGCGAGATCGCCGTGATCATCACGGGAATCACTTCGGTACCGTGATACTTCACGCCGCCGAGATTCAAACCGATGTTGTGCCAACCCGCGCGATACACCATGTAGCCCGCGAGCGCGAACATCACGACATAAACAGCCGGCCCCGCGAAGTCGATGAACTTCTTGATGGTCTCCATGCCGTTCCAGAACACGAGGGCCTGCAGCACCCAGAGCGTCATGAAACCGGCCCAGCCGACCGCGGAAAGCCCGAGCAAGCCGTGCTTGTGCACGTCGGCATAAGGCATGAGTTGCGGAACGAACTTGAGCACGACGATCACGAGCGCGCTCGAAGCGAGATAGGTCTGGATGCCGTACCACGCCACGGCGATGAGGCCGCGAATCACGGCGGGAACGTTGGCGCCGAGTACGCCGAAGGTGCCGCGACACGCCACCGGATACGGCACGCCGTGACGCTGGCTCGGCCGCGCGATCAGATTGCAGAGCACATTGACGATGGAGATGCCGACGATCAGCGCGACGAGCACTTGCCAGCTCGTGAGGCCGAGCGCGAAGAGGCTCCCCGCGAACACATAGCCGCCGACGCTATGCACGTCGGACATCCAGAACGCGAAGATGTTGTACGCGCCCCAGGTCTGCTCCTTGAGGGGAGCCAGGTCGTGGTTGTAGAGCCGCTCGCTGTAGCCGGCCGGCAAGCGCAGATTGTCTGCGGACTCGCTGCTTTCGCCAGATTCGAAGTTGGGCACTGCCGGACTGCCAGGTGACGCGCTGAACTGAGCCATGATCCGCTCCTTGGATGGATATGCCGACGGAAAAAAGACGCCTGAACGCCTCGAAACGCGTGCGCACCGCCGCTGGACGCGGCCGCCGCGATATCCCCGAATGGTCTGGCCTTCGCGGGCACTGCGCCGGTCGCCGCCTAATGGCGCCCTGTAACGCTGTGCCTGTTCTTGCCGTACGCATGCATTGCATGCGCCCCACTCCATCCTTTTCAGCCGCGGCAGCCACCTGTCGAAGCGGGCTGTCGCGCTTTACTGCAATCCTTTACTGCAATCCGTTTCAGTGCCGCTTTGCATGCGTATCAGCGTGCAAGCGTGGTCGCCTCGCGCGCACTGAACACTTCCTGCAAGTCGACCGAGGCGCCTCCCGGCCGGTCGAGCATCCTGAGCTCGACACCCTGTAAATGGCGGACCATGAGTTCGACGGCCGCTTTCTCGTTTCCGGCCTCGAGCGCCGCGAGAATCGCCTCGTGATCGTCGAACGAACACGGACTGCGTCCCGGCGATTCGTAGAGCGCCGAAATCAGCGTGGAGCGCGCCACGAGCCCGTTAAGACAGTCGCACAGCACCGTATTGCCGGTGAGCGTGGCCAGCGACGTATGGAACTCGCCCGAAAGCCGGATCCACGTCGGGAAGTCGCGCCCTTCGAAGGCCTTGCGCTCGCGCCGGATCGTCTCGCCGATGGTCTTCAACCGGCGGTTGCCGTGCTGCGCGCTGCAAATGCGCCCCACTACTGCCAGTTCGATGATCCGTCGCATCTCGAACACCTCGTGCACTTCCTGGAGCGACGGGCTTGCGACGAACGCGCCACGATTGGGCTCCAGATCCACGAGGTGGTCCTTCGCGAGCAGCGCGAGCGCCTGGCGGATCGGGCCGCGCTTCACGCCGAATACTTCGCACAACTGTGCTTCGGTCAACTTCGCGCCGGGCGGCAGCCGGTGCTCGAGAATCGCTGCGCGGATTCGCGCGGCGATCGCCTCGGGCTTCATGCCGGTTGCTTCGGCGTCGATATCGGTCTTTCGCATGGCTCGTGTCTCTATGCTGGGTATCCTAGGTTGGACATAAATATTGTCAACAATTATGTTGGCGAACCTGGGGAAGATCCCCACGTGCGCGCCGACTGCCACGTGCCTCGTATCGGTGAAAGGCGCTCCACTTCGGGGAATTCAGCACCTGCATGGTGATTTGCTGCCCCAATCCGGGCGAATTTTTTGTCAACAATTTAGAGAAGAAGCGTTGGCGTGAACATTGTCAGATGCCGCCTTTGACTGGCCGTTAGTTGCATAAGGCTCCCTGAAAAAAAGCGCCCGAAAGCGCTTCCATGTCGGTGCGAAATCAACTCAGGTGCGGATACCCGCTCACGGTCAGTTCGAAACCGTGCGCGGTGGTGGTCAACTGCGCAGGTGCGCCCATCGGCAACGTGACCATATCCGGAATATGGCCGAACGGCAGGCCCGTGACCACCGGAATGCCAACCACGGCACGCACCTGCTCAACCATTTCGCGCAGATCGTAGCCATTGTCGTAATCGAACTGCTTGTGGCCCGTGAAGTCGCCCAGCACCAGGGCTTGCTGGCGAGCAAGGATGCCTGTCAGATGCAACTGATAAATCATGCGCTCGATGCGGAACGGCTGCTCGTTCACGTCTTCGACGAACAGGATGCCGCCCTCGACCGGCGGCAGATAAGGCGTGCCGATCAACGAAGTCAGCACGGCCAGATTGCCGCCCCAGAGCGTGCCCGAAACACTCGTCGACTGGGCCTGCGGCGCGTTCACCTTGAGCGTGTAGTTCGGTTTCGAGAGCGCGCCCCAGAAGTGATGCATCGTGAAGCTGCTGAGACTCTCGGCGCCGAAGTCGCTGCAGAGCATCGGCCCGCCGAACGTCGTGAGCCCGGCGCGCGCGAGCAGCGCGAGCTGGATGGCGGTGAAATCGCTATGCCCCACGAACGCGATGGGCTGATCCGTCAAACGCCGCTGCAGCCCGTCGTAATCGAGACCGTGCAGGATGCGCACCGCGCCATAGCCGCCACGTACGGCGAGTACGATGTCCGGCAGGTCGCGCGATGGGTCGGCGAGGCGATTCAGTTCGGCCGCGCGCTGGCCATCCGTGCCGGCAAAACGCTGATAGCGCCGCTCGGTCGCCTGCACGCCGTCGACGTGATGGCCCTGCGCCCGCAACCGGACAAGCGCTCGGTGCACCGCTTCCGCATCATGCGGATAACCGGACGGAGCCACCAGCTCGATGGTGCGATGAATGGTCATGTCGAATTCGCTTCAACCGTGAGATTCAACCCGCGGGTCCGTCCGGACCGGCTACGCCAGTCCCTCCCTGCGCCTGCTCAGCCTGTTCCCGAGCCTTGCGGCGCGCTTCCCGGCTCGCGCGGCGCCGATCGGCGAAGAACGCGCGCAGCGCCTCGCCGCACTCGTCCGCCAGCACGCCTGCGGACACGCTCGTGTGATGATTGAGCTGCTCGTTGGCGAAGGCGTCGACCACGCTGCCGCACGCGCCGGTTTTCGGATCATGTGCGCCGAACACCACACGTGCGATGCGCGCGTGCATGATCGCGCCGGCACACATCAGGCACGGTTCAAGGGTCACATAGAGTTCGCAGCCCGGCAAGCGGTAGTTACCCAGCGCGTGCGCGCCCGCGCGCAAGGCCGCCATTTCGGCGTGCGCGGAGGGATCGTGCGCGCCGATCGGGTGGTTGAAGCCCGAGGCGATCACTTCGTCGCCACGCACGAGCACCGCGCCCACGGGCACTTCGCCGGCGGCGCGCGCCTCTTCGGCGGCGGCCTGTGCGAGGCGCATGAAATGCCGGTCGCGCTCGGAGACGGGATTGCGCTGGACGTCGGATTGAGGCGCGGGTGTGGACGCCGTCACGAGCGGATCGGCGGGAACCGATCCAGCGGGCGAAGTGACCACCGGGTGCGCCTCTTCGCGTTCGCCGCCGGGGGCGTCTGGCTGGACGGGACTGCCCGTCACGCCGCCCCCGCCGGGAGCCCCGGGAGGCCGGGCTCGCCCGCTGCGCGTTCGGACAAACGCTCCGCGATGCGGCGGCGATATTCGTGCGGCACGACCATCGGTCCGCCGCGCAACGATTCGAGCGCCATGTCGAGCGCCAGCATGCGCGCGCGCAAACGACACTGCACGGCCTTGTCGCCCACCGTGGCGAGCTCGTCCTCGAGGTCGCGCAAGGCCCGCAGCTGTTCGACTGCGGGCGGCACGAAGCCCGCGTTCTTCAGGATGCGGTGGGCTATGCGCACTTCTTCGGGCACGAGCGGGTCGTCGTCGAGCGTCTGCGGCGCACCGGCGCCGGGCAGGTCGTCGAAGTCACCGCGCGCGGCCGCGGCGGCAATCCGTTGTTCGACGAGGGCATCAAGCAATTTCATCAGCAATCCACTACGTTGCGGCTCACGCATTCTATCAGGGTGAGACCTGGAAGACCGTGCGCGGCCGGCATGTGTGCCATCTACCCCCTGCAGCTTGACAGACCGACGGTTTGATGCGAATGAAAAGACGCGGGCGACGCAATCTGGAATCGCCTGATGGCAGCCGGCTGAGGCAGCCGTTCCAAGGGCTGGATGCAAAAACGCCGCTGGAGCGTCCGGCACATACCGGCACGCCAGCGGCGCAAGGAAGATATCGGGGCATTCGGCCCCGCCCTTCCCTTAGTCCTTCATCACCTTGCCGACCGCGTCGACCACCACGCTCACGTTCTTCTCGTTCAGGCCTGCCACGCACATACGGCCCGAGCGCAGGATGTACACGGCGAATTCTTCTTTCAGGCGCTCGACCTGCTTCTCGCTCAAGCCCGTGTACGTGAACATGCCGCGCTGCTTCACGTAGCGAGCGAGCGCCGCTTCGCTCGCATGCGAGCGCAGGCCGTCGTGGATCGCCACGCGCATGCGCGCAATGCGCTCGCACATCGCCGCCAGCTCCTGCTCCCACGACGCCTTCAGCTCCGGCGTGCCCAGCACGCGCGTGACGATCTTCGCGCCGTGCGTCGGCGGATTGCTGTAGTTCGCGCGCACCGAGCCCGTGAGCTGGCCGAGCACGCGGTCGGCGGCCGCCGCGTCTTCGCAGATCACGTGCAGCCCTCCGCAACGCTCGCCGTAAAGCGAGAAGTTCTTCGAGAACGAATTCGCCACGAGCGCCGGCACACCGCGGCGCGCAAGCTCGCGCACGGCGAACGCGTCGTCCTCGAGGCCCGCGCCGAAGCCCTGATACGCCATATCGACGAACGGCAGCAGGTCGCGCTTATGCAGCACGTCGATCACTTGCTCCCATTGCGCGCGATCCAGGTCGACGCCCGTCGGGTTATGGCAGCACGCGTGCAGCAGCACGACGCTCTTCGCCGGCAGCGCGTCGATGGCCGAGAGCATCGCCTCGAACTTCAGGCCGCCCGTCACCTCGTCGTAGTACGGGTACGTGTTCACCGTGAAGCCCGCGCGCTCGAAGATGAAACGGTGGTTCTCCCACGTCGGATCGCTCACCCACACCTGGCTGGTCGCAAAATAGCGCTTGATGAAATCGGCGCCCACCTTGAGCGCTCCCGAGCCGCCCAGCGTCTGCACGGTCGCGATGCGGCCGGCCGCGCGCGACGGGCAGTCGGCGCCGAACACCAGTGCCTGCACAGCGTCGCGATACTGCGCGAAACCGGCCATCGGCAGATACGGCTTCGGACCCGGCTCCTCGAGAATCGCCGCCTCGGCCGCGTGAACGGCCTTCATGACGGGCAGACGGCCTTCGTCATCGAAGTAGATGCCAATACTCAGATTGACCTTGTTCTGACGCGGGTCCTTCTGGAAATTCTCGTTGAGCGAGAGGATCGGGTCGCCGGGATAGGCATCGATGTGTTCGAACATGCTGTTTAACTCTCTGGACGAAATTCGGGACGAATATCAGCGCTTACGGAGCCGGCACGCCGCGTTGCAGCGCCGGCACTGACTTGCGGCACCACAGGCGGTAGGCGAGCCCAAGCACGCCCAGCCAGACCGGAATCAGGTACACGGAAATGCGCAGATCCGGGATCAGATACATTACAACGAGAATGCCGCCGAGGAACGCGAGACACACGTAATTCGTCAGCGGATAACCGAGGCTGCGAAACGTGGTCGTCTGACCGGTACGCGCCTTCTGGCGGCGGAACTTCAGGTGAATCAGGCTGATCATCGCCCAGTTGATGATGAGCGCGGACACGACGAGCCCCATCAGCAGTTCGAACGCCTTGCCCGGCATGAAGTAGTTGATGATCACGCAGGCGGCCGTGACGAACGCCGACACGCCGAGCGCCGCCAGCGGAATGCCGCGCCGGCTCACCTTGAGCAGCGCCTTCGGCGCATTGCCTTGCTGCGCGAGACCGTAGAGCATGCGGCTGTTGCAGTACACGCCGCTGTTGTAGACCGAGAGCGCCGCCGTCAGCACGACGAGGTTCAGCACGTTGGCCACGAGGTCGCTGTTCATCGCGTGGAAGATCAGCACGAAGGGGCTGCCGCCGGCCACGACCTTTTGCCAGGGGTAGAGCGAGAGCAGCACGCCGAGCGCGCCGATGTAGAAAATCAGGATGCGGTAGATCACCTGATTCGTCGCGCGCGGAATGCTGTGCGAGGGATCATCGGCCTCTGCCGCGGTGATGCCGACCAGCTCCAGCCCGCCGAACGAGAACATCACGACCGCCATGGCCATGACGAGACCCGAGACGCCATGCGGGAAGAAACCGCCGTTGCGCCAGAGGTTCGACACGCTCGCCTCGGGACCCGCCGAGCCAGAGAACAGCAGCCAGCCGCCGAAGGCGATCATGCCGACGATCGCGAGCACCTTGACGATGGCGAACCAGAACTCGAGTTCGCCGTACGACTTCACGCTCGTGAGGTTGATGCCGTTGATCACGACGAAGAACACCAGCGCCGAGACCCACGTGGGCAGCGTCGGCCACCAGTAATGCATGTAGATGCCGACCGCCGAAAGCTCGGCCATGCTCACGAGAATGTAGAGCACCCAGTAGTTCCAGCCGGAGAGAAAGCCCGCGAACGGGCCGAAATACTTGTCTGCGAAATAGCTGAACGAACCGGCGACGGGCTCGTCCACGACCATCTCGCCCAGTTGCCGCATGATGAAGAACGCAATGATGCCGGCGACGCCGTAGCCGAGCAGCACCGAGGGGCCGGCGGTCTGAATCGTCTGCGCAATGCCGAGGAACAGGCCCGTGCCGATCGCCCCGCCCAGCGCAATGAGCTGAATGTGGCGATTCTTGAGGCCGCGTTTTAGCTGGCCGCGATTTTCACGCGTGTCGTTTGAAACCATGTCTCGTCCTGTCTCCGACTTATGTGCGCAGGGCCAAAGCATCCGGGTAGGACGCCGGCTCCGCTCCACGAAATAAAATTGCGCACACAACCTTCTGCATCGGCGCGCTGCCGGGCTTGGTGGTATTGGCCGCCAGCCCGATCGGGTGCGCCCAGTGTATAGTTGAAGCGGAAAAATATGATTTCATCTCGTACGCAGGCAAACCCTGATTGATACAATTCCCTCTCGCCTCAAACCCATCTCACGCAAGATAAATGCAAAATCTCGCGCTCGATACGATCGACATGCGGCTTCTCGCCGCACTGCAGGAGCGCGGACGCGCTTCGAACCTCGAACTCGCGGCCGCGATCAAGCTCTCGCCCGCGCAGACACTCAGGCGTCACCGGCGGCTCGAGGAGCTCGGCGTGATCCGGCGCTACGAGACGCGCCTCGACGCGCAGGCGCTCGGCTTCGGCGTGGTCGCCTTCATTCAGGTAACGATGGAGCGCGGGCACATGCGCGAGCTCGTCAAGTTCAAGGAACTCGTCGCGACGTTGCCGCAGGTGCAGGAGTGCTACTCCGTGACTGGCGATATCGACTACGTTCTGAAGGTGGTGGCGCGCGATCTCAAGGCGCTTTCCGAGTTCCTGCTCGATACGCTGATGCGCGCGCCCGGCGTGAACAGCGTGCAGTCGATCGTCTGCCTCGATGAACTCAAGGGGACGAGCGCGATGCCGCTGGAAGCCTGAGACAAGCGCGCGCCAGGTCCGTCTGGCGGGGGTTTTCGGCGAAAACGCAATTTTATCTCATCAGCGGCCTGCTCGCGGCGTCGCAAGACCGGCTGATGAAATAGTCTTGCTAAAAGCCCCATCGTGCTCTAAAAAACATGCTAGTTAGCCTGTCTCCTGGCCACCCTGGACACGGCAACGGGCGGCTTCACAAGCGCGAGCACGACAGTCCATGAGTCTTCTTGAACTCAGAGGCGTTTCCAGGCACTTCGGCGCCATCCAGGCGCTGACCGACGTGACGTTGAGCCTGGAACCCGGCCAGGTGGTCGGACTCATGGGCGACAACGGGGCCGGAAAATCGACGCTGGTGAAGGTCATCGCCGGCAACTTCCCGCCCTCTCACGGCGAAGTCCTCATCGACGGCAAGCCCGTTCATTTCAGCCGCCCAGTGGATGCCCGCGCCAAGGGCATCGAGGTCGTGTATCAGGACCTCGCGCTCTGCGACAACCTCACCGCGGCGGCCAACGTCTTTCTCGGGCGCGAGCCGCGCATCGGCATATGGCCCTTTCGCGTACTCGATCACGCGGCCATGTACCGGCGCGCTGCCGAACTGTTCAAGGAACTGAAGTCCGAAACGCGCCCGCGCGATCTCGTCCGGCAGATGTCGGGCGGCCAGCGCCAGGCCGTGGCGATTGCGCGCACGCGACTGTCCGAAGCGCGGCTCGTGCTCATGGACGAACCCACCGCCGCGATCAGCGTGCGCCAGGTCGCGCAGGTGCTCGACCTCATCAAACGCCTGTCCGAACACGGCATTGCCGTCATTCTCATCAGTCACCGCATGCCTGACGTTTTCGAAGTCGCCCACCGCGTGGTCGTCATGCGGCGCGGGCGCAAGGTTGCGGACAAGCAGACCGAAGCCTCTTCGCCCGAGGAAGTCACTGGCCTGATCACCGGAGCCATCGCCGCCGCCTGAAGCGGCCCGCGCGCGATTGTGTTGCATGGGGCCGCACTAAGCGCTGAAGCGCTAAGTGCGCGCCGACCGCTTTGCATGGGGCCGCACTAAGCGCTGAAGCGCTAAGTGCGGCCGACAGGAGACCCGGAATTGAACGATGCGCCGCAAAGGCCGAATCCGATGCCGACACTGCTTGACGATCCCCAATCCGCGAAGACCCACACCCGCTGGAGCGGACTGCTCGCGAGCCAGGTGTTCTGGGTGGTGCTCGCGACGCTCGCAGCCTGCCTCCTGCTCTCGTTCGTCACCTCGACGTTCGCCACGCAGCAGAACCTCTTCAACGTCACGCGCAACTTCGCCTTTGTCGCCATCGTCGCGCTGGGGATGATGGCCATCATCATTACAGGCGGGATCGACATTTCGGTCGGCTCGACGATCGGCCTGAGCGGCATCGTGCTTTCCGTCACGATGAACGCGGGCTACCCGATCTGGGCCGGCATCGGCCTCGGCCTGCTCACCGCGGGAGTGGTCGGCCTCGTGAACGGCCTGCTCATCGCCTATCTCAACATGCAGCCGTTCGTCGTGACGCTCGGCATGCTGAGCGTGGGCCGCAGCCTCGCGCTCGTGATCTCCGGAAGCCGGACTATCTTCGAATTCGGACCCGACGGGCACAAGTTACTCCTGCTCGGCGGCGGCAAAACGCTCGGCGTGGCCAATCCCGTGTGGTTTCTGATCGTCCTCGGCCTGCTGTTCTGGTTCGCCTTCGCCTTCACGCGCTGGGGCCGCTATGTCTTCGCGGTCGGCGGCAACCGTCATGCGGCCAATCTCACAGGCGTGCCGGTACGGCGCGTCATCTGCTCGGTCTATGTGCTGGGCGGCCTGATGGCAGGCGTCGCGGCCATTCTCGAAGTGGGCTGGCTCGGCGCGGTGACCACCGGCCTCGGCACCGGCGACGAGCTACGCGTGATCGCCGCGACGGTGATCGGCGGCACCAATCTCGCGGGCGGCGTGGGCAGCGCGTTCGGCACGATCGTCGGCGCCGCGCTCATCGAAGTGATCCGCAACAGCCTGATCCTGCTCGGCGTCGATTCGTTCTGGCAAGGCACGGTCGTAGGCGGCTTCATCATCATCGCCGTGCTGTTCAACCGGCTGGGCGGCGAGCGGCAAAACGACTGAACGGAATTCAGGGAGGCGCGGCCGGACTGCACGCGGAACCGCCGGCCGTCAGCCATCACAAGAAGCGCAACTCGTTGCGCGCGGTTCCGCAGAAAGCCCAAGGCACGGGCGCGGGCTTTCCTTCCGATGACGAAAACTGTACGAGACACGCGCGCCGTACAACCGGCGCCGAACAGGAGGAAACCATGAAGAAAGCGTGGAAGTATCTCGCTGCGATCGGAGGGCTCGCGATGCTGGCCTCTTCCGCCTACGCAGCCGACAAGACCCTCGCGCTGGTCGTGAAGGGCCTCGACAATCCGTACTTCGACCTCATGCACCAGGGCTGCGACCGGGCCAACAAGGAGCTCAGCAAACAGGGCTACAACTGCTACTACACCGGCCCCGCGACAGCGGCGGATGAAAGCGCCGAAGTGCAGATCGTCGACGACCTGCTGACCAAGGGCGTCGCGGCGATTGCCATTTCGCCGTCGAACGCGCCGGCCATTGCCGAGGTGATCCGCCGCCGCAACGCGAAGATCCCGATCATCACCGCGGACGCCGATCTGCTGCCGAAGGACCAGTCGTTGCGCAAGGCGTATGTGGGCACCGACAACTACGAGCTGGGCGTGAAGCTCGGCGAGCAGTTGAAGACGCTGATGCCCAAGGGCGGCAACATCTGCCTCGTGATGGGCAACCCCGCGGCCGAGAACATCAACCAGCGCGCCCAGGGCACACGCGACGTGCTCTCGGGCAAGAAAGGCATCAAGAAGCTGGCGGGCGAAAACAACTGGCACGAGATCAGCGCCTGCCCGCTCTACGTGAACGACGATGCCGCGAAAGCGAATCAGATGATGCAGGACACGCTCACCGCGAACGCCAGCACGCTCCAGGCGTTCGTGTTCGAGGGCGGCTGGCCGCTCTTCGCACCCGAGGCGTATTCGCAGGTCGTCGCGCCGATCATGGACAAGATCAACAGCGGCCAGTTCGTGATCGTTTCAGCCGATACGCTCGGGCCGGAGCTGCAGGCCCTCAAGGACCACAAGGTCAATGCGCTGGTCGGGCAGCGGCCTGAGGAAATGGGCTATCAGGCGGCGATGGTGATGCGCGACCTCGCCGAAGGAAAGACGGTGAAGCCGATCGTTCACACGGGTCTCGACGTTTGCACCTGGAAGAACGCGGATACGTGCCTGAAGCATTGAGCGCCGGAAGCAAAAAACCCGCGCCGGCACAACGTGCCGAACGCGGGTTCTTTGCTTCGCCTGCAGGCTAGCGGGAGAACGTCACTCCCACTCGATCGTCGCGGGCGGCTTGCCCGAGATGTCGTACACCACACGGTTGATGCCGCGCACTTCATTGATGATGCGGTTCGACACGTGGCCCAGCAACTCGTGCGGCAGGTGCGCCCAGTGCGCCGACATGAAGTCGAGCGTCTGCACCGCGCGCAGCGCAACGACATACTCGTACGTGCGGCCATCGCCCATCACGCCCACGCTCTTCACCGGCAGAAACACGGCGAACGCCTGGCTCGTGAGCTCGTACCACGACTTGCCGGTTTCCCTGTCGATCGTGTTACGCAGCGTCTCGATGAAGATCGCATCCGCGCGGCGCAGCAGATCCGCAAAATCGCGCTTCACTTCGCCGAGAATACGCACGCCGAGGCCAGGGCCCGGGAACGGATGGCGATAGACCATTTCGTGCGGCAGGCCGAGCTTCACACCCAGTTCGCGCACTTCGTCCTTGAAGAGTTCACGCAGCGGTTCGAGCAGCTTGAGGTTGAGCGTTTCCGGCAGGCCGCCCACGTTGTGGTGGCTCTTGATCGTGTGCGCGGCCTTCTTGCCCTTGCCGGCCGACTCGATGACGTCCGGATAGATCGTGCCTTGCGCGAGCCATTTGGCGTCGGTGAGCTTGCCAGCTTCCGTCTGGAACACTTCGACGAACTCCGCGCCGATGATCTTGCGCTTCGCTTCCGGATCGGTCACGCCGGCGAGCTTCGACATGAACGCTTCGCTCGCGTCGACATGGATCACCTTCACGCCGAGGTTGTCGGCGAACATCGACATCACCTGCTCGGCTTCGTTCAGACGCAGCAGGCCGTGATCGACGAACACGCAGGTCAGCTGGTCGCCAATCGCACGATGCAGCAGCGCCGCCGCGACCGACGAATCCACGCCGCCCGAGAGGCCGAGAATCACGTGCTCGTTGCCCACCTGCCTGCGGATCGTCTCGACGGCTTCGTCGATGTAGTGGCCCATCTCCCAGTCGGCCTTCGCGCCGCAGATGCCGAGCACGAAGCGCTCGAGCATCGCGCGGCCCTGCACCGTGTGCGTGACTTCCGGGTGCCATTGCAGGCCGTAGAAGTGGCGCGCTTCATCGGCCATGGCCGCGATCGGGCACGATTCCGTCGACGCCATCAGCTGAAAGCCTGCCGGCATTTCCGTGACCTTGTCGCCGTGGCTCATCCACACCTTGAGCATGCCGTGGCCTTCGCTCGTGCGGAAGTCTTCGATGCCCTCGAGGAAGCTCGTGTGGTTGCGCGCGCGCACTTCGGCGTAGCCGAATTCGCGCAGGTGGCCGCCGTCGACCTTGCCACCGAGCTGTTCGGCCATTGTCTGCATGCCGTAGCAAATGCCGAGAACCGGCACGCCCAGTTCGAACACAGCTTGCGGCGCGCGCGGCGTGTCGGTGTCGGTGACCGAGTTCGGGCCGCCGGAGAGGATGATGCCCTTTGGCGCGAATTCGCGGACGAATGCGTCATCCACATCGTACGGATGGATTTCCGAATAAACGTGGGCTTCGCGCACGCGGCGCGCGATGAGCTGGGTGACTTGCGAGCCGAAGTCGAGGATCAGGATTTTGTCGTGCATGGCTGCGGACGAGACCTAAAAAAGAACGGATACGGAAAGCCGCGCGACACTTCAAATGCGCGCAGCGTGAATTCATCAGGACCCAAGCGCCGCGCTACGGCGGCACCGGGTGGCGCAAGTTCGGGTGTGCTTCGGGCGCACTGCGTCTGCTGTTTGGGAGGCCGGGTTTGCGCGCGGCCTCAGCCACGCAGCGGCGGCCTCGGTGCGTCGGCCGCCTCGTCGCGAGCCGCCTGGCGAGCCTCTCGAGCTTGCGCGGGACTGGCGGGCGGCGGCGTAACCGGCGATGGACGGGGCGCAACCGGCGGAACGGCCGCGGGCGTCACGGTCGGGACTTCCACAACGGGTTCGACCGGCGCTGCCGGCCGTTTTGCCCCTTTTGCACCGCCCCACGCCATCGTTCGCATAAAGCCCGGCTTCGCGTACGACACCGGCTCTTCGCGCCGTTCGGGCTGGGCCTTCTCCACCTTGCGCTGCTGCGCGGAACTGCCGCTCGCCTGCCCCTTCTGGCGCTTGCGCACCGCGCCCGCGAGCCGGACGCCGCCGAGGCCGAGGACGATCAGCCACACCCCAACCGCACCAGCCGCCAACTGGCCAAAACCCGTGAGCCGCGGCGCACGCAGTCCGATTAGCCAGACCAGCATCAGCACGCCGGCAATCCAGTTGACGTGCCCCACGGTGCGGCCCACGGGCAGTGTCATCTCCCCGTGGAAGGCCGCGCGCAGCGCGAGCCACGCGAAACCCAGCAGCACCACGCCAAACGCCTGCCCAACGAGCGCCGGCTGCGTTTGCACCAGTTGCAACGCGTCGTAGACGAGAGTCCAGGGCGTGAGAACGAACAGCACGCCGAACCCCAGCAACGTCAACGCATCGACAATCAGTAGCACGCGCAGCAGCGGCTTCATCGGGGTTCAGTCCACGTGATAGTTGGGCGCTTCCTTCGTGATCTGCACGTCGTGCACGTGCGACTCGTGCAGGCCGGCGCCGGTAATCTGCACGAACTCCGCCTTCGCGTGCAGGTCTTCGATCGTACGGCAGCCGCAGTAGCCCATCGAGGCGCGCACGCCGCCGATCAGCTGGAACAGGATGGCGTTGATGGGACCTTTGTAGGCGACACGGCCTTCGATGCCTTCCGGCACGAGCTTGTCGATGTTCGCCGAGTTGTCCTGGAAGTAGCGGTCCGCGGCGCCGTCCTTCATCGCGCCGACCGAGCCCATGCCGCGATACGACTTGTACTGGCGGCCCTGGTACAGGAACACGTCGCCCGGCGACTCTTCGGTGCCCGCGAACATGCTGCCCATCATCACGGCGTTCGCGCCGGCGGCCAGCGCCTTCGAAACGTCGCCCGAATAGCGCACGCCGCCGTCGGCGATGCACGGCACGCCCGTGCCCTTGAGTGCTTCCGAGACATTGGAGATCGCGCTGATCTGCGGCACGCCCACGCCGGCCACGATACGCGTCGTGCAGATGGAGCCCGGGCCGATGCCGACCTTCACGCCGTCCGCGCCGTACTCGACGAGCGCGCGCGCCGCGTCGGCCGTCGCGATGTTGCCGCCGATCACTTCGACGTGCGGGAAGTTCTTCTTGACCCAGCGAACGCGCTCGAGCACGCCCTTGCTGTGACCATGCGCCGTATCCACGACGATCACGTCCACGCCGGCTTGCACCAGCAACTCGACACGCTCTTCGTTGTCCGGACCGACGCCGACTGCCGCGCCCGCGCGCAGCTTGCCGTGCTCGTCCTTACAGGCGGCCGGGTGCTCGGTCTGCTTGGTGATGTCCTTGACGGTCATGAGACCGCGCAGCTCGAATGCGTCGTTGATGACCAGCACGCGCTCGAGGCGGTGGCTGTGCATGAGCGCCTTGGCTTCGACGAGCGGCGTGCCTTCCTTGACGGTGACGAGGCGCTCGCGCGGCGTCATGATCGAGCGCACCGGCTCATCCAGGCGCGTTTCGAAACGCAGGTCGCGGTTCGTGACGATGCCGACGAGTTGCGCGCCTTCCACGACCGGGAAGCCCGAAATGCCATGCTGCTGCGAGAGCGCGATGACGTCGGCGACCTTCATTTGCGGCGGAACCGTTATCGGATCGCGCACGACGCCCGACTCGAAGCGCTTCACCTTCGCGACCTCGCGCGCCTGCTCGGCCGGCGTGAGGTTCTTGTGAACGATGCCGACACCCCCCTGCTGCGCCATGGCGATTGCCAGACGGCCCTCCGTGACGGTATCCATAGCGGCCGACACGAGCGGAATGTTCAGGGAGATATTGCGGGTCAGCCGGGTCTTCAGGCTGGTGTCGCGCGGGAGAACGTCGGAAAAGGCGGGGACGAGGAGCACGTCATCGAACGTGAGTGCTTTCTGGATCAGACGCATGGCAAATCCTATAGGCGCAAAAGCAGATTATACGCGATAGCGCCCTGGAAATCATCAGCGCTAACAGTAGCTTAGCGCCGTTTTCGGGATTATTTCCATGCTCCGGCCCTGCCGGTGCGAGCCGTGCGGGCATGGCCCGCCTCCGACCCGAATATCGGGCGCACGCTGCAGGATTGAACAAGACGGGTGCGCGCACCTCCAGTTATGCTTCGGGCCGTTCTGTCAAAACGGCCTGCCTTGGGCCACCCGAAGTATCCGGAGGCAATACAAATGCAGCGTGGTGTGTTGTACGGCGTGCTCGCCGGCGCATTATGGGGAACGGTATTCGTCGTGCCCCGGCAACTGGCGGAGTTCTCGCCACTGCTCCTGAGCGCGGGCCGCTATGCGATGTATGGGCTCGTTTCGCTCGCTGCGCTTTTGCCCATGCTGCGCCGTGTCTGGCCGCGCATCACGCGCGCCGATCTCGTCGCGCTCGTGAAACTCGCGCTGGTGGGCAACGTGCTTTATTACCTCTTTCTCGCGAGTGCCATCCATCTGGTGGGCATCGCGCCGGCCTCGCTGATCGTCGGCGTGCTGCCCGTCACGGTCACGCTGCTCGGCCGCCGTGACCATGGCGCCGTGCCGCTTTCGCGTCTGGTCTGGCCGCTTGCGATGATCGCGGCCGGCATCGTCTGCATCAACGTGGACGTGTTCAGCGCAGCCGGCGACGTGGGCGGCGCGAGTATCCTCACGCGCATCGCAGGCATTGGCTGCGCAGTCGGCTCGCTCGTGTGCTGGACCTGGTTCGCGGTCGAGAACGCGCGTTATCTGCGGCGCAATGCGCACTTCAGCGGCAACGAATGGTCGGTGCTCTGGGGCGTGGTCACGGGCGCGCTCGGCGGCCTGCTCTGGCTCGGCATTCTCGTCGTGCCGTCGCACTGGGTGCAGGAAACCGTGGCCGCCGGCCGCTGGACCACGTTCTGGCAGCTGAATCTGGTGCTCGCGATCGGCGCCTCGTGGCTCGGCAACGGACTCTGGAACGCCGCCGCCAAGCGCTTGCCGCTAACGCTCTCGGGTCAGATGATCGTGTTCGAGACGCTGTTCGCCCTGCTCTATGGCTTTATTTACGATCACCGGCTGCCGCGCGGGCTGGAAATCGCGGCGATCATGCTGCTCGTGGCGGGCGTAAGCTGGTCGGTGCGCCAGCATTCGGGCGGTCCGGAAGACACCGCGCACGGCGACGGCATCGTGCCGAACGGCGATCTGCCGGGCATCGACAACGAAAGCCGCCTTGCGCAACCCAA
This sequence comes from Paraburkholderia sp. BR10872, assembly GCF_040965835.1. Classification (NCBI taxonomy): domain Bacteria; kingdom Pseudomonadati; phylum Pseudomonadota; class Betaproteobacteria; order Burkholderiales; family Burkholderiaceae; genus Paraburkholderia; species Paraburkholderia sp. BR10872. Next base: position 111,966 of record NZ_JBFRCN010000012.1, read on the forward strand.
CGTCGACGCGAAGCAAAACGGCCGCACGACCATCGCCTGAGCGCGCCGGGCCGCAAAATGCCGAATGGGCGAGACAGCGCAAGCTGTCCCGCCCATTACGTTTGTGCGTCAAATCCGTGGCAACCCGGCTCGAACCTCTAGCGCGAGTCCTTGGGCAGCCACTTGCGCCCTTCGATCGAGCCTTCCTTGCGGGTCTTGTCGACGCGGCGCTGGCGCGCCATCTTGGGGTCGACGATCAGCGGCCGATAGATCTCCACGCGGTCGTGGTCGGCGAGCACGGTGTCGAGCGGCTTGAGCTTGCCGTACACGCCCACCTTGAGCTTCGCCAGATCGATCTCGGGATGGCGCGCGAGAATGCCGCTTGCTTCGACGGCCTGCTGGACGGTCGCGCCCGTCGGCAACTCGATGCGGATGAGCGTCTGCGCATCCGGCAGCGCGTAGCAGACGTCGATGGAAAGAATCGCGCTCATGGCTTGCCGTAGCGCTGGTCGGCGCGCTTCACGAAGGAGTCGACGAAGGTGTTCGCGATGTGATGGAACACTGGCCCGATGAGCTTCTCGAGAATGATGTTTGAAAACTCGTAATGCAGCGCAAACTCGATCTTGCAGGCGTCGGCGCGCAGCGGCGTGAAACGCCAGTAGCCCGTGAACTTGCGGAACGGGCCATCGGCGAACTCCATGTCGATACGCTCGGGCCGCTTTTGCGAGTTGCGCGTGGCGAAGTGTTGCTTGATGCCCTTGAAGTTGATGTCGATCTTCGCCTCCATGCCGCTCTCGTCCTGACGGCGAATCTCGACGCCGCCGCACCACGGCAGGAAGTTGGGGTAGTCGGCGACGTCGGTGACGAGGTCGAACATTTGTTCCGCCGAATGGCGAATCAACACGGTTTTCTGGACATCCGCCATAAATTGCGCAATGCGTGGCTAGGGTGAAAGCGCCACGGGCTTTCGGGAGCCCGCTTTGCTAAAATCGTAATTTTAAACGAGTTGGGCCGATCCCATTTTCCTATGAGCATCATCGACAACAGAAAAGCGTTCTTCGATTACTTCATCGAAGAGCGCCACGAGGCCGGGCTCGTGCTGGAAGGATGGGAAGTCAAGGCCATGCGCGCCGGGCGAGCCAACATCAAGGAAAGCTACGTCGTGATCAAGGACGGCGAGCTCTACCTGATCGGCACGCACATCAGCCCGCTGCCCGAGGCCTCGACGCACATCCAGCCGGACCCCACGCGCACCCGCAAGCTGCTGCTCCATCGCGAGGAAATCGACAAGCTGATCGGCAAGGTCGAGCAGCGCGGCTTCACGCTCGTGCCGCTGAACTTTCACTACAAGGGCGGCCGCGTGAAGTGCGAGATCGGCCTCGCCAAGGGCAAGAAGCTGCACGACAAGCGCGAAACCGAGAAGAAACGCGATTGGGAGCGCGAAAAGGCGCGCCTGATGCGCTCGCCCACCTGATTCTTCCGGAAGTTCAGATGGACAACGGGCCGCTCATGCGGCCCGTTGTCATTTGCAGCGGCCGGAGCGCTTATGCGCCCTTCGCCGCCCCGGCCCCACTGATCTGCCCCTCGCGCAGGCCTGCCCGGTTCACGATCGTCAGCGCTGAAGCGATCATCGAGCTCAAGTCGCCCATATTGCCCGGCACGATCAGCGTATTGCCCTGCTTCGCCAGATTGGCGAAAGCATTCACGTACTGTTCGGCCACCTTGAGGTTGACGGCGTCCATCCCGCCCTGCGCCTGGATCGAGTTGCCGATCTTCTGGATGGCCTGCGCGTTGGCCTCGGCCACTGCGAGAATGGCGGCCGCCTGACCCTGCGCCTGGTTGATCGCCGCCTGACGCTCGCCTTCCGACTTCTGGATCGCTGCTTCGCGCGCGCCGGCTGCCAGGTTGATCTGCTCCTGCTTGCGGCCTTCCGAGGCCGCGATGAGCGCGCGCTTTTCGCGCTCGGCGGTGATCTGCGCCTGCATGGCGTGCAGGATTTCCTTCGGCGGCGTGAGATCCTTGATTTCGTAACGCAGCACCTTCACGCCCCAGTTCGATGCGGCTTCATCGAGCGCCGACACGACGCTATGGTTAATGAAGTCGCGTTCCTCGAAGGTCTTGTCGAGTTCGAGCTTGCCGATCACCGAGCGCAGCGTGGTCTGCGAAAGCTGCGTAATCGCGAACACGAAATTGCTCGAGCCGTACGACGCCTTCATCGGATCGGTCACCTGGAAGTACAGCACGCCATCCACCTGAAGCTGCGTGTTGTCTCGCGTGATGCAGACCTGGCTCGGCACGTCGAGCGGAATCTCCTTGAGCACGTGCTTGTACGCCACGCGATCCACGAACGGCAGCACGATCGTCAGCCCCGGCGTAAGCGTGGCGTGGTAGCGCCCAAGCCGTTCGAGCACCCAGGCATGCTGTTGCGGCACGATCTTGATAGTCTGCGCGATCAGCACGACGACGATCACGAGCAGAATCAGGCCGACGACTGGGACTTGCATACGGGACCTCCGTTCGCTTCTGTGTGGTGTGTTGGTGTGAGGTGAATTCGGCCGGTCACGCGTGGCGCGCGTCGTCGCGAGCGGCGCCGGGCGCATTGGCATCGCGCCGCTCGCGCTTCGCCGCCACGACGAGGCAACTGCCGCGCACTGCCTTGATTTCATAGAGCGGCGCGTCTTCGGGCTCGCCGGGCGCGAGTTCGACGTCCCATTCGGCGCCGCGATACATCGTGCGCGCGCGGCCGTCGCGCCATGCGGCGACAGCAAGCGTCGCGCCAATATCGAGGTTCACGCCCGGATCCGTCGAGGCGTCGGTCATGCGCCGGCGGCGGCCAAAACGCGAGCGCCGCAGCGTGACCACGGCCGCGAGCCCGACCGCCGCCGCGACGAGCAGCTGCCCGTCGAGCGGCCAGCCAAGCTCATAGCTGAGCGCGCCGGCGAGAAAGCCGAGCGCGATCATCAACAAATAGAAGGTGCCGGTCATCAGCTCGGCGACGATGAGCACGCCAGCGGCAATCCACCAGAACAAACCATGCGGACCCACGACGACCTCCCAAAGTAAAACACCCCGGATAGACCGGGGTGTTATAGCACGAAGCTGACACTTTTTTCCGCAGCGTGCAGTGACGCAGGGGAAGCTGCATCAAGCTCCGTATGTGCCGAAGATTGACGCCCTCGGCACCGCGCTTACTTACTTCGACTGCGACTTCGCCAGCTGCTGCCACGTCTCGACAACCGAGTCCGGGTTCAGCGAGATCGAAGCGATGCCCTCTTCCGCGAGCCACTGGGCGAAATCCGGGTGATCGGACGGGCCCTGACCGCAGATGCCGACGTACTTGTTCAGACGGCGGCAGGTTTCGATCGCGCGCTTGAGCATGAACTTCACGGCCGGATCGCGCTCGTCGAAGTCGACGGCCAGCAGTTCCATGCCCGAGTCCCGGTCGAGGCCGAGCGTGAGCTGCGTAAGGTCGTTCGAGCCGATCGAGAAGCCGTCGAAGTACTGCAGGAACTCTTCGGCGAGAATCGCGTTCGACGGCACTTCGCACATCATGATCAGCTTGAGGTCGTTCACGCCGCGCTTGAGGCCGAACTTCTCGAGCAGACCGACCACGCGCTCCGCCTGCTTGAGCGTGCGCACGAACGGCACCATGATCTCGACGTTCGCGAGACCCATTTCTTCACGCACGCGCTTGAGCGCCAGGCACTCCATTTCGAATGCCTGCGCGAAGTCCTCGGCGATGTAACGCGACGCGCCGCGGAAACCCAGCATCGGGTTTTCTTCGTCCGGCTCGTAGCGCGAACCGCCGATCAGCTTCTTGTACTCGTTCGACTTGAAGTCCGACAGACGCACGATGACGGGCTTCGGATAGAACGCCGCCGCGATCGTGGCGATGCCTTCCGTGAGCTTGTCGACGTAGAACGCGCGCGGCGAGGCGTGGCCGCGTGCCACGCTTTCCACGGCCTTCTTCAGGTCCGCGTCGACATTCGGGTACTCGAGAATCGCCTTCGGGTGCACGCCGATGTTGTTGTTGATGATGAACTCGAGACGCGCGAGGCCAACACCCGCGTTCGGCAGCTGCGAGAAGTCGAACGCGAGCTGCGGGTTGCCGACGTTCATCATGATCTTGACCGGAATGGCCGGCAGATCGCCACGCTGGACTTCGCTGACTTCGGTTTCGAGCAGCCCGTCGTAGATGCGGCCTTCGTCGCCTTCCGCGCACGAAACCGTCACGAGCGCGCCGTCCTTCAGCACGTCGGTCGCGTCGCCGCAGCCCACCACGGCCGGCACGCCCAGCTCGCGCGCGATGATCGCCGCGTGGCAGGTACGGCCGCCACGGTTCGTGACGATCGCCGAAGCGCGCTTCATCACTGGCTCCCAGTTCGGGTCGGTCATGTCGGCGACGAGCACGTCGCCCGGCTGCACGCGTTCCATTTCGGACGGGTCGTGAATCACCTTCACGCGGCCCGCGCCGATCTTCTGGCCGATCGCGCGGCCCGTTGCGAGCACCTGCGACTGGCCCTTGAGCTTGAAGCGCTGCTCGACCTTGCCGGCGGCCTGGCTCTTCACGGTCTCCGGACGCGCCTGGAGAATGAAGATCTTGCCGTCGAGACCGTCCTTGCCCCACTCGATGTCCATCGGACGCTGGTAGTGCTTCTCGATGATGACGGCGTACTTCGCCAGCTCGATCACGTCTTCGTCGGTGATCGAGAAGCGGTTGCGCTGTTCGTGCGAGACGTCGACCGTCTTCACGCGGCCCGGTTCACCCGGCTGCGTGAATTCCATCTTGATGAGCTTCGAGCCGATCGAGCGGCGGATGATCGGAGCCTTGCCCTGCGCGAGCGTGGTCTTGAAGACGTAGAACTCGTCCGGATTCACGGCGCCCTGCACGACCGTTTCACCGAGGCCGTAGCTCGACGTGATGAAGACGGCGTCCTTGAAGCCCGATTCCGTGTCCAGCGTGAACATCACGCCTGCGGCGCCGCGGTCCGAGCGGACCATGCGCTGCACGCCAGCCGACAGCGCGACTTCGGCGTGGGTGAAGCCCTTGTGGACGCGATAGGAAATGGCGCGGTCGTTGTAGAGCGACGCGAACACGTGCTTGAGGCGATCGAGCACGTCTTCGATGCCGACCACGTTGAGGTAGCTTTCCTGCTGACCGGCAAACGATGCGTCGGGCAGGTCTTCCGCCGTTGCCGACGAACGTACGGCGAACGAGAGCTCGGACGGCGAACCGTTCTGCAGCGTCTCGAAACCGGCGCGGATGTCCGCTTCGAGTTTCGGCTGCAGCGGCGCGTCGATGATCCACTGACGGATCTCCTTGCCAGCTTCGGCCAGCGCCTTCACGTCGTCGACGTCGAACGTCTCCAGACGAGCCGCGATCCGTTCGGTCAGGTTGTTATGTTTCAGGAAGTCGCGGAAGGCGAGCGCCGTCGTCGCGAAACCCGTGGGCACTCGCACGCCTGCCTCAGCCAACTGGCTGATCATTTCGCCGAGCGAGGCGTTCTTGCCGCCCACGATCTCGACATCGGTCATCCGCAACTGCTCGAAAGGCACTACATACGCCTGATCCTTGGCAACGGTGTTAGTCATACAAGCCCCTAAGTGTGAAAAAAATTCACGATTGCGCAAGTGGGCTCGAACGCGGTCCGCCCATTGGGGACGGATTCACGTCTTGCGCAACCTGTTGGAGAAGCAATCGCTCAAGAGCCGAGCGAATTTCCATTCAATGGAAAAGCACGAAGATGCGGGCGATTACATAAAGTTAGACGGAATCGCTGCAAATTGACACCAGAATGCACCGCGATAGGCGGCGGTTTGGCGCGGTTGCACTGCAATTGCTTATCCAACAGGTTGCCGCTATTCTACCGTGCCGACTCTCGAATTTGTGCCAGTCGGCGAGAATTGCCCCTCGGTCCCGCCGGACGGGGCTTTCCGGGCGCCCAAGCCTGTCCCGAGCGGCCCTGCAGCTCACGTACCCAGCCTCAACCGATGCCGCCTACCGTATTCATCGTCTCCGACGGTACCGGGATCACTGCCGAAACTTTCGCGCATTCGATCCTGTCGCAGTTCGACCAGAAATTCCGCCTCGTGCGCGTGCCCTTCGTCGATTCGTCCGAAAAGGCCTACTCGACCGCCGAGAAGATCAACGAAGCCGCCGTGCAGGAAGGCCGCCGTCCGATCGTGTTCACGACGCTCGTGGACAGCAACTCGAACGAGATCGTCAAGCGCGCGAATGCGCTCGTGATGGACATGTTCCAGACCTTCGTGGAACCGCTCGAGCAGGAGCTGGAGCTCAAGTCGAGCCACGCCATGGGCCGCGGCCACCAGAACGCCGACACCGACGAATACAAGAACCGTATCGAGGCGATCAACTTCTCCCTCGCGCACGACGACGGGCAGTCCGACCGCAATCTCGCCGACGCCGACGTCATCCTCGTGGGCGTGTCGCGCAGCGGCAAGACGCCGACGAGCCTCTATCTCGCGATGCAGTACGGTGTGAAGGCCGCGAACTACCCGCTCATCCCCGACGATTTCGAGCGCGGCAAGCTGCCGAATGCGCTGCTTTCGCATCGAACGAAGATTTTCGGCCTCTCGATCGATCCGCAGCGCCTGACCGAGATCCGCAACGAGCGGCGCCCGGGCAGCAAGTACGCCGCGCTGGAAAATTGCCGCTACGAGGTCAACGAAGCCGAGGCGATGATGCGGCGCGAAGGCATCAAGTGGCTCTCGTCGACGCACAAGTCGATCGAGGAAATCGCCACCACGATCCTGCAGGAAATCCGCATCGACAAGCCGTCGTATTGAAACGCCCGGCCTGAAACGAAAAGGCCCGCATCTGAGCGGGCTTTTTTATTGCTATCCGGCGCGAGTGTCAACGTGCGTGACGCTGCTGCCGGCATTGCTCGAACACGCACACCGCCGCCGCCGCCGCGACGTTGAGCGACTCCATGCCGCCCGGCTGCGGGATGGTCACGCGCAGCGCGGCCGCGTCGCGCCAAACCTGCGAGACGCCCGCTCCTTCGTTGCCGAACACCCACGCGACCTGGCCCGTCAGATCGGCCTCGTCGATCGCCTGCGCGCCGTGCGAATCGGTGATGACGACCGGCACGCCGAGCATCTCGACGAGCGCTTCGGCCTCCACGTTCTCGAACACCTGTAAGAGGAAATGCGCGCCCATTGCCGAGCGCAGCACCTTCGACGACCACACATAGGCCGTACCCGGCGTGCAGAATACCCTGTCGATGCCGGCGGCCGCCGCGCTGCGCAGGATCGAGCCGACGTTGCCGGCGTCCTGCAATCCGTCGAGCACGAGGCAGGTCGATGCAACGCGTTCGGGCAACGGCGCTTCAGGCATATCGACGAGCAGTAGCAGCCCTACGCCGTGCACGACGTTCGAGAGCTGCCCGAAGAGTGCATCGGGCAGTGTGATGACGCGGCGCTCGTCGACGCGGGCAACGATCGCCTGCGCTTCTTCGTGCGCGAGCGCGCCTTCGGTCACGACGCAGTACTCGGGCTGTGTGCCGCCGTCGAGCCACGCGCTCGCGAGATGGAAGCCTTCGAGCAAGGCCTGATGGCTGCGCCGCTGTTGATGCGTCGAGCCGGCGAGCGCCTTCAGACGCTTGTAGAGCGGATTGTCGCGCGAGGTAATGGCTTTCACGGGCGGCTCAGGCGTGTCAAATGAGAATCGGGAGATAGAAAAACGGCTGCGCCGGCACCGTGCGAGACGGCGCCGGCTCGCGCGAGACGCCGTCAGCGGCGGCTCAAGGCAGCGGCGCGAAGGCGTCGTCTTCTTCGAGGCCGGCGGCGTCGCTGACCACGGTCGAAGCGTCGGGCAGGACGATGCCGTGCAGCACGTAGGCGTCGCGCACGGGAGCGAACGAGCGCCGGTGATGCTCGCACGGACCATGTACGCGCAACGCTTCGAGGTGCTGCGGCGTGCCGTAGCCCACATGGGCGTCGAAACCGTAATACGGATGGCGTTGGTGCAGATCGATCAGCATGCGGTCGCGCGTAACCTTGGCGACGATCGACGCCGCCGAAATGCTCGGCACGAGCGCGTCGCCGCCGATCACTGCCTCGCTGCGCACCGGCATCACCGGGCAGCGATTGCCGTCGATCTTCGCGAGCGTCGGCACGAGGCTCAAGCCCTCGACCGCGCGCCGCATCGCCAGCATCGTCGCGTGCAGGATGTTGAGCGTGTCGATTTCCTCGACGCTCGCCGATGCGACGCACCACGCGAGCGAGCGTTCGACGATGCGCTCGTAGAGCGTTTCCCGCGCCTGTGCCGTCAGCACCTTCGAATCGTTGAGCCCGCGAATCGGCCGGGCCGGATCGAGAATCACGGCCGCGGCAACCACGGGCCCGGCGAGCGGCCCGCGGCCGGCCTCGTCCACGCCGCAGATCACGTCGTCCGGCGATTCGAACAGCAGTCCGGCCTGGCGCGCCGCCTTGCGACGCGCGGCGAGCTTGAGCGCCGCCTGCGACGGCGGTTTTTTCTCCGCCGGCGCTGTCGTGCGCCTGGCCGTGCGCTTGATCGTGCCCTCGCTCATGCCCGCCCCTTTCGGCCTTCGACGATGCTCGCGACCACCTCGGCCGCGCGCTCCGCTGTGTTCTGGCGCAGGGTCAGATGCATCTGCGTGAACACCTCGGTCAGCGTGCGCCGGTTTGCCTCGTCCTGCAACTGCGTGAGCGTCGCGTCGGCAAGCGCGTCTGGCGTCGCGAAGTGCTGCAGAATTTCCGGCACGACGAAGCGCCCCGCGAGAATGTTCGGCAGGCCGACATACGGCAGGTAAGCCTGACGGCGCATGATCTGCCCCGTGAGCCAGGGCACCTTATAGGAGATGACCATCGGCTTCTTGAGCAGCGCCGCTTCGAGCGTGACCGTGCCGCTCTTCACGAGGATTGCGTCGGCGGCCGTCATGGCGAGTTGCGACTGGCCGTCGATGATCGTGAGCGCGAGACCCTGATGCGCGTTCGCGAGTTCCTGCAGCTGCGCGTGGATGGCCGGCGTTGCCGCCGGCATCACGAAACGCAGCGCCGGCTCGCGCCGCTGCATGATCTGCATCGCGTCGAAGAAGGTCGGCCCGATCAGGTTGATTTCCGAGCGGCGGCTGCCCGGCAGCACCGCGATCACCGGGCCGCTTTCCGGCAGGCCCAGCGTGCGGCGCGCACCGGGCATATCCGGTTCGAGCGGAATCTCGTCGGCGAGCGGATGGCCCACGTACGATGCCGCCACCCCGGCCTTCTCGAGGAGCGCCGTTTCGAACGGAAACACGCAGAGCATGTGATCCACAGCCTTCTGGATCTTCTTGATGCGACCGCCGCGCCACGCCCAGATCGACGGGCAGACGAAGTGGATGGTCGGAATACCCGCGTCGCGCAGCGCGTGCTCGAGACCGAAGTTGAAGTCAGGCGCGTCCACGCCGATGAAGGCGTCAGGCGGCTCGGCCAGCAGCTGATGCTTGAGCTCGTTGCGGATGCGCAGAATCTCGGGAATGTGCCGCAACGCCTCGACGTAGCCGCGCACCGAAAGTTTTTCCATCGGCCAGTGCGCATCGAAGCCGGCGGCCATCATGCGCGGGCCGCCGATTCCGTAGTACTGCGTAGTGTCGGGCAAGCGGGCTTTGAGACCTGCAAGCAGCGACGACGCAAGCAGGTCGCCGGACGGCTCGCCGGCGACCATTGCCAGGCGCAGCGGACGCGTTTGCAGCGCCATCGATCAGCGAATGATGCCGCGTTGCGACTGCTCGACGAAGTCGAGCAGCGCCTTCACGTGCACGTCGCCGTCGCCGCCCGCCTGCGCGAGGTCGGCGAGCTGCACCTTCGCCTCTTCGAGCGAGAGCCCGTTCTTGTAGAGCGTGCGATACGCCGAGCGCAGCGCGGAAATCGCGTCAGCCGAAAAGCCGCGACGGCGCAGACCTTCGACGTTGATGCCGTGCGGCACCGCCTTGTTGCCGGCGGCGATCACGAACGGCGGCACGTCCTGCACGAGCGCCGAGGCGCCGCCGACCATCGAATGCGCGCCGATGCGCACGAACTGGTGCACGCCGGTCATGCCGCCGACGATCGCGTGGTCTTCGACGAACACGTGGCCCGCGAGCTGCGCGTTGCTCGACATGATGACGTTGTTGCCCAGACGGCAGTCGTGGCCGACGTGCACGTAGGCCATGATCCAGTTGTCGTCGCCGATGATCGTGACGCCGGTGTCCTGCACCGTGCCCGTATGCAGCGTCGTGAACTCGCGGATGGTGTTGCGGCTGCCGATCACGAGCTTGGTGGGCTCGCCCTTGTACTTCATGTCCTGCGGACGGCCGCCGATCGACGCGTAGTGGCCGATCGTGTTGTCTTCGCCAATCGTCGTGTGGCCTTCCAGCACGCTATGCGAACCGACATTCGTGCGTGCACCGATGGTGACGTTCGCACCGATGACCGCGAACGGTCCGATTTCGACCGATTCGTCGATCTGCGCGCCCGACTCGACGACCGCAGTGGGATGGATCCTGCTCATTCGTCCTCGCTCTCCGATTCTGTTTCCGTGCGCCGGCGCCTCGAGGTCAAGGCGCGCTGCGGCATGCGGCGGCGCTTCTTATTGCGCCGCGTCCATTTTCTTGACGGTGCACATGAGTTCCGCCTCGCAGGCCACGGAGCCTTCCACTTCGGCCACCGCCTTGAACTTCCAGATGCCGCGCATGTAGCGCTCGAACGTCACGTTGAGGATGAGCTGGTCGCCCGGCTCGACCACGCGCTTGAAGCGCGCGCCGTCGATGCCCACGAAGTAGTACAGCGTATTCTCGAAGTCCTGCTCTTCCTCCGAGAACGTGAGCAGCGCGGCGGTTTGCGCCAGCGCCTCGAGAATCATCACGCCGGGCATGACCGGACGCTGCGGGAAGTGTCCCGTGAAAAAGGGCTCGTTGACCGTCACGTTCTTCAACGCCTTGATGCTCTTGTGCGGCTCGAGCTCGATGACCCGGTCCACCATCAGGAACGGATAGCGGTGCGGCAGCAGCGTGAGAATCTTGTGGATGTCGAAGTTGAGTTTTTCGATGTTCATGGTGGTTCTGCTCACGCAGGAATTGCGCGTGTGACTTTCGATTTCGATATTCGAGGCGCCGGACCAAACACGCCCGCGCTGACGCGAAGTATGCGCCACGCCCGCGCTCCCGTGCATGCGTATTGCCCCGGGCGGGCAGCCCCGGGGCGGCCAGTCTGGTCGTCCGCGACGCAAAGCGGCGCGCCGCTCCCGCGACACGCCGCCCGCTACCTCGATACTGCTTTCTTATTCGCCCTGCGGCTTCTGGGCTACCGCCGCCTCGAGCGCCTTGATACGGTCGCGCAGCTTGTCGATGTTACGCAACAGCGCGGCGCTCTTGTTCCAGTCGGCATGATCGACCGCCGGGAAAGCGCTCGTGTAGATGCCAGCCTTCGGCAACGACTTCGAGACACCCGACTTCGCCGTGACGATCACGTAGTCGCCCAACGTGACGTGCCCCGCGACGCCCACCGCGCCGCCAATCATGCAATGACGCCCGATCGTCGTGCTGCCCGCAATGCCGGCGCAGCCCGCGATGACCGTGTACGCGCCGATCCGGCAGTTGTGGCCGATCTGCACGAGGTTATCGATCTTCACGCATTCTTCGATGATCGTATCGGCCATCGCGCCACGGTCGATCGTGGTGTTCGCGCCGATCTCGACGTCCGGCCCGATGGCCACGCCGCCCACCTGCGGAATCTTGACCCAGCTACCCGTGCGCGCGGCGCCCTCGCCCGTGAAATCGGGGGCGAAACCAAAGCCGTCCGAACCGATCACGGCGCCGGCATGCACGATGGCGCGCGGGCCAAGCTTGCAGCTGTGGTAGACGGTCACGCCCGGATACAGGTGCGAGCCCTCGTCCACCTGGGTGCCGCGGCCGATGAAGACGTTCGCGTCGAGCCGTACGTTTTCCCCGATCACTGCGCCGGCTTCGACCGTGACGTTCGGGCCGATCACCGCGCTCGCGGCAACCTGGGCCTTCGCGTCGACGTGGGCGCTGGCGTGGATGCCCGGCTGCGCCTTCGGCGCGGCGAGGTCGATATACGCCTGCGCGACACGCGCGAAGTAAGCATACGGATTCGGTGTGACGATGAAGTTGCGTCCTTCGCGCGATGCGAGCTTCTCGAGGTCGCCGGGGCTGATGAGCACCGCGCCCGCCCGGGTCGTCTCGACCTGCGCGAGATACTTCGGATTGGCGAGGAACGCGAGCTGTTGCGGACCAGCCTGGTCGAGCGGCGCCAGCGAACTGACGCGTTGCGTCGCATCGCCCACCACCTCGCCGCCGAACCGCCCGACGATGTCCTCAAGCGTAAATGCCATGCGCGTGCTGCTCCTGCCTAGTTGCTTTTCGTTGCCTTAGTTGCTGCTGCTACCGCCCGCGCTATTCGCTGCGAGCGCCTTCAGCACCTGGTCGGTGATGTCGATGCGCGGGCTCACGTACACCGCTTCCTGCACGATCAGGTCGTAATGCTGCTGCTCGGCGATCTGCTTGATCACCTTGTTCGCGCGATCGAGCACCGCAGCCAGTTCCTCATTGCGGCGCTGGTTCAGGTCTTCGCGGAATTCGCGCTGCTTGCGCTGGAAGTCGCTGTCGAGCGCGGACAGGTCGCGCTGCTTCGACGCGCGATCGGTCGGCGCCATCGACGGGCCGTTCTTGTCGAGCGAATCCGACATCGACTTCAGGCGCTGCGCCATGTCCTGCAGATCCTTGTCGCGCTTGGCGAACTCGGCTTCGAGCTTGGTCTGCGCGGCCTTCGCGGGAGCGGATTCGCGCAGGATGCGATCGGAGTTCACCGCCGCGATCCTGGCTTCCTGCGCCTGCGCCACGCCCATGCCAAAACCGAGGAGCGCCAGCGACACGGTCATCGCCCCGATCGTCCGTCTGGAAAACATACCCGTTAGCAAAGTCATCCTCTCGTTTCCTGGATTCCGGCGCTGTGCGCTGCGCGCGCAACCATCGCCGGGCAAAACATACGTCAGAACGCCGTCCCGATCTGGAACTGGAACTTCTGGTACTGGTCGCCCGTGTGCTTGGTCACCGGGAAGCCCAGGCTCAACTTCAGCGGGCCGATCGGCGAAATCCACGCGAGACCGAAACCGTAGCTGTAACGCAGGCCGTTGGCGCCAATGCTGTTGCCTTCCGTGCCCCAGACGTTACCACCATCGACGAACGTGAAGACGCGCAGCGTGCGGTCATAGCCCGTACCCGGCAGCGGGAAGGTCAGCTCGATGTTGCCGACCAGCATCTTCGAGCCGCCGATCGGGTCGTTCGTCGTCTTGTCGCGCGGACCCAGCGAGCTCGGCTCGTAGCCACGCACCGAACCGATACCACCGGCGTAGTAGTTCTTGAAGATCGGGTACGGCTTGCCGCTGAGGCCGTTACCGTAGCCGCCCTGGAAGTTCAGGCCCAGCACGAAGCCTCGCGCGAACGAGTAGTAGTACTGCGCCTGAATATCGGCCTTGTAGTACTGCGTACCGCCGACCGGCGTGCCGTATTCGGCGTTCGCCTGCGTGAAGTAGCCCTTGCTCGGCACGAGCGCGCTGTCACGCGCGTCGCGCGACCAGCCCACCGTGAGCGGCACGTTGTTCGACACGCGGCCAAACTGGTTCACGTAGTCGATATAGCTCTGCGGCGTGTTCGAGTCGATGTCGAGCGTGTCCTGCTCGAAGCCGGCGCCGAAGTAGACCGTGTCGACTTCCGAGAACGGGATGCCGAACTTGAGGTCGCCGCCCATCGTGATGATGCGGAAGCTCGAATCGGTCGAGTAGTACAGCGGCTGGTACGTGCGGTAGTAGACGTCGGTAATGCGCTTGATGCCGTCCACCGTGAAGTACGGGTCCACCTGCGTGAGAGCCAGCGTGCGGTACGTCTTCGCGGTGTTCACGTTCAGCGAGAGCGAGGTGCCCGAACCGAACACGTTGTCCTGCGACACGCCCGCCGACAGCACCACCTTGTCGGTCGACGAGAAGCCCGCACCCAGCGTGATCGCGCCGGTCGGCTTTTCAGCGACCTTCACGTTCACGTCCACCTGGTCGGCCGTGCCTTCCACGGGCACCGTGGTCACGTCGACGTCGGTGAAGTAGCCCAGACGGTTGATACGGTCCTTCGAGAGCGCGAGGCGGTTCGAATCGAACCAAGAGCTTTCGAGCTGGCGCATTTCGCGGCGCACGACTTCGTCGCGTGTGCGCGTGTTGCCCACCACGTTGATGCGGCGCACGTACACGCGGCGGCTCGGATCGACCTGCAGCGTGAGGTTGACCGTGTGGTTCGCCTGATCGATCTGCGGCAGCGCATTGACGGTCGCGAACGCGTAACCGTATTCGCCGAGCTTGTCGACGATGGCCTTGGTCGTGGCCTGCAGCTTCTCGGCCGAGAAGGTGTCGCCCGGCTTGATCTTGATGAGCTTCTTGAGCTCGGCCTCACGGTCGAGCAGATTGCCCGACAGCTGGATGCCCGACACCTTGTACGGCTCACCTTCGTGAATGCCGATGGTGAGGTACATGTCCTTCTTGTCGGGCGAGATCGAGACCTGCGTCGAGTCGATGTTGAACTCGAGGTAGCCGTGGTTCAGGTAGTACGAGCGCACGTTCTCGAGGTCGCCCGTAAGCTTTTCCTTCGAGTACAGGTCGTTCTTCGTGTACCACGAGAACCAGTTCGGCGTGGACAGCTGCATCTCCGAGAGAAGCGTGCCGCTGCTGTACGTCTTGTTGCCGATGAAGTTGATCTGGCGGATCTTCGCGCTCGGACCTTCGACCACCGAAAACAGCAGACCGACGCGATTGCGGTCGATCGGTGTGACCGTGGTCGTGACCTCGGCGGCGTAGAAGCCGCGCGTGAGGTACTGGCGCTTGAGCTCCTGCTCGGCCTTGTCGACGAGTGCCTTGTCGTAGTAGCGGCCTTGCGAGAGACCCACGGCGCGCAGCGCCTTCGTGAGGTTGTCCTTGTCGAATTCCTTGATGCCCGCGAAGTCGATCGTGCCGATGGCCGGGCGCTCCTGCACCTGCACCACCACTACGCCGCCTTCGGTGGCGATCTTCACGTCGTTGAAGAAGCCCGTCGCATACAGTGCGCGGATGGCCTCGGACGCCTTGTCGTCGGTGAACGTGTCGCCCTGCTTGATCGGCAGGTAGGCGAACACCGTGCCCGGCTCGACGCGTTGCAGCCCTTCGATGCGGATGTCCTGAACCACGAAAGGCGTCGTTGCTGCGTGGGCAACGAGTCCATGTGCGGCGATCGCCGCGGCCGCAACCGTTTTTGGAACCAAGCGATGAGGTCTAAACAACGTGCTTCCCCAATTATGTATAGCTGCATCAGGTCAGGCGGCCCGCCCACGGACGCCGCCAGACATCTTTAAAAATGGATTAACCGAGCCAGATCGTTGAACAACGCGATCGCCGACAGTGCGACGATGCAGGCAAGTCCCGCGCGCTGCAGTACGAGCTGCCAGCGGTCCGAGACGGCTTTGCCCGTTACGGCTTCAACCGCATAATATAACAGATGCCCCCCGTCCAATACCGGAATTGGGAGCAGATTCAATACGCCGAGGCTGATGCTCACGAGAGCGAGGAACGACAGGAACGCCGAGGGACCGAGTCTCGCGCTCTTGCCGGCATAGTCGGCAATCGTCACCGGGCCCGACAGATTCTTCAGCGAGGCTTCGCCCGTGATCATGCGGCCGAACATCCTCAGCGAATACACGGCAATGTCCCACGTGCGATACGCACCGAGCCGCACGCTCTCGAGCGGCCCGTAACGCACGTCCACGGAAGGCGCCTGCGCCGAGAGCGCCGCGCCGATTCGGCCCACTTCCTCACCGGTCTGCGCGTCGCGCTGCAGGGCGGGAGTGACCGTGAGCATGAGCGTCTGCTGCGCGTGCTGGGAAGCGTCGCCGCGCGCGACCGTGAGCCGCACGGGCTTGCCCGCACGCGCCTTCACCCAGGCGATGAAAGTGCTTGCGCTGTCCACGGGCCGGCCATCGACGGCGCGCAGCTGATCGCCCGCCTGCAGCCCGGCATGTTGCGCCGCACTACCCGCCTCCACCGCCGCCACCTTGAGCGTGTTGCCGCCCGCCTCGAGGCCGAGCTTCGCCATGAAGTCGTCGTCGAGATCCTTGCCGGTCAGTTGCGAGAGATCGAGCGGAAAATCGTAGGTGCCCTCGCCATCGCGCGCGGCAAGGACGACATGGCCCTGGTCGAACGCCGTGGCGAGCAGTTTCCAGCGCAGGTCCGACCACGATCGCACGGGCTCGGTGCGGCTGCCATTTGCATCGCTCACCGAAAGAATCGTTTCGCCGCCCTGGAAGCCGGCACGCGCCGCTGCCGTTTGCGCGGGCGGCGCCGCGACAATCGCCTTCTGCTCGGTCACCCCGCTCGCGTAGACCACGGAAAAGAGCGCAATGGCCAGCACGAAATTGGCGATCGGCCCCGCCGCGACGATCGCAATGCGCTTGCCAACCGACTGGCGGTTGAATGCATGTGGCAAATCGCTTGCGGGAATCTGATCGGCCGATTCGCGCTCGTCGAGCATCTTCACGTAGCCGCCGAGCGGCAGCGCTGCGATGGTCCACTCGGTGCCGCTCTTTTTGCTGACCCACTGGACGAGCGGCCGGCCAAAGCCGATCGAGAAACGCAGGACCTTCACGCCGCACAGACGCGCGACGCTGTAGTGCCCGTATTCGTGCACGACGACCAGAACGCCGATCGCCACGACGAATGCGACCAGTTCGGTAAGCAGGTTCATGAGCGCCTCCTGGGCTGGAAGCAGCGCACCGGTGCGGGAGCGGCCCCGAGGTCAGGCTCGCGTGCCTGAGGGGCCGCCAGGGCCCTTCCGCAAGCCCCTCGCTGACCTGTCAGGCCGGCACCGGCAGGCTGTCGATGATGGTGTGAGCCGCGCGGCGAGCCGCCGCGTCGGCTTCGAGCACGACTTCGAGACTCGACGCATTGCGGTTCTCGAGCGCGTTCAGTACGGCATCCACCGTCTGGGCGATGGCCATGAAGCCGATGCGCCGGTTCAAAAATGCCTCCACTGCCACTTCGTTCGCGGCGTTCAGTGCCGCGCTCGCCACGCCGCCGGCGGCCAATGCCTGCATCGCGAGTGCGAGACACGGGAAGCGCGCGTAGTCGGGTTTTTCGAACGTGAGCGTCGCGATTTGCGCGAGATCCAGCTGCGCGACGCCGGAATCGACACGGTCCGGGTACGCCAGCGCGTGCGCGATCGGCGTGCGCATGTCGGGGTTGCCTAGTTGCGCGAGCACCGAACCATCGGCGTACGAAACCATCGAGTGGATCACGCTCTGCGGGTGAATCAGCACGTCGATGCGCTCGCCCGGCAGGTCGAACAGGTAGTGCGCCTCGATCACTTCGAGGCCCTTGTTCATCATCGTGGCCGAATCGACGGAGATCTTGCGGCCCATCGACCAGTTCGGGTGCTTGCAGGCCTCGTCGGGCGTCACATTCACGAGCGTCGAGGGCTCGCGGGTGCGGAACGGGCCGCCGGAGGCGGTCAGGATGATCTTCGTGACGCCGTCGCGCTCGGCGTTCTCGCGCGGGAAGCACTGGAACACGGCGTTGTGCTCGCTGTCGAGCGGCAGCAGAACGGCGCCGCTGTCGCACACGGCATCGATGAAGATGTCGCCCGACATCACGAGCGCTTCCTTGTTGGCGAGCAGGATCTGCTTGCCGGCCTTCGCCGCTGCGAGCGTGGGCGCGAGACCCGCCGCACCGACGATGGCCGCGACCACGGTGTCGCACCCGTCGCTCTTCGAGACTTCGACGAGCGCCTGCGGCCCGTAGGTCACGACGGTCTTCGAGCCGGCCGCGCGCAGCTTGCACTCGACCTGTGCGGCGGTGTCGGCGTCGCCGACCACGGCCACTTCGGGGGCGAAGCGCAGGCATTGTTCGACGAGCTTCTCGCCGTTGCGATGCGCAGTGAGCGCATAGACCGAGAAGCGTTGCGGATGACGCGCGACGACGTCGAGCGTGCTGTCTCCAATCGAGCCCGTGGAACCGAGCAGTGTGAGTCGTTTTTGCATATTCAAATCTCTAACCTGGCGTCCCGGCCAGACGCCTTTAGCCGAGCAGCAGCATGGCGAGCGGCAGCACGGGCAGCAGTGCGTCGATGCGGTCGAGGACTCCGCCGTGGCCCGGCAGAAGCCCGCTCGAATCCTTCACGCCGGCCTGGCGCTTCATCATCGACTCGAACAGATCGCCGATCACGCTGAACGCGACCAGCACGGTAAGTACGAAAAGCGCACGGCCGAGCCCGATCTGGGCGGCGAGCGCGGAATACAGCGTGGGTTCGAACGCGTGCAGCGCGATTGCCGCTCCGGACACCACCATCACGGCCGCCCAGCCGCCCACGGCGCCCTCCCAGGTCTTGCCGGGGCTGATCGCAGGCGCAAGCTTATGCCTTCCGAATGCCTTACCTGCAAAGTATGCGCCGATATCGGCCAGCCAGACCACGAGCAACAGGGACAGAACAAACGCCACGCCGGCCGTGCGCGCGGCCACCAGGGCGTGCCAGCAGGCCGCGAAAACGACGAGCCCGGCGGCCAGCAGGAAGGCGCGCCAGGCGCCGGCGGCGAGCACCGGCTTGTGCAGCAGCACGTAAGGGCCGGCAATGATCCAGAACACGCCCGCCGCCTGAAAGAGCGGCCGGGGCGCCGGCAGGCGCGTACTGAGCGCCACGGCGGCCGCCGCGATCATGGCGTAGACGATCGAGCCGGTCGCGCCCGCCTTCAGCAGACGCGCCCACTCCCATGCGGCGAAGACGACCACGACGCCGATCAGCGCGCCGAACGCCGCCACAGGCGCGAACAGCGTGATCGGCAGGAAGACTGCCAGCAGGACGAGCGCCGTAATGACGCGGGTCTTCAGCATGAAAGCGAATCGGCGTTCTGGGCGACGACCTGCGCGCTCGTGCGGCCGAAGCGGCGCTCGCGCTCCGCATACGAGGCAATGGCGCGGCTGAGCGCTTCGGCGTCGAAATCCGGCCAGAACGTATCGGTGAAATAGAACTCCGCGTAGGCGAGTTGCCAGAGCAGGAAGTTGCTCACCCGCTGCTCGCCGCCCGTGCGAATGAAGAGATCCGGTTCGGGCGCGTAGGCCATGGCCAGATGCTGGGACAGCGTGTCTTCGGTGACGGGAACCGGCTGGCCCGTGGCCGCGGCTTCCTCGACCAGCTTGCGCGTGGCCTGCAGGATATCCCAGCGGCCGCCGTAGTTCGCGGCGATCGTGAGGGTGAGACGGGTGTTGCGCGCGGTTTTGGTTTCCGCGCGGCGAATCAGGTCCTGGATGCGCTCATTGAACATCGACAGGTCGCCGACCACGCGCAGGCGGATGCCGTTCGCGTGCAGGCGCGCCACCTCGCGCTCGAGCGCAGTGACGAAGAGGCGCATGAGGAACGACACTTCGTCGGTCGGGCGGCGCCAGTTCTCGGAGCTGAACGCGAAGAGCGTCACGTATTCGACGCCGCGCTGCACGCACGATTCGACGACCGAGCGCACGGCGTCGACGCCGCGCGTGTGGCCCGCGACGCGCGGCAGGCGCCGCTGGGTTGCCCAACGGCCATTGCCGTCCATGATGATCGCGATGTGGCGCGGCACGGCCGCCACGTCGGGCACGCGAACGGTTGAGCTGGTATAGGTCATGGCCGTCGGACTGTAACTGCGATAAGAAAGGGAAACCGCCTGGAATCTGGCGAATCTGGAGGCCTGAGGCCTCAGACCGTCATGATCTCGGCTTCCTTCGTCTGGACGAGCTTTTCGATTTCGGTCACGAAGCGGTCGGTCAGCTTCTGCACTTCGTCGCCGCCACGGCGCTCGTCGTCTTCGGAAATTTCCTTGTCCTTCACGAGCTTCTTGAGCTGCTCGTTGGCATCGCGACGCAGGTTGCGCACGGCGACCTTCGCCGTTTCACCTTCGTTCTTGACGACCTTCGTGAGCTCCTTGCGGCGTTCTTCGGTCAGCGCGGGCATCGGCACGCGGATCAGGTCGCCGTGCGTGGCCGGGTTCAGGCCGAGATCCGACTCGCGGATCGCCTTTTCGATGACCGGCACCATCTTCTTTTCCCACGCCTGCACGCCGATCGTGCGCGCGTCGACGAGCGTGAGGTTCGCGACCTGCGAGATGGGCACGGGCGAGCCGTAGTAGTCGACCTGGATGTGGTCGAGCAAACCGGTATGGGCGCGGCCCGTGCGGATTTTCGCCAGATCGCTCTTGAACGCTTCGATCGAGCGCTGCATTTTCTGCTCGGCGCCCTTCTTGATGTCAGCCACAGCCATTTTGATACCTCCGAACCTTCATAACGGAACGGGCCCGCCGGCGCGCTGATGGGCGGCGCGGCCCGTGTTCGAACCTCTCGTGAAACGAGAGTTTACACGTGGACGAGCGTACCTTCGTCTTCGCCCAGAACGATGCGCTTGAGCGCACCCGGCTTGACGATGGAAAAAACCCGGATCGGCAGCTTCTGGTCGCGGCACAGCGCGAACGCGGTGGCGTCCATCACCTGCAGATTGCGGCCAATTGCCTCATCGAAGCTGATCGTCGAGTAGCGCGTGGCGGTCGGGTCCTTCTTCGGGTCGGCCGAATAGACGCCGTCGACCTTGGTGGCCTTCAGCACGACTTCGGCGCCGACTTCCGAGCCGCGCAGCGCAGCAGCCGTGTCGGTGGTGAAGAACGGGTTACCCGTGCCGGCGGCGAAGATCACGACCTTGCCTTCTTCGAGCTGGCGAATCGCGCGGGGGCGGATGTACGGCTCGACGACCTGGTCCATGCGCAGCGCCGACTGCACGCGCGCCTCGATGCCCGCGTGACGCATGGCGTCCTGCAGCGCGAGCGCGTTCATCATCGTGGCCAGCATGCCCATATAGTCGGCCGTGGCGCGGTCCATACCGGCTGCGCCGCCCGCGACACCGCGGAAAATGTTGCCGCCGCCGATCACGACTGCGAGCTGGGTGCCCAGACGCACCACCTCGGCCACGTCTGCCACCATACGTTCGATCGTGGCGCGATTGATGCCGAAGGCATCATCGCCCATCAGGGCTTCGCCGGAAAGTTTGAGCAGGACGCGTTTATAGGCGGGTGTGGGCATGGAGGTATCCAGGATCGCGCGCAAAGGGCAATAACTTGAAACTGTAGGGGTGAAATACGGCTTCGGGCAAGCGCCGCCAGAAATAGCGAAGATTTCCGACGCCGCGCACGGCGGGGGACTACCATGCGCGTCGCCGCTACGCTGCCCGCCACGGCGGATTGCTCCGCCACGGCTTACCACTGAACAAACTGCGGTGCTGCAACAACTGCAGTCGCCGCCTGCCGCGCCGGGCGCGGCGAGACGGGCTGACCGATCCTTATTGCTGCTTTGCAGCAGCGACTTGCGCGGCCACTTCGGCAGCGAAGTCGTCCTGGCGCTTCTCGATGCCTTCGCCGACCACGAAGAGGGCGAACTTCTGCACCGTCGTGCCAGCAGCCTTGAGCATCTGCTCGATCGTCTGCTTGTCGTTCTTAACGAACGGCTGGTTCAGCAGCGAGACTTCCTTCAGGTACTTCTGGACCGAACCTTCGACCATCTTCGCGACGATCTCAGCCGGCTTGCCCGATTCGGCAGCCTTCTGCTCGGCGATGCTGCGCTCCTTGGCGATCAGGTCGGCAGGCACGTCGTCCGACGACAGCGAGACCGGCTTCATCGCGGCGATGTGCATCGCGACGTCCTTGCCCACTTGCTCGTCGGCACCCGTGTACTCGACCAGCACGCCGATGCGCGTGCCGTGCAGGTACGCAGCCAGCTGGTTGGCGGTTTCGAAACGCGCGAAACGGCGGATCGAGAGGTTTTCGCCGATCTTGCCGACCAGTGCGAGGCGCACTGCGTCGACCGTCGAGCCGTCCAGCGCCAGCGCCGACAGAGCGGCGACGTCAGCCGGGTTTTGCGTGGCGACGAGTTCGGCGATCTTCTTCGAGAAGCCGATGAAGTCATCGTTCTTCGAAACGAAGTCGGTTTCGCAGTTCAGTTCGACGATCGCGCCAGCGCCGCCGCCGATGAACGACGAGATCACGCCTTCAGCCGTGACGCGCGAAGCGGCCTTGCTGGCCTTGTTGCCGAGCTTCACGCGCAGCAGTTCTTCGGCACGCGCCAAGTCGCCGTCGGCTTCCGTCAGCGCCTTCTTGCATTCCATCATCGGCGCGTCGGTCTTCGCGCGCAGTTCTGCCACCATGCTTGCGGTAATTGCCGCCATCATTCGCTCCTTGAGTCTGTCTGGTACACGCCGCCCGCCTTTCGACGCGGCCGGCAGAAATTCGTTTCCGTTTCCGCCTGCGGTGAAACGCTTTTTTACAGCTGCTTCTACAGGGCTACGGTGCCGCTCATATGACGCGGCGACGAAAGTCGCGGCTTAAAAAAAAGGGGCCTATGGAAAGCCCCCTTTTCTTGCCGGACACGGGGCAGCTTACGCCTCCGGGTTGACCTCGACGAACTCGTCGTCGCCGTCGTTGCCGCGCGCAGCGACAACCACGTCGTTGACCGCGTTCGCACGGCCTTCGAGGATCGCGTCAGCCACGCCTTGCGTGTAGAGCGCAACAGCCTTGCTCGCGTCGTCGTTGCCCGGGATCACGTAATCGATGCCTTCCGGCGAGTGGTTCGTGTCGACCACGGCGATCACGGGGATGCCCAGCTTGTTCGCTTCCGTCACGGCAATCTTGTGGTAGCCGACGTCGACCACGAAGATCGCGTCCGGAATGCCGCCCATGTCCTTCACGCCGCCGATCGACTTCTGCAGCTTGGCGATTTCGCGTTCGAACAGGAGCGCTTCCTTCTTGCTCATCTTCTCGAGCTCGCCCGCTTCCACGGCTGCTTCCATGTCCTTCAGGCGCTTGATCGAAACCTTCAGCGTCTTGAAGTTGGTCAGCATGCCGCCGAGCCAGCGTGCGTTCACGAACGGCATACCAGCGCGTTGCGCCTCTTCGGCGATCGTGTCGCGCGATTGACGCTTCGTGCCGACGAACAGGATCGTGCCGCGGTTCGCTGCCAGTTGACGCACGTACTTCAGCGCGTCGTTGTACATCGGCAGCGTCTTTTCGAGGTTGATGATGTGAATCTTGTTGCGATGACCGAAGATGAAGGGGGCCATCTTCGGGTTCCAGAAGCGCGTTTGGTGACCGAAGTGGACACCGGCTTCCAGCATTTGGCGCATGGTAACTGCCATGAGAAATTCTCCGCTAGGGTTTGGGTCTGAAGCCGGCTGCCGTATCGGTGCGCCCTCCCATTTCCGGAGATCGACGCGCCCGACACCCTGGGTGCGCCGGCTTGCGAGTGTGCTGCCTGAAGAAGATGCTTCCGAATGTTCTTCGCGCACCCGCCAAAATGCGTTTTTGGCAAAGCGCTCCGCGGCAACGGCGGATCCAGCCACTTCCACGAACTCCGAACGCTATGGGAAGCGACTTAGCCGAAGAGTATAGCACGCAAACTGCCCCTTACTCAAGACAGCTATTACCCGCGGAATACGGCGCCATCAATGGCAATGCGGCGCGCGCCGCATTTGCCATTGATGGCGCCCCGCCTTCTCAAAAGTCAGCGACCCCTGGCATTAGGTGCGATAATTCGATATTCGACTGCATTTCCGGGCGCATACCATGGCCATTTCGATCAAGAACGAACAAGACATCGCGCAAATGCGCGTCGCCTGCCGGCTGGCGAGCGAGGTGCTCGACTACATCACGCCGTTCGTCACCGCGGGTGTGACGACGGGTGAGCTCGACCGCCTTTGCCACGAGTACATGACCAACGTGCAGGGCACGGTGCCCGCGCCGCTGAACTATCAGCCGCCGGGCTATCCGCCCTACCCGAAGGCAATCTGCACCTCTGTGAACGACGTGATCTGTCACGGTATTCCCGGCGACAAGGCGCTGAAGAACGGCGACGCGCTCAATATCGACATCACCGTCATCAAGGAAGGCTATTTCGGCGACACGAGCCGCATGTTCATCGTCGGCGAAGGCTCGATCCTCGCGAAGCGCCTCGTGCAGACCACCTATGAATGCATGTGGCTCGGCATCGACCAGGTGCGTCCCGGCGGCCATCTGGGCGACATCGGCCACGCCATTCAGCGCTACGCCGAAAGCCAGGGCTACAGCGTGGTGCGCGAATACTGCGGCCACGGCATCGGCACGGTGTTCCACGAAGATCCGCAGGTCCTGCACTACGGCCGCCCCGGCACCGGCATCGAGCTCGTGCCCGGCATGATCTTCACCGTCGAGCCGATGATCAATGCCGGCCGCCGCGACATTCGCACCATGCCGGACCAGTGGACCGTCAAGACGAAGGACCGCAGCCTCTCGGCACAGTGGGAACACACGGTACTCGTGACGGAAACCGGCTACGAAGTGCTGACGGTCTCGGCGGGTACGCCCGCCAAGCCTGCCATCGTCGCGCAGATGGCGGGCACCGCGGCCTGAGCGCCCGACTAAGTGCCGGAAAGCGCTTCGTGGCGCGATCCGGCGCAAAATGGATAGGCTCGTAGAACATCGGCCTGCGGCCTCGAGGCAGTACGTCCAGCGCGAGCGATGCACCGAATGCGGACGCCGCCCGGCGCCCGCGGCCGATGAGGCGGCCCGTAAAGCAGCCGACGCATTAACCGACGAACCAACGCGGCCAGCCGCCATCGCGAGGCGCGCCGCGCGCACGACCAGCCGCCCGCCCAACCACGCCAGACACGACCCGAGCCCATGAGTGTTCCCGCTGTCGCCGTTCCCGATACGTCGTCGCTGAAGTCCGACTACAAGGCCGCCAAGGCCCAGTTGCTCGAGCGTTTCAAGACCGCGACCAATGTCGACTCGCTGATGCGCGCCCTCGCCCGCATCACCGACGACACCTTGCGCAGCGCCTGGGACCGGTGCGAGCTGCCGGCCACGCTGGCGCTCGTGGCGGTGGGCGGCTTCGGGCGCGGCGAGCTTGCGCCCTGGTCCGACGTCGACATCCTCGTGCTGCTGCCGGACGACGAGCCGCTCGCGCCGCTCGAAGAACGCATCGAGCGTTTTATCGGCCTTGCATGGGATCTCGGACTCGATATCGGCAGCAGCGTGCGCAGCGTCTCGCAATGCCTCGAAGAAGCCGCCAATGACGTCACCGTGCGCACGTCGCTCCTCGAGGCGCGCCGCATCACGGGCAGCGCGACGCTGTTCGGCGACTTCGCGCAGCGCTATCGCGACGCCATGGACCCGCGCGCGTTCTTCCAGGCGAAGGTGCTCGAAATGCGCCAGCGCCATGCGCGCTTCCAGGACACGCCCTATTCGCTCGAACCCAACATCAAGGAAAGCCCCGGCGGCCTGCGCGACCTGCAGCTGATCCTCTGGATCACCGAGGCCGCCGCCTTCGGCAGCAGCTGGAAGGAGCTGGACCAGCGCGGCCTCATCACCGGGCGCGAGGCGCGCGAACTGCGCCGCAACGAGGCATTTCTCAAGGCGCTGCGCGCGCGCCTGCATGTGATCGCGGGCCGCCGCCAGGACATCCTCGTGTTCGACCTGCAGACGGCCGTGGCCGAAAGCTTCGGCTACAAGGCGAGCAGCGCGCGGCGCGCGAGCGAACAGCTCATGCGCCGCTACTACTGGGCCGCGAAGGCGGTCACTCAGCTTTCTACCATCCTGATCCAGAACATCGAGGCGCAGCTCTTCCCGAGCACGAGCGGCATCACGCGCACGCTCTCGGAGCACTTCGTCGAGAAGCAGGGGATGCTGGAGATCGTCAGCGACGACGTGTTCGAGCGCGAGCCGCACGCAATCCTCGAGGCGTTCCTGCTCTACGAGCAGGTGCCCGGCGTGAAGGGCCTGTCGGCGCGCACGCTGCGCGCGCTCTACAACGCGCGCGAGACCATGGACCAGAACTGGCGCCGCGACCCGGAAAACCGCCGGCTCTTCATGGAGATCCTCAAGCAGCCGGCCGGGATTACGCACGCCATGCGCCTCATGAACCAGACGAGCGTGCTCGGGCGCTATCTGCTGAATTTCCGCCGCATCGTCGGGCAGATGCAGCACGACCTCTATCACGTCTATACGGTCGATCAGCACATCCTGATGGTGCTGCGCAATATGCGCCGCTTCGCCGTGGCCGAGCATGCGCACGAGTATCCGTTCTGCAGCCAGCTCATCGCCAACTTCGAGCGTCCGTGGGTGCTCTACGTCGCGGCGCTGTTCCACGACATCGCCAAGGGCCGCGGCGGCGACCACTCGCAGCTCGGCATGGCCGACGCGCGGCGCTTTTGCCGCGAGCACGACATCACGGGCGACGACGCGGACCTGGTCGTCTGGCTCGTCCAGCAGCACCTGACGATGAGCCAGGTCGCCCAGAAGCAGGACATCACCGACCCTGAGGTCGTGAAGCGCTTCGCGGAGCTCGTCGGTACGGAGCGGCGTCTTTCGGCGCTCTACCTGCTGACGGTCGCCGACATTCGCGGCACGAGCCCAAAGGTCTGGAACAACTGGAAAGGCAAGCTGCTCGAAGACCTCTACCGCTCGACGCTCGCCGTGCTCGGCGGCGCCAAGCCCGACGCGCACTCGGAGCTCAAGACGCGTCAGGAGCTGGCGCTTGCGCTGCTGCGTCTCGAGACCGTGCCGGAGCACGCGCACCGCGCGCTCTGGGACAAGCTCGACGTCGGCTACTTCCTGCGCCACGACGCCGCCGATATCGCCTGGCAAACGCGCGTGCTCTACCGCCACGTCGAGGCGCCGGAGCCGGTCGTGCGTGCGCGCCCGTCGCCGATCGGCGAGTCGCTGCAGGTGCTCGTCTACGCGCAGGACCGCCCCGACCTGTTCGCGACGATGTGCGCGTACTTCGACCGCAGCGGTCTTTCCGTGCTCGACGCGCGCGTGAGCACCACGCGCCACGGCTACGCGCTCGATAACTTCATCGTCGCCCACACCGAGGGCGACGTGCACTACCGCGATATCGCGAACCTCGTCGAGCAGGAACTCGCGGCGCGTCTGAAGGCGACGGGCAATGCCCTGCCCGAGCCGTCGAAGGGCCGTCTCTCGCGCCTGTCACGCACCTTCCCGGTGACGCCGCGCGTCGACCTGCGGGCCGACGAGCGCGGCCAATACTACATCCTGTCCGTGTCGGCGAACGACCGGCCGGGCCTTCTCTATTCCATCGCGCGCGTGCTCGCGGAGCATCAGGTCGGCGTCCATGCGGCGCGGATCAATACGCTCGGCGAACGCGTGGAAGACGTGTTTCTGCTCGACGGCTCGGGGCTCTCCGACAACCGCCAGCAGATTCATGTCGAAACCGAATTGCTGCGCGCGATCGCAGTGTGAATGACCCAAGCGAAATACCAGATCCATGCGAGCCAAACTGACAGCCAAACATCCGCGCCCGACCACTCCGGAACGCGCCCCCGTCCGCCGCGGCAGTACGACCGCGCGTAAGCCGGTGCGGCCGGCGGAGGTGCGGGCGACGGACGCTCGGCCGACATCGGCCGCGAAGACTTCCGCCGGGAAGCCCGTGCGCGCCTCAACCGGACGCACCGCGCCTCGCACTGGCGATACGCGCCCGGGCGAGCGCCCGGCGCGGCCGGCTCGCGAAGGCGGATTCGGCGACGAGCGCCGCCCAGCCCGTCGCTCCGGCGATGAGGCGCGTGGATTTGCACGCGGCCGTGACGAAGGTGGTGCACGCCCCTTCGCGCGCCGCGCCGAGGGTGACGACCGACGTCCGCCGCGCAGCCGTGAAGAAGGTGGCGCACGCTCCTTCGCGCGCCGTGCCGAGGGTGATGATCGTCGTCCGCCGCGTAGCCGTGAAGAAGGTGGCGCACGCTCCTTCGCGCGCCGTGCCGAGGGTGATGATCGTCGTCCGCCGCGTAGCCGTGAAGAAGGTGGCGCACGCCCCTTTGCACGACGCACCGAGGGCGATGACCGACGTCCGCCGCGTAGCCGTGAAGAAGGTGGCGCACGCCCCTTCGCGCGCCGTGCCGAGGGTGATGATCGTCGTCCGCCGCGTAGCCGCGAAGAAGGAGGCGAGCGTCGCTTCGAACGACGCACCGAGGGCGATGATCGCCGCACCGCACGTGGCCGCGATGAAGGCGGCGCACGCCCCTTCGCGCGGCGTGCCGAGGGCGACGACCGACGCCCGCCGCGCAGCCGCGAAGACGGTGGCGAACGTCGTTTCGAACGACGCACCGAAGGCGATGACCGTCGCCCCGCACGCGGCCGCGACGAAGGCGGTGCACGCCCCTTCGCGCGTCGTACCGAGGGCGATGACCGCCGCCCGCCACGCAGCCGCGAGGAAGGCAGCGAGCGTCGCTTCGAACGGCGCAGCGAAGGCGATGATCGCCGCCCGCCGCGTAGCCGCGGCGAAGGCAGCGAGGGACGCTTCGAACGGCGCAGTGACAGCGACGACCGCCGCCCCGCACGCACCCGCGACGAGGGCACGGATCGCCGTTTCGCGCGCCCGGTGAAATCCGCCTGGAGCGATGACCGCGGCGGCGCTGCGCCGCGCGCTCGCCGCAGTACCGAAGAAGGCGGTGGCAGCCGCAAGACCGCCAGCCCTGTCAAACCGGTTGGGAAGCCCCCGCGCCGCACCGACGACGCCGAAACCGCACCGCGCCGCACACCGCGCGAAGAAGTCGATGGCGACAACACCCTGCGCCTTTCCAAGCGCATGTCCGAACTGGGCCTGTGCTCGCGCCGTGAAGCCGACGAATGGATCGAAAAAGGCTGGGTTTATGTGGACGGCGAAGTCGTCGACACGCTCGGCGCCAAGGTCACGCCGAATCAGCGCATCGAAGTCGATCCGGCCGCGCTCGCCGCGCAGGCGCGCCAGGTGACGATCCTGCTGCACAAGCCGGTGGGCTACGTGTCGGGCCAGGCCGAGGACGGCTATGAACCCGCCGCCACGCTCATCACGGGCGAGAATCATTGGGACGGCGACCACTCGGGCATCCGCTTCTCGGCGAAGCATCTGCGCACGCTCGCGCCGGCCGGCCGCCTCGACATCGACTCGACCGGCCTGCTCGTGCTGACCCAGGACGGTCGCGTGGCCAAGCAGTTGATCGGCGAGAGCTCGGACATCGACAAGGAATACCTCGTGCGCGTCACCTACAACGACATCGAGACCGAAATCGACCAGCACTTCCCGCCCGAGTTGCTCGCTCAGCTGCGCCACGGCCTGTCGCTCGACGACGTGCCGCTCAAGCCCGCGCAGGTGAGCTGGCAAAACGGCGAGCAGTTGCGTTTCGTGCTGCGCGAAGGCAAGAAGCGCCAGATCCGTCGCATGTGCGAACTGGTCGGCCTCAAGGTCGTGGGCCTCAAGCGTGTGCGCATGGGCCGCGTGCTGCTCGGCGCACTGCCGCAGGGCCAATGGCGCTATCTGGCCGCCAACGAAGCGTTCTAGCGCCACATCGGCGTCGAACGCCGCACTGTATGAAAAACGGGAGCCAGATGGCTCCCGTTTTTCTTGATGCTTCGACTTTCAGTCGTCGCGGTTCGGGTCGAGTTCCGGAAACAGGACCTCCGTAAAGCCGAACTTCGAGAAGTCGGTAATGCGCATGGGGTACAGCTTGCCGATCAGGTGATCGCATTCGTGCTGGACGACCCGTGCGTGAAAGCCCTCGGCCACACGTTCGATGGGCGTGCCGTACTGATCGAAGCCGTCGTAGCGGATCATCGAATAGCGGCTCACGGCGCCGCGCAGGCCCGGCACCGAGAGACACCCCTCCCAGCCCTCTTCCATGTCGTGCGACAGCGGATGGATGACCGGGTTGATGAGCACCGTCTGCGGCACGGCCGGCGCCTCGGGATAGCGCTCGTTCTGCTCGAAACCGAAGATCACCACCTGCAAATCGACGCCGATCTGCGGGGCGGCGAGTCCGGCGCCGTTCGCCGCATGCATGGTGTCGAACATATCGGCAATGAGTTCGTGCAACTCGGGCGTATCGAAGTGATCGACCGGCCTCGCAATGCCAAGCAGGCGCGGATCGCCCATTCTGAGAATTTCGCGAATCATGTCGTTTGCCCCTCCAGGAGCTTGCGCATTCCTTCTTCGTCGAGCACCGGCACGCCGAGTTCCTCGGCTTTTGCGAGCTTGCTGCCCGCGTCGGCGCCCGCCACCACGTAATCGGTCTTCTTCGATACCGAGCCGGCGACCTTCGCACCGGCTGCTTCGAGCATCTCCTTTGCCTCGTCGCGCGAGAGCGTGGGCAGCGTACCCGTGAGCACCACCGTCTTGCCGGCCAGCACGCCCACCGGCGCCTTGGGCGCGGGCGGCCCTTCCGCCCATGTCACTTTGCCCGGCGCGCGCAGTTGCTCGATCACTGTGCGGTTATGCTCTTCCGCAAAAAACTCGTGGATCGCAAGCGCGACGATAGGGCCCACATCGTTGACTTCGAGCAATTCCTCGACCGTCGCGTTCATGATCGGATCGAGCGAGCCGAAGTGCTTCGCAAGATCCTTCGCCGTCGATTCGCCCACGTGCCGGATGCCGAGCGCGTAAACGAAGCGCGCAAGTGACGTCGATTTGGCCTTCTCGAGCGAGTCGAGCAGGTTCTGCGCCGACTTGTCCGCCATGCGCTCGAGTTGCGCGAGCGTGCCGAAGCCGAGATTGAACAGATCGGCGGGCGTGCGCACGAGGTTCTGGTCGACCAGCTGGTCGATGATCTTCTCGCCCAGGCCGTCGATATCGAGCGCGCGGCGCTGGGCGAAGTGCCAGAGCGCCTGCTTGCGCTGGGCCGGACAGAACAGTCCGCCCGTGCAACGCGCGATTGCCTCGTCGGGCAGCCGCTCGATGCGCGACCCGCAGACCGGGCATTCGGTCGGCATGACGAACTCGTGGGCGTCGGCCGGACGGCGGTCCATGAGCGCACTGACCACCTCCGGAATCACGTCGCCGGCACGCCGCACGATCACCGTGTCGCCGATGCGGATGTCCTTGCGCCGCACCTCGTCTTCGTTGTGCAGCGTGGCGTTGGTCACCGTCGCGCCGCCGACGAACACCGGCTCGAGCCGCGCGACCGGCGTAATCGCGCCCGTGCGGCCCACCTGGACGTCGATCGCCAGCAGCTTCGTGAGCGCTTCCTGGGCCGGGAACTTGTGCGCGAGCGCGAAGCGCGGCGCGCGCGAGACGAAGCCGAGCGCATCCTGCTCGTCGCGGCGGTTCACCTTGTAGACCACGCCGTCGATGTCGTACGGCAGGCCGTCGCGCTTCTCGCCCACCGTGCGGAAAAATTCCAGCAGACCGTGCGCGCCCTTCACGACCGCTCGCTCGGCATTGACCGGCAGGCCCATTTCCGCGTACCAGTCGAGCAGTTCGCTATGGGTGGCCGGCATCGGCTCGCCGTCGAGCACGCCAATGCCGTAAGCGAAAAACGAGAGCGGCCGCTGCGCCGTGATTTTCGGATCGAGCTGGCGCAGGCTGCCCGCCGCCGCGTTGCGCGGGTTCGCGAATTCCTTGTGGCCGGCATCGCGCTGACGCTGGTTCATGCGCTCGAAGTCGCGGCGGAACATCAGCACCTCGCCGCGCACGTCGAGCACCTTCGGCACGCGCTTGCCCTTCAGGCGCAAGGGCAGCGAGCGGATCGTGCGCACGTTCTCCGTGACGTTCTCGCCGGTCGCGCCATCGCCGCGCGTGGAGGCCTGGACGAACACGCCGTCGACGTAGCGCAGCGAGATGGCGAGGCCGTCGAACTTGAGTTCGGCGGCGTATTCGACCTCGACGACTCCGGCGCCTTCGATCTTGCCGAGCGCATCGGCCACGCGCTTGTCGAACGCGACGATGTCTTCGTCGGCAAAGCCGTTGTTGAGCGACAACATCGGCACGTCGTGGACCACGGGCTCGAAGCCCCCGGCGACTTCGCCACCCACACGCTGCGTGGGCGAATCGGGCGTGATGAGGTCGGGATGATCGGCTTCGATTTGCTGAAGTTCGCCGAACAGCTTGTCGTATTCCGCGTCAGGCAGCTCCGGCTGGTCGAGCACGTAGTAGGCGTGATTCGCACGCTCGAGTTCGGCGCGCAACCACACCGCGCGCTGTGCAGCGGTGGCTTCTTCGGGGGGACGGGCGGAAGTACGGACCATGCCTTGGGGCAACTCGCTGTTGAAAATGATTTCGGACGTCAGATTATCTCAGGAAGCCGCGCGTGTCGCATCGGGCGAGCGGCTATCTGCGTGCGCCGCCGAACGGGTCTCGCAAGCGTCCTGGCCGAATGGCCGACGTTGCGTGCGTCGCACTGACACCCAGGGCCCGCAGGGCGACCTTGAATGCACTGCAACACGCGTGCCGATGCCCTCTACGCTGTACCGGGCGCGCGCAAAAAAGGCGCGGCGCCCTTAGGGCGTCGCGCCTTTTTTTCTGGCCGGCTGCCGGCCTTCGGCGTTACTGGCTGAACAGACGCCGCGTGGCCGGCGAGCCCGCCGGAATACCGGCCTGCTCCAGCTTCGCGTAGAGCGTCATCAGCTGCTTGTCGATCGACTGCAACACCGATTCCGGCAGCGGCCGGCGCTGGTCGTCGACCACGCGCCCGCCAATGCGCTCGGCAAGCGATTTCGCGTAGTCGCACATCAGGCGGAACGGCAGGATGTCTTCTTCGGCCACGGGCACGTCGAGGATCAGCGTGATCAGTTCACCGCCCTTGTACGTGAGGTCGTCGCGCAGGAAGTTGGTGTCGCCGAACTGCAGCATGAAAACGGGGCTCTGCTTCGCATCGAGCTTGACGAAGCGCGTGCCGTCGCGCGAAAGCAGCAAGCCGTCCTGCGCCGCCACCGCCTGCACGTAGTTTGCCGACCACGGCGCGCCGTCCGACATCACGTTCACGGAAAGCTGGGCGTCGCATTGCGCCGCGAAGCCGTCCAGTTCGCGCGCCATGGCGACCGTCTCCATCATGTCCGGAAACTCGGGCGCGGCGTCGAGCGCGTCGGCGAATTGCTGCACGCCGGTCACGAATTCCGAGAACTCGAGTTCGTTGAGCGGGCCGTTGCGATTCGCGAGTTGCGCGGCCGCGCGCAGTTCCTCGTAGCGCACGCCGCTCTGGAGCAACTCCCAGCCGTCGCCCCCTTCGGGTTTGCCTTCGATATGAACCGGCTTGCTGCCCGCGCGGCGCAATCGCTGCGCAAACGGAATCACCCGCTCGCCTGCCACCGGCGCACCAAGCCGGATCGGCACGATGCAGTCGATGCGACGGTCGACCACGGCGGGCGGCGCCGAAGAGATCGTCGTGGCCGCCGGCATGACCGGCTCGATGCGCTCCGCTTCGTCGCCATCGTCCTTTGCGGATTGCGGGGCAGCCGCAGTTGCAGCCGGCGCCTTGTCGGCAGCCTTCTCGGCAACTTCGTGCGCGTCGGATTCAGCTTCCGGAAAGCCGTTGGGTGTCGTCGTTTCCGCCTGGATGTCGGCTGGCGTGTCGAGCGGCGCAGCAGTGCCGAAACCCGGCTCCACGCGCCCGGCTTGCGTGCTGCCCGCGAGCGACGGCTCGCGGCGCGACGGAGCATGGGCCGGTTCGATGAACGGGCTCGGCTCCTGGAACTCGTCGCGCTGCGGCGCTTCGACTGCCTCTTCGGGCATCGGGCGCGGCATGCGCCGGCGCACTCTCGCGCCCTGCCACGCGTTGTACACCACCACGCCCCCGACGACCACGGCGCCCGCGCCGATCAACCCGAGAGTCAATTCATCCATGCATGCTCCATCAGCAATTCTTTTTCGACGGCGTGCTCATTGCATGCGCCGTTGCTCTGGCGCGCGCATTGCGCGCGGCGGCTGCCTCACTGATGGCGCCGCCGGCCGCGCATCGCGCGCCGTCCGTTAGACCGTATAAATCGATTAGACCGTATTTTGGGCGAAACCCGCTGCCGTTTCCATGTCGACCGCGACGATGCGCGAAACGCCCTGCTCCTGCATCGTCACGCCAATGAGCTGCTGCGCCATCTCCATGGCGATCTTGTTGTGCGAAATGAACAGGAACTGTGTTTTGTCCGACATCGCGCGAACAAGGTTCGCGAAGCGCTCGGTGTTCGCGTCGTCGAGCGGTGCGTCCACTTCGTCTAGCAAGCAGAACGGCGCCGGGTTGAGCTGGAACATCGCGAACACGAGGGCCGTGGCCGTGAGCGCTTTCTCGCCGCCGGAGAGCAGGTGAATCGTCGAATTCTTCTTGCCGGGCGGTTGCGCCATCACCTGCACGCCGGCGTCGAGAATCTCGTCGCCGGTCATGATGAGCTTCGCCTGACCGCCGCCGAACAGGCGCGGGAACAGCTCGCCGAAATGACGGTTCACCTCGTCGAAGGTGCCCTGCAGCAGCGTGCGCGTTTCCTGGTCGATCTTGCGGATCGCGTCTTCGAGCGTCTCGATTGCGCTCGTGAGGTCGGCCGACTGCGCGTCGAGGAAGGTCTTGCGCTCCTTCGCCGCGGCCAGTTCGTCGAGCGCGGCCATGTTCACGGGCCCAAGCGCCGTAATCGCGTTGTTGATGCGCGTAACCTCGCCTTGCAGATACGACGGCTTCATATCGGCCGTGAGCTTTTCCTGCAGCGCGGCCTCGTCGACGCCCGCAGCCTGCAGTTGCTCGACGAACTGCTCGCCGTTCAGGCGCGCGGCCTGCTCCTTGAGCTGAAGCTCCGTGATGCGGTCGCGCAACGGCTGCAACGCGCGCTCCGCGGCGAGGCGGGTTTCGTCGGCGGCCCGCAGCTTCGCGCTCAGATCGTCGAGTTCGGCGCGCGCGGCACGCAGCGTATCTTCCTTCTGGGCGCGAATTTCCAGCGCGTCCTGCAGGCCCGTGTGCGCGGTCTGCTCGTTGATCGTTTCCAGCTCGGCGCGCGCGTCTTCGAGCGACGCGGCCACGCGTTCGCTCTGATCGTGCGCGACCTGAATGTTGCGCTTCAACTCTTCGATGCGGTTCGCCATGTTGCGCGCGGCAAAGCGCGCGTCGGCCGCCGCACGTTCGAGGTCGCGCGCCTCATTGCGCGCCGCGCCGAGTTCCTCGTCGAGCGACTCGAAGGCGAGCTGGTTGTCCTCGAAGCGGGCCTGCAGTTCGGCGAGTTCCACATCGTGGCGCTCGAAGTTCGCTTCCGATTCTGCCCGCAATGCGCGCTGCTCTTCGATCTGCGTGCGGATCTCGTCGAGCTCTTCGCGGATCTGCGTGCTGCGCGCCGTGTAGCGTTCATGCGCCTGCGTCAGCTTGAGCACATCCATCTGCAGCGCGTGCACGCGCTGGGTCGCGCGCTCGGCCTGCTGGCGCACATCCGTGAGCACCTGGGCGGCCTGCGTGTGCGCCGCTTCCGCGCGCACGACAGCCGTGCGAGCATCGTCGGCGAGCAGCGTCTGGGCGCGCACCTGGCGCTCGAGATTCTCGATTTCCTGCTGACGCGCGAGCATGCCGGCCTGCTCGGTGTCGGCGGCGTACAGCTGCACGCCTACGCGCGTCACCGTATGGCCAGCCTTCACGACGAACGCGCCGCTGCCTGGCAGCTGCGCACGCTGGGCGAGCGCTTCGGCGAGATCGTTCGCAACGTAGGTCGAGCCGAGCCATTCGGTGAGCACCGCGCGCAAGCCTGCATCGTCGATACGGACGAGCGAGAGCAGCGGCGTGAGTCCCGCGGCCGCAGCGCTTGCCTGACCCGCGGCCGGCGGCGAATAGAACGCGAGCTTCGCAGGTGGAGCGTCGCTCGCGAATGCCTTCACCCAGTCGAGGTTCGACACCTCGAGCGCGGCGAGCCGCTCGCGCAACACCGATTCGAGCGCCGTTTCCCAACCGGCTTCGACGTGCAGCTTTTTCCACAGCCGCGGCAACGCGCCCAGTTCGTGACGTTCGAGCCACGGCTGGACCTTGCCTTCCGTCTGCACGTTTTCCTGCAGTTGCTTGAGTGCAGCGAGACGGGCTTCGAACTGGTGGATCTGTGCGTTTTCCGCCTGCACGCGCTCGTGTGCGGCGCGGCGTTCCGCGTCGAGGCGCGGCACCGTTTCCTGCGCGTCGGCGAGGCGCGCCTGCGCTTCGTGAAGGACTTCCTCCTGCTCGGCCAGCTGCATGCGCAGCTCTTCGAGCTGAGCTTCGTCCGGCGCGTCGAGGCCGCCTTCCTCCGACTTCAGACGCTCGTGGCGCTGCTGAAGCTGCTGAAGCATCTGGTCGGCGTTGCGTTGATGCGCGGCTTCGAGCTTGATGGCCTGCTCGGTGCGCGCGATGCCCGCGCGCTCGTCGTTCAGTTGCGCCTGCGCGTCGCGCCAGCGGTTTTCGAGCGCGGGCAGCGCTTCCTGCTTCGCCGCCGCATCTTCCTCGGCCAGCGCAGCCTTTTCCTCGGCGATCGCCAGTTGTTCTTCGGCGTCTTCGATGTCGTCCTGTGCCTTCTGCGCCTGGACCTGCCATTGCTCGCGCTGCGCGGTGAGCGCGGCGATCTGCGCCTGCACGCGGTTGCGCGACTCGACGATGAACTTGATCTCGGCCTCGAGACGGCTCACCTCGGCGTTCGCTTCGTAAAGCGCGCCCTGCGCGCCCTGCATGGCGTCGCTTGCCGAGTAGTGGGCCACGCGCAGCGTTTCGAGCTGCGCTTCCACTTCGCGCAGCTGCGCGGTATGGCGCTCCAGGTCGATCTGCGCCTGCTCGATCGCGCGCTGCTGGCGTTGCTGCTCGCCCGCTGCCTCGTTCTTGCGCAAGAGCCACAGAAGGCGCTGCTTTTCCTCGCCCTCGGCCTGCAGCTCGCGATATTTCGTGGCAACGACCGCCTGGCCCTCGAGCTTTTCCAGGTTGCTGGACAGCTCGCGCACGATGTCCTCGACACGCGTCAGGTTCTCGCGCGTGTCGTGCAGGCGGTTCTCGGTCTCGCGGCGGCGTTCCTTGTATTTCGACACGCCCGCGGCTTCTTCGAGGAACACGCGCAGCTCTTCGGGCTTCGCCTCGATGATCCGCGCGATCATGCCCTGCCCGATGATCGCGTAGGCGCGCGGGCCGAGGCCAGTACCCAGGAAAATATCCTGAATGTCGCGCCGGCGCGCCGGCAGGTTGTTGATGTAGTAGCTCGACGTGCCGTCGCGCGTGAGCACGCGCTTCACGGCAATCTCGGCATACTGGCCCCACTGCCCTGCGGCGCGGCCGTCCGCATTGTCGAACACCAGTTCGACGCTCGCGCGGCTGCCCGGCTTGCGCGCGGTGGAACCGTTGAAGATGACGTCCTGCATCGACTCGCCGCGCAGCTCGGACGCCCGGGATTCACCCAGCACCCAGCGCACCGCGTCGATGATGTTGGATTTCCCACAGCCGTTTGGCCCGACCACCCCGACGAGTTGGCCCGGAACCTGGAAATGCGTGGGATCGACGAATGATTTGAAGCCAGCGAGTTTAATCGAGGTCAGACGCACGGCGATATCGCTGTTTGAATAGTGGTGAACGGGACCGCCCGTGCCGTACGTCGCTTGCCGCCGCGCATCCGGTATCGATCGCGCGACGGCGGAGTGCGCACTGGGCAGCCGCCACGGCTCGCCGTACGAACGCGCATGCACGCGTGCGGCCGGCGGGAATCAGCGGCAATCATACCATCGCACGCGCGCCATTCCGCGCGCGGGAAGGCCCTGGGCCCGTTCCGCCGCCTGCGCTGCCATCGCCATTGCCGCCGCCGTTGCCATCATCGCCGCCGGGGCCGCTGCCGTCGGCGTCGTCCGCGTCATCGGTGCGGCTGGCGTCGGCGTGGGTCATGACGCTCGCATCGGCGCTCGCGTGCGCGCCGCCCTTGCGCGCATCCTGCGCCCGGTGCACCCAGCTCGACAACAGGGAAGCCAGCACGATGCAGGCGCCGCCCGCCCATTCGCGCGGGCCCGGCGTCTCGCCGGCGAAGAGCCACGACGTGAGCGCCGTCACGACGATCTCGAACAGCATGATGATCGAGGCGCGGTTTGCCGGCACGCGGGCGAGCCCGTACTGGACGAGCATGTTGTTGCTGCCGAGCACGATGCCGAGCGCGAGCACGAGCAGCACGACGCGTGCGAGATGCTCGCGCGCCGGTGCGGCCGACATCGGCTCGAAACAGGAGGTCAGCAAGCCGAACAGCGCCGCGCCCGCGAAGATCACGGCCGTGCGCATCTCGGGCTTCATGTGCGGCAGCACGCGGCTCGTCTTTACGACGAGCACGTTGCTCATCGCGAAACCCATGCCGCCGATGAGACCGGCCCATTCGGCCGCGTTGGCGGGCAGCGGCACGCCGAGCCGCGGCGACCAGAGCATCAGCACCGCCCCCAGCAGCGAGAGCGCCGCCAGCGCGCCGCCCGCCCAGTTCAGGCGCTCGTGCAGGATGAAGTGCGCGAAGATCGCCGTCCACGCCGGGGTCAGATAAAAGAGCAGCAGCACGCGCATCACTTCGCCGTGGATTGCGCCCCACACGAACCCGACGTTGGTCACGCCCGCGGCGAGTCCG
Organism: Paraburkholderia sp. BR10872; assembly: GCF_040965835.1. NCBI lineage: Bacteria > Pseudomonadati > Pseudomonadota > Betaproteobacteria > Burkholderiales > Burkholderiaceae > Paraburkholderia > Paraburkholderia sp. BR10872. Next base: position 150,324 of record NZ_JBFRCN010000012.1, read on the forward strand.
AGCATCGGCAGCACCCAGTGCCAGCGCACGCTCGCGAGCGAGCGCCAGCGCAGCACCAGCACGAAGAGACAGCCGGCCGCGCTCGTTGCCGCGCTCGAGGCCGTACCGGTGAGCCCGGCGGCCGCCAGCATGCGCAGCGGATACCAGACAAAACCCCAGACGGACGCGCCAATCATGATGGCGAGCGTCGGCCAGGCGGCGCGCAAGCCCGTGCTCTGGCTCATGGCTTGCGCTGCCCTTGGCCCGGCCGCGCGTTCGCAGCGCCTGCGCCTTGGTTCGAAACGTCGTTCGAAGCTTTCATGCTTTTCCTTTATTTCGTCGCCCGGCAGGCACCGGCCGCGCCAGGGCGGGATCCGGCCGGCGCCCGCAGCAGCAGCGGCGCCACGCTATAATCGACCGCTTGCAGCCGCAAGGCCGCGCCGTTCATCGGTGTTTGTACGCCGAGCGCGGTGCAACCGGCTCGCCGGCCCGCAGTGGCCACCCGAATCCTGCGCGCCATGCCATCCGTCTTTCGCCCACGCCTGTCCAGCCCCAAGTGAATCCGCTACTCGATACCCTTCAGTCCTATCCCTTCGAAAAGCTGCGCGTGCTCTTCAAGGACATCACGCCGAACGCCGGCCTGCGCCACATCAGCTTCGGGATCGGCGAGCCGAAACACCCCACGCCGGCGCTGATCCGCGACGCCATCGTCGCTTCGCTCGACGGCCTCTCGTCGTACCCGGCCACGGCGGGCACCCCGGCGCTGCGCGAGTCGATTGCGAACTGGGTGAAGGCGCGCTACGGGCTGCCGGCCATCGATGCGAACACGGAAATCCTGCCTGTGTCCGGCTCGCGCGAGGCGCTGTTCGCGCTCGCGCAGGCCGTGGTCGACCCGACAGCGGGCGTGAAAGACCCCGCAAAGCGGGCGATCGTACTCTGCCCGAACCCTTTCTACCAGATCTACGAAGGCGCCGCGCTGCTCGGCGGCGGCGAGCCGTACTTCGTAAATAGCGATCCGGCCCGCAACTTCGCCTGCGACTATTCGCAGGTTCCCGAAGAAGTCTGGGCGCGCACGCAGCTGCTGTACGTGTGCTCGCCCGGCAATCCCACGGGTGCCGTGATCACGCTCGACGACTGGCGCGAGCTGTTCGCGCTCTCCGACCGCTACGGCTTCGTGATCGCCTCGGACGAGTGCTACTCGGAGATCTACTTCGACGAGGCCACGCCGCCGCTCGGCGGTCTCGAAGCGGCGCACAAGCTGGGCCGCGGCTTCGAGCGCCTCGTCATGCTGTCGAGCCTTTCGAAGCGCTCGAACGCGCCGGGCATGCGCTCGGGGTTCGTCGCCGGGGACGCCGCCATCCTCAAGCAGTTCCTGCTGTACCGCACCTATCACGGCGCGGCACTGTCGCCGGTCTGGCAATCCGCCAGCATCGCGGCATGGGGCGACGAGGCGCACGTCCGCGAAAACCGCGCGAAATACGTGAAGAAGTTCTCGACCGTCACACCCATGCTCGCCGACGTGCTCGACGTGAAATTGCCCGACGCCGCGTTCTACCTCTGGGCCAACGTCGCGCGCACCGGCCTCGCGGACACCGCGTTCGCCCAGCGTCTCTACGCCGACTATAATGTGACGGTTCTGCCCGGCTCGTTCCTCGCGCGCGAGGCGCATGGCACGAATCCGGGTAAAGACTTCGTGCGCATGGCGCTCGTCGCCGACGTCGAGGAGTGCATCGAAGGCGCGCAGCGCATCGTCGAGTTCTGCCGCTCGCTCAAACCGTAAAGCCTTTTTCGTGCGCGCCGCGGTCCCGCCCCTTGCGGCGCGCAACACCGCTTTCAACCATCAATCTCACGAAATCACCACCATGTCGCAACAACTTCAGCAGATCATCGACACCGCCTGGGAAAACCGCGCCGACTTCTCGCCCAGGTCGGCTCCGAACGACGTGCGCGAAGCCGTCGCCCATGTCATCGCCGAGCTGGACAAAGGCGCGCTGCGCTGCGCCGAGAAGAAGGACGGCGACTGGGTCGTCAACCAATGGGTGAAGAAGGCCGTGCTGCTGTCGTTCCGCCTGGAAGACAACGCACCGATGCCCGCGGGCGGCTACAGCCAGTTCTACGACAAGGTGCCCTCGAAGTTCGCCAACTACACGGCCGAAGACTTCGCCGCCGGCGGCTTTCGCGTCGTGCCGCCGGCCATCGCGCGCCGCGGCTCGTTCATCGCGAAGAACGTCGTGCTGATGCCGTCGTACACCAACATCGGCGCCTATGTCGACGAAGGCACGATGGTCGATACGTGGGCCACGGTCGGTTCGTGCGCGCAGATCGGCAAGAACGTGCACCTTTCGGGCGGCGTCGGCATCGGCGGCGTGCTGGAGCCGCTGCAGGCCAACCCGGTCATCATCGAAGACAACTGCTTCATCGGCGCGCGCTCGGAAGTCGTGGAAGGCGTGATCGTCGAAGAGAACTCGGTCATCTCGATGGGCGTCTACCTTGGCCAGTCGACCAAGATTTACGATCGCGAAACCGGCGAAGTCTCGTACGGCCGCATCCCGGCAGGCTCGGTCGTGGTCGCGGGCAACCTGCCCTCGAAGGACGGCTCGCACAGCCTGTACTGCGCCGTGATCGTCAAGAAGGTCGACGCCAAGACGCGCGCCAAGGTCGGCCTGAACGAGCTGCTGCGAGGCGACTGATGGCGAAGTCCGCCAAGACCGTCGTCTACGGCATTCCGAACTGCGACACCGTGAAGAAGGCCCGTGTGTGGCTCGAAGAGCATGGCGTCGAGTTCGAGTTTCACGACTTCAAGAAAGCTGGCGTCTCGAATGCGCTCGTCCAGGACTGGCTCAAGGACGTGTCGCTCGATCAGCTGATCAACAAGCGCGGCACGACCTGGCGCGGCCTGTCGGACGTGCACAAGGCCGAAGCCGACACGACCGCCGGCGCGATCGCGCTGATGATCCACAAGCCGTCGATCATCAAGCGGCCCGTCGTCGTGGTGAACGGCCGCGTAAAGACGCTCGGCTTTTCCGCCGACCAGTATGCGGAGCTGTTCGCTTGAGCGCCGCATGAGACCGGTGCGTCTGAACTGCTTGATGGCAGCTTGGGCGCACATGGTCATGACACGTTGTTGCCGGCCCCTGCTCCATCAGCGGCGCCGGCATTTTTATTGAAAGTGGTCTTTTTATGTCCGCCACCCTCGCCCTTACCGAAGCCCTGATCGCGCGCGCGTCCGTCACGCCCGACGACCAGCACTGCCAGCGCATCATGACCGAACGCCTTGGTGCGCTCGGCTTCGCGTGCGAAACGATCGAATCCAACGGCGTGACCAACCTGTGGGCCGTCAAGCGCGGCACTGCGGGCGCGCAAGGCCCGCTGCTCGCCTTCGCAGGCCACACCGACGTCGTGCCCACCGGCCCCATCGAGCAATGGAGTTCGCCGCCGTTCCAGCCCTCGCATCGCGACGGCATCCTCTACGGCCGCGGCGCCGCCGACATGAAGACTTCGCTCGCGGCCTTCGTGGTGGCGAGCGAAGAGTTCGTGGCGACGCATCCGCAGCATCGCGGCGCCATCGCGTTCCTCATCACGAGCGATGAAGAAGGCCCGGCCACCGACGGGACCGTGAAGGTCGTCGAGGCGCTGCAGGCGCGCGGCGAGAAAATGGATTACTGCATCGTGGGCGAGCCGACTTCGACGCATACGCTCGGCGACTGCGTGAAGAACGGCCGCCGCGGCTCGATGTCGGGCAAGCTCGTCGTGAAGGGTGTGCAGGGGCATATCGCCTATCCGCATCTCGCGAAGAACCCGGTGCATCTGCTGGCGCCCGCGCTCGCCGAACTCGTCGCCGAAAAGTGGGACGACGGCAACGAGTACTTCCCGCCCACCACGTGGCAGGTGTCGAACATGCACAGCGGCACCGGCGCGAGCAACGTGATTCCGGGCCACGCTGATGTGATGTTCAACTTCCGCTTCTCGACCGCGAGCACGGTGGAAGGCCTGCAAAAGCGCGTCCACGCGATCCTCGACAAGCACGGCCTCGAATACGACCTGCACTGGAGCGTGAGCGGCCTGCCCTTTCTCACGCCGCGCGGCGCGCTCTCGAATGCGCTCGAAAAAGCGATCCACGACGAAACCGGCGTCACGACCGAGCTTTCGACCACAGGTGGCACATCCGATGGCCGCTTCATCGCCCGCATGTGCGAGCAAGTCGTGGAGTTCGGGCCGCCGAACGCCAGCATCCACAAGATCGATGAGCATATCGAAGTGAAATTCATCGATCCGCTCAAGAACGTCTATCGCCGCGTGCTCGAACAGCTGATCGCCTGACCGGCCCACCGAACACGCTCTGGAGTCCAGAACATGACCCATCCGCTCGCCGCTACCTTTGCCACCGTTCGCGACCTGCTGCGCTACGGTGTCTCGCGCTTTTCGGCCGCGCAACTCGCGTTCGGCCACGGCTCGAACAACGCCTACGACGAAGCCGCGTACCTGATCCTGCACACGCTGCATTTGCCGCTCGACCTGCTCGACCCGTTTCTCGACGCGCGCCTCACGAGCGAGGAAATCGACAAGGTGCTCGGCGTGATCGAGCGCCGCGCGACCGACCGCGTCCCCGCGGCCTACATCACGCAGGAAGCGTGGATGCACGGCCTGCGCTTCTACGTGGATGAGCGCGTCATCGTGCCGCGCTCGTTCATTGGCGAGCTGCTCGCAGACGGCCTGCAGCCCTACGTGGAAGATCCCGAACAAGTCACGGCGGTGCTGGAGCTATGCACCGGCTCGGCGAGCCTTGCGATTCTCGCGGCGCACGCGTTTCCGAACGCCGACATCGATGCGGTCGATCTGTCCGCACCCGCCCTCGAAGTGGCGCGGCGCAACGTGCACGAACACGATCTCGACGAGCGCATCGCCCTCTTCGAAGGCGACCTGTACGCGCCGCTGCCCGAGCGCCGCTACGACGTGATCATCACCAACCCGCCGTACGTGAACGCCGACTCGATGCAGGCGCTGCCGCCCGAATACCGCCACGAGCCGGAACTGGCGCTCGCGGGCGGCGCGGACGGCATGGACATCGTGCGCCGCATCGTCAAGGACGCACGCAACTGGCTCACCGACGACGGTGTGCTGGTGATCGAAATTGGCAACGAACGCGAGAACGTGGAAGCGGCGTTCGGCGGCCTCGATCTCGTCTGGCTCTCGACGAGCGCCGGCGACGACCAGGTCTTCCTGATCCAGGCCTGCGATCTGCCGGTCTGATCGTCCTGTGCGAAAGAGCCGCGGCGCCTGTGCGCCGTGCCTCGCCGCGCGCAGGACCGGGGCGCTCGCCGTCATCGCAGCGGGTTCGGTAAGATTGAGCCCTCCGGCCGTGCGCTTCCCGGCGCGGGCCGGTCCTGCGTCCGGCTGAAGGAGCGTCCCACGCATCTATGCGATTCGACTGGTCACATCTCGGCACGCTGCTCGCGATCATCCATTTGCTCGGACTGATCGCAGCGTGCCACGCCATCCTCAACACGCGCACCTCGCAAGGCGCGATTGCCTGGGCCGTCTCTCTCGCGACGATGCCCTACCTCACGCTCGTCCCGTATCTCTTTCTTGGCCGCAGCAAGTTCGCGGGCTATGCGGACGCGCGGCGGCTGCGCAACGAAACCTTGCGCTCACGCGCTCACGCGCCCGACTGGGACAAGCTCGTCCGCGCGGGCGAATGGCCTGCCGACGAGCTGGGCGTACGCGTGATCCGCACGTTCGCGCGCCTGGGCGGGATGCCGCTCGTGCCGGGCAACGCCGTGCGCACGCTCGTGAATGGCGAAGCGACCTTCTCCGCCATCTTCGATGCGATCGAGCAAGCCCGGCACTACGTGATCGTGCAGTTCTTCATCGTGCGCGCCGACGCGCTCGGCGACATGCTCAAGGATGTGCTGCTCGACTGCACGAAACGCGGCGTACGCGTGTACTTCCTCTACGACAGCATCGGCTCGTTCGACCTGCCCGCCAGTTACGTGCACGAGTTGCAGGACGGCGGCGTGGAAGTGCACCCGTTCTCGACGAAACGTCACTTCGTGAATCGCTTCCAGCTCAATTTCCGCAACCACCGCAAGATCGTCGTGGTGGACGGCCAGCACGCATTCGTGGGCGGCCACAACGTGGGCATCGAATACCTGGGCGCGAACACGCGCCTTTCTCCGTGGCGCGACACGCATATCGAACTGCGCGGACCGGCGGTCGCCAACGTGCAGTTCGCCTTCACCGAGGACTGGTACTGGGCCACCCAGCAGTTGCCCGGCTGCGAGCCGCCCACGGTCGTGCCGCGGGACGGCGACGACATGTACTGCCTCGTTCTGCCCACGGGGCCGGCCGACCGCCAGGAGACCTGCTCGCTCTTCTTCGTCGAGGCGATCAATGCCGCGAAAAAACGCCTGTGGATCACGACGCCCTATCTCGTGCCCGACGAAGCCGTGTTTTCGGCCCTGCGCCTCGCGGCCCTGCGCGGCGTGGACGTGCGCATCATGATCCCGAGCCGGCGCGACCATTACGTGGTCTTCGAGGCGTCGATGCTGTACGCCTTCGATGCGGTACGCGCGGGCATCCGCATCTTTCGCTACAAGCCGGGCTTCCTGCACCAGAAGGTCGTGCTGATCGACGACGTGGCTGCGGCGATCGGCAGCGCGAATCTGGATAACCGGTCGTTTCGCCTGAACTTCGAGATCATGGTGCTGACCGTGCATCGCGGCTTCGCGGCCGAAGTCGAAGCGATGCTGCTGCGCGATTTCGACGAGGCGTTCGAGATCGATCGCAGCGAATACCGCGACGCGCCCGCGTGGCGCAAGATCACGATGCATCTCGCGCGGCTCTTCGCGCCGATTCTCTAGCGCGCCTGCGCCGCCAGGCTGCGCTCAGAGCTGCTTTTCGATGTCCGCTGCAATCGCCTCGGGTTTCGTCATCGGCGCATAGCGCTTCACCACATCGCCGTTGCGGTCGACCAGGAACTTCGTGAAATTCCACTTGATGCCGCCGAG